>JBDREN010000217.1:0-2664 GCA_043819795.1 Elusimicrobiota bacterium
CTTCGTCCTGGAGATCGACTACACTCTTTCGGCCATCGAGGGGACGCTGGCCACCTTGGCCGCGGGCGCCAGGGCCTCGAGCGCGTTCATGGTGCTCGCCTCACGGGCCAATTTCTCGGAGAGCCGGGTCGAGCTCTTCCGCAGGGGCCGCCGGGTGGCGCAGACGGGCGTCGGGCCCACCGGGCGCTGGCGCATCGGGGGCCTGCTGCCGGGCAAGTACGCGGTGCGGGCGTTCAACGGGCTGGAGTACACGAGGTTCCAGGACGTCGAGCTGCTCGAGGGGGAGACCCGCGATGTCGGGTTCGTATTCGATCCCCTGCCGGCCGAGCAGGTCTTCGCGTTCCCGAACCCGGCGCGTCGCACGGTCACGTTCCGGTTCGTGTCGGCCCTGCCCGGCCTGGATGCGCAGATCCGGGTGTTCGACATCGCGGGCATCCTGGTCCGCGAGATCACGGGCTCGGAGATGACCTCGCCGTCGCCGGCCCTGTACCACGCGGACTGGGACCTGACGAACATGAACGGCGAGGCGGTGGCCTCGGGCGTCTATCTCTTCATCGTGAAGGTCAAGGGATCGAACGGGCAGTCGGGCAAGGTGATCAAGAAGCTGGCGGTGGTGAGGTAGATGGAGAGCGGATCCTTGAAGAAATTCTTTGGAGATTTCTTCAAGGGTCCAAGGTCGTGAAAAAAGGAGGCTACGGCTTTGACTCGAGGGAGGTCAGGCGTTTCTCGTGGTCCTGGAGCCGGGCCCCGTGGCCCTGGAGGATGTCGCCGTGGCTGAGGGCTTTACGGTCATAGGTCTCCGCCTTCTTGGCGAAAGCGTCAATGGCCGAAAGGATGCGCCCGACATCGGCCTTGGTGGCCATCGTCTCTTTGATCTCGCGCACCTCGGCTTGGGTATTGACCAGACCGGCCGCCACGCGGTCGATTTTTCCGTCGAGTCGCGTGATGTCGGTCTTGAGCCCGGCTACGTCGGTCTTGAGCCCGGCTACGTCGGTCTTGACTTCAGCGACGTCGATCTTGAGCCCGGCTACGTCGGTCCTGACTTCAGCGACGTCGGTCTTGAGCCCGGCCATGTCGGTCTTGACTCCAGAGATGTCGGCCTGTGTCGCGGGTTTGCCCCCGTTTTTGGGCTCCATAGGACGACGATACCAGTTTCGTGGATCGTGTGTAAGGGTCTAAAGGCCCAAGGTCAGGGTGCCCGGGCGGCCGACAGGGGCGTGCGACTTCTCGTCCCGAGTGTCGGGGGATCGAACGGGCGGTCGGGCAAGGTGATCAAGAAGCTGGCGGTGGTGCGGTAGTGTCTTATTCGGGGAGATATTCGGCGATGGACTATCGGGGAGCGGGCGCGCGGCTGGCACTGGCGGCGGCGCTCGCCCTGGCGGCGGCGGGTCCCGCTCGGGCGGGGCTTCTGACGTCTCAGGGGGTCTCGGTCTACGACGCGACGGGCGGCTCGCGCGCGACCTTCTCCAGCAACGAGAGGATCGGCCTGTCGGTGATCGTGCACAACGGAGCCGCCAGCGCCGGCCGCATCCGCTTCCGCTTCGTCATCCTGAGCCCGTCGGGCTCCCAGGTCTTCGAGCACAGCGGAAACGCCGTGCCGGGTTCGATCGGGCGGGCGGCGAGCCGGGTTTCCGGGATCCCGATCTCGGACTTCTACACGGGGCCCGGGGTCTACACCCTCAAGGCGGAGGCCGCGCTCGACGGCGACACGCTCCCGCAGACCGCCACGTTCACGCTCTCCTCGCCGAACATCATCCTGCTCTACCCGCCCAACGGGGCCCAGAAGGTCTCGGACCGGCCCCTGACGATGCGCTGGTCCTCGAGCGGGGCCGTGCGCTACCGCGTGACGGTAGGGGACAACGCCGGGCTCTACAACGCGGTCTTCAGCCAGCTGACCTCCGGCGGCGAGCACTACATGGCCTATCCCGAGAACCCCTCGGACCAGCGCCAGCGGCTGGCCGCGGGCCAGCTCTACTACTGGAAGGTCGAGGGGCTCGACGCCGGCGGCAACGTGGTGGCCCGGAGCGAGGTGCCCTTCAGCTTCACCGTCGAGTCCGCCTCTCTGACGAGGGACCTCGCGGCCGTCGCGCTGGAGGTCCGGTGCGATAGCATAACCGGCGGCGAGTGCACGAGCGAAGACCCCTTCGAGTTCCTCGTCCGGGTAGAGAACCAGGGCGGGACCAGCGAGACCGGCGTGCCCCTCAAGTTCAGCCTCGGGGGGATCGCGGGGCCCGGCTCCCCGGTGCGGCTGCCCACGCTCAAGCCCCGCGACCGGAAGGAGTACTCGTTCACGATGAAGCTGCCGCCGGGCCAGGGCAAGAGCCTGGCGATCGCCTGCGTGGAGTTCTTCGATGACAACGTCCCGAACAACTGCAAGACGCTCCCGGTCGCGCCTCCGCCCAAGGACAAAGTGGTCCCCCCGCCGGCCAACCAGCCTCTGAGCAAGGAGCAGCTCTGGCAAGGCCTCCGCGAGCTCCTCAAAGAGCGGGGCACGGACCTCGACGACTACGAGATCGAGGATGCCGACCGGCAGCTGACGGCAGAGGAGCTCGATGCTCTGATGGACCAGATGCGGCGCGGCATGGCGGATGTGGAGTACTCGGGCCCGGCGCCCGCTCCGCCTCCGCCGGTCCCCGGCGCCCCGCCGGCGCCCGGCGCCCCGCC
>JBDREN010000218.1:0-101092 GCA_043819795.1 Elusimicrobiota bacterium
GCCCTGTCGGCGGCCTACGCCAACGGGGTCTCCTACGCGGTCTTCGCGAGGGTGCGCGACGCGGCGGGCAACTGGACCGGCGACGTGAGCGACTACAACAGCCCGGGCGTGATCAGGAAGAACTTCGTCTACGACGACATCCTTCCGGCCTCCGGCATCGAGGCGCCCAGCCAGGGCGCGTACAACGAGACTCTGACGGTCTTGTCCGGGACCGCGGCGGATATCGGCGCGGGCAGCTCCGGGGTGGCGCTGGTGAAGGTCGCGGTCCGCAAAGGCGTGTCCTGGTGGAACTTCACGGACGACTCGGGATTCACCCTCACATCGGCCGACGAGATTGGGGGCGGCGCATGGGGCGAGGCCGTGCTGGCCCAGGACGATCCGGTGCGCTGCCTGAGCGGGACCGGGAACTATTGCTGGACCCTGGCCTTCTCTACGTCGCGCTACGTGGCCGGACTGGACTACCAGGTGGTGGCGCGGGCCCAGGACGAGGCCACCAACATCGTGGACACCGCGCCGGGAGGAGGCGACGGGTTCACCTTCCGGTTCGATAACCTGGAGCCGGTGGTCAAGTCCACCGGCCCGGCCGACGGCGCCTATGTGAACGCGGCGGCGCTGGGGGCTCTGGCCGGTACGGCGGACGATGCGGCCACCGGGAACTCCGGCCTGCAGACGGTCGAGGTCCTGCTCAAGATTGAGACTCTCGAGGCCACGTGGAAGGGCACTTACGTCGGGACGTTCGCCGGCGATTGGGAGACCGGCAGCCCGGCCAAGTACGCGCAGTGGCAGGCGGTCAGCGGGGGGTTGAGCCAGTGGGCCAGGGCCTTCCCGAGCCTCGGCGACCTGGACTCGCGGCGCTTCCGGCTGTGGGCCCGGACCACGGACGGGGCCGGCAACCAGACGGCCGCGCCGAGCGACGCGCAGATCAATGACGACCAGGACCCGGACAGCGGCCCGGCGTGGTCGTTCACCTACGACAACTCGGCGCCGGTCTCCGTACCGACGTACCCGCCGGCCCTGACGACCTTCGTCCCGACCCACATCGAGGGCACGGCCGAGGAGTCGTTCCCGGACCGCCAGCCGAGCGGCATCAACCAGCTGTTCCTGAGGTACAAGCGGTCCAGCGGGGAGTTCTGGAACCTCATGAGCGGGGCATGGGGCGCGGAGCAGCTCTTGTCGCCGGTGGGCTGGGACAGCAACATCAGCCCGTGGGCCTTCGCGGGCCTGCCTCCGGCGGCTTTCTCGGAAGGCTACCGATATTGGGTCAACTCTTCCGCCACCGACGTGGCCGGCAACGAGGAAACGGCCTTCTCGACCCACACGTTCATCGTGGACCGCACCACGCCCGTCGCGAAGGTGACGTTCCCCGCGCACAACGGTTTCGCGGGAGCCGGGGAGCTCTCGATCCAGGGCACGGCGGACGATATGTACTGCGCCCTGGTGGCCGGGTCCTGCCCCGGGGCCGGGGGCCGGGACTTCCAGGCGGGGATCGAGCCCTCCAGCGTGACGATCGCCCTCCAGGACCTCACGTATCCCAGCACGTGGTGGAACGGCGCGGCGTGGCAAGACTCGGCCGGGCCGATCTGGTCCACGGCCGCGTTCGTGGGCGACTCGAGCGGGACCTGGACCTATCCGCTGCCGGCCGGGACGCTGGAGGACCTCAAGACCTACGAGATCGCGGCCCGGGCCAAGGACCGCGCGGGTTTCCAGCAGGTGGTCATCGCGTCGAACGCCTTCTCGGGCGACTTCTCCGGGCCGAGCTCGGTGGTGACGTTCCCGCCGCACGGCACCGAGCAGGAGTACATCAACCAGATCCAGGGCACGGCGTTGGACGTGGGGGCCGCGGGCATCGACACGGTCTATGTGGCGTATTACCGCGGCGTGTCCGGCAAATGGTGGAACAAATCCACGATGGAATTCACTCTGGACAGCGACGCCCAGGACAAGCCCATAGACCCGCCCGGCCCCGGATCGAACTATTGGGTGGCGGCGAGCACCGACAACCAGAGTCCGGTCAACTGGTCCGTCACGGGCGTCTCGACCCCCGCGTACGTTTCGGGCCAATCCTACCACGCCCTGGTGGCAGCCGTGGACAAGGGCCTCAACCTCGAATCGCGCCCGAGCGCGGCCGTCGCGGACACCAACAGGGTGGAGTTCACGTACACGGCGCCGAAGCCGACCTCCCGCATCCAGGCGCCGGCCGGCGACGGCCACTTCGTCCCGCTGCAGGCGATGCTCTCCGGGACGGCCAACGACCTGTCCACCGGCGAGGAAGTGCGCGTCAAGGACATCACGAACGCGGACAGCCACCTGGTCTGGGACGCGTTCAATTGGGTGAGCACGGCCGCGTTCAACGGCTTCCTGACGGCCGGCTACACGGACAACGGTCAGGGCAACGACGACTTCTGGAACTACACGGTGCCGCCGGGCTCGTGGACGGTCAACGGGGCCTTCCGCAAGTTCCAGCTGGAGGCCCGCGCCACGGGCGTCCCGACCGAGAGCCCGCCGCAGGGCCCCGTGGCGTTCTTCGTGGACGACGCCTCGCCGCAGGGCGCGGTCACGATGCCGGACAAGAGCCATAAGAACAGCCTGGCCGCGCTGTCGGGCACGGCCACGGACAACGCGGACGGGGACCCGACCTCGGACAAGAGGGTCTATTTCCGCCTCAAGCGCAACGAGGACGGGAACTACTGGGATCACCTGGCCGCGGATTTCGCGGCCACGGCCGTCAACTGCGTGAGCGCCACGGACGACACCTGCGCTTCAGGCACGGACCTCGGCGGCGGGGCGTTCCGGGTGACGCACGCGAAATTCTCCGACGGCACGGCCTTCGACGCGGACAAGCTCTACACCGTCGAGCTGGTGATCAAGGACAAGGCGGGCAACTACGTGACGCTGACGAAGTCGTTCACGTGGGACCTGGCGGCTCCGGCGGCCGGGATCGTGGAGCCCAGCGGGGCCCAGCCCATCAACGCGCTGAGCGCCTTGACGGGCACGGCCTTCGACTTCCACTCGATGTTCCATTCCAGCGTGTCTCTGCGCAGCGTGGCGAAGGACAAGTGCTATAACGGGTCGGGCGCGTTCAATCGCATCTGCCCCTACTGGCTGGCGACGTCGTCTGACGCGAGCGCGAACTGGACCTATACGGACGCGTTCCTGAACACGACCTTGTCGGCGGTGAACACGCACTACGTGCTGCTGGTGAAGGCCATCGACACGGCCCGCAACGAGCAGGCCGGCTTCACGGCGGGCGTCTCGTCGCGTACCTTCCTCTTCGACTCGGCCCCGCCGTCGGCCGGCCTCACCTTCCCGGCGGACGGGGGGTACTACCAGAGCGGCGGGGTCAGCGGGGTGGCCAACCCGATCTCAGGCACGGCGGTGGATCCGAACGCGCCTTGGGCCGCGGGGATGCGGAGGGTGGATATCCGGATCTCGTACCTGTCGGGGGGCGACACGTATTACTGGCTGCCGGGCCCGCAGGTGTTCTCTTCGGGGACGGTGGCCGACAACGGCTACTTCGACACGGGGGCGGAGACCTTCCCGTGGGACTACTCGAGCCCGGTGGGCTGGCTCGCGGTCGACACTCGGTACAAGGCGGAGGTCCGGGGCGAGGACGGTTCCTATCTGGCGGACGGGACGGAGCCCGGGAACCGGAGCGTGCCGGCCACGCCCGGGAAGGACGTCGCGACTTTCGTCATAGACGACACGGAGCCCGCGATGGCGGTGCAGGAGCCGGCGGACACGGCGATCAAGACGCTGGCGACGATATCGGGGACGGCGAACGCGGACCTCTCGGGACTCGACAAGGTGGAGGTACGCCTGCGGCGGATCGCCGGGGGGGCGGGCGACGAGGACTGGACCGGCTCGAGCTGGACGGCGCTCAACGACCACTACTCGACGGCGACGGTGAGCGGGGTGAGCGGCGAGGTGACGTGGGAGTACGACGATATCCTCGGGGCCCTGCAGAACGACGAGGAGTACCGGCTGTACGTGCGCGTGACGGACAGGTCGGGCAACGAGCGGACGCCTCCCGCCGGGGGCGACCTGCAGTTCGTGTACGACGACTCGTCGCCGGCGGCGGCGATCACGCGTCCTCCGGCGCCGTTGCCGGCGCCGGACCCGCCGCCGTACTCGAACGCGGGGGTGTCGACGCGGAAGCTGGACGCGGCGAACCCGATCTCGGGGACGGCGTCGGAGGCGGCGGGGGCGCAGCAGTCGGGGCTCGACGAGATCTGGGTGGCGATCTCGTCGGGGTCCGGGGCCTCGCGGATGTGGTGGAGCACGTCCACGCTGTCGTTTGGCGTGGGGCCGCAGGCGCAGATCCACTGGTCGAGCCGGGTGGTGACGGGAGCGGCGTGGAGCTACGGCGACGCCGCGCTCAACACGGCCTTCTCCAACGGGGTGTCCTACGCGGTGTTCCTGCGGGTGCGGGACGGCGCGGGGAACTGGATCGGGGACGTGGCCAACTACAACTCCCCCGGGGTGCTCACGAAGAACTTCCGTTATGACGACGCGGTCCCGGATGCGGCGATCGAAGCCCCGAGCCAGGCGGCCCATAGGGAGACGCTGACGGTGCTCTCGGGCACGGCGGCGGACGTGGGGCCGGGTAACTCGGGCGCGGACCTGGTGAAGGTGGCGGTGCGGGACGTGGGGGCGGACCGGTGGTGGGACTTCGGGGAGAACGACGCCTTCGACCTCGCCACAGCCGAGATCGACGGGCCCGCGTGGGGTCTGGCGACCTTGGCGCAGAATGACCCCGCGCGCTGCCAGAGCGGGACCGGGAGCTACTGCTGGACCCTCGCGTTCTCGACCTCGCGCTACGTGGCGAGCTTCCAGTACCAGGTGGTGGCGCGCGCCCAGGACGAGGCGACGAACATCCTGGCCACCGACCCGGGAGGCGGCGAGGGGTTCACCTTCCGGTTCGACAACCTGGCGCCGGTGGTGAAGTCGACCGGTCCGCCCGACAACGCCTATGTGAACGCGGCGGGCCTGGGGGCCCTGGCGGGCACGTCGGACGATTCGCTGACGGGCGACTCGGGAGTGCAGACCGTTGAGGTCCTGCTCAAGCTGGAGAGTCTGGAGGCCACGTGGAAGGGGAGCTACGTCGGCACCTACTACGGAGACTGGGACGACGACCCCGGCACCAAGTACACGCGATGGCACACGGTCGGCGGCGGTGTGGCGGAGTGGTCGAAGGCGTTCCCGGGCCTGGGCGACATGGACTCGCGGCGGTTGCGGCTGTGGGTGCGGGCCGCGGACGCCGCGGGCAACCAGACGGCCACGCCGAGCGACGCGCAGATCGGCGACGACGAGAATGCCGACAGCAGCCCGGCGTGGACGTTCACCTACGATAACTCGCCGCCGGTGTCGGCGGCCGACTACCCGCCGCCGCTGACGGCCTACGTGCCGACGTACGTGGGCGGGACGGCGCAGGAGTCGCTCCCGGCGCGGGAGCCGAGCGGGATCAACCAGATGCGGCTGAAGCTCAAGCGGTCCGACAACAAGTTCTGGAGCCTGGTCAACAGCGACTGGGACGGCTCAGACTCGTTCGCGCCGCAGAGCTGGGACAGCAACGTGAGCCCCTGGGCCTTTACCGGGTTCTCGGGCGACACGTTCGAGGACGGCTACAAGTACTGGGTCAACTCGTCGGCCGTGGACGTGGCGGGCAACGAGGAGACGGCGTTCTCGACCTATACGTTCATCGTGGACTACACGAGCCCCACCGCCGTCGTGACCGTGCCCGCGGACGGCGGGTTCGCAGGCGCGGGGGCGATCGCGGTCTCGGGCACGGCCGACGACCGGTACTGCGCTCTGGTGGCCGGGTCCTGCCCGGGAGCGGGCGGCCGCGACTACCAGGCGGGGATCGCCCCCTCGAGCGTGACGATCGCGCTCAAGGACCTGACCTATCCGAGCACGTGGTGGAACGGCGCGGCGTGGCAGGAGTCGGCCGGACCGATCTGGTCCACGGGCACCTTCGTCGGGGACTCGAGCGGGACCTGGGCGTACCTGCTCGCAGGGGGGGCGTTGGAGGACCTCAAGACCTACGAGATCGCGGCCCGGGGGAGGGACCGCGGCGGCCTCCGGCAGGTGGTCATCACATCCAACACTTTCTCGGCGGACTTCTCGCCTCCGGAGTCGGTGGTGACCTTCCCCACGCACGGGTCCGAGCCGGAATCCATCGCGCAGGTCGAGGGTACGACCGCGGACGTGGGGGCCGCGGGCATCCTGCGGGTGTATGTGGCGTACTACCGCAACGCTTCCGGGCAGTGGTGGAACAAGGCCACGAAGGAATTCGACCTGCCCTCGGACGGCTCGGGCAAGCCGGTCGATCCGCCGGGGGCCGGCTCGAACTACTGGGTGGAAGCGAGCACGGACGCGCAGAGCCCGGTGAACTGGTCCGTCACCGGCGTCTCGACCCCCGCGTTCGTGACGGCGCAGGCGTACCATATCCTGGCGGCGGCCGTGGACAAAGGCCTTACGCCCGAGGCGCGTCCGAGCGCGGCCGTCATCGATACCAACCGCGTGGAGTTCACCTTCACGGCTCCGGAGCCGGCCTCCCGGATACTGGAGCCGGACAGCGAGGACCACTTCATCGCCCTGCAGGTGACGCTGTCCGGCACGGCCAACGACCTGTCCACGGGCGAGGAGGTCCGCGTCAAGGACATCACCGACGCGGGCAGCCACCTGGTCTGGGACGCGTTCCATTGGGTGAGCACGGCCGCGTTCCCCGGCTTCCTGTCGTGCGACTACGTCGACAACGGCCCGGGCTACGACAACGAATGGAGCTACACGGTGCCGTCGGACTCGTGGACGGTCAACGGGGCCTTCCGCAAGTTCCAGCTGGAGGCCCGGGCCACGGGCACGCCGACCGAGGGCCCGCCACGGGGCCCGGTGGCGTTTTTCGTGGACGCTGTCCCGCCGCTGGGCGGGATCACGATGCCGGACAAGAGCTACAAGAACAGCCTGGCCGCTCTGTCGGGCACGGCGACGGACAACGCGGACGGGGAGCCCAGCTCGGACAAGAAGGTGTACTTCCGGGTGAAGCGCAACGAGGACGGCCTGTACTGGAGCTACACCGCGAAGCGTTTCGCGGCCACGGCCGTCAACTGCGTGAACGTGGCCGACGCGACATGCGGCCCGGGCACCGACCTCGGCGGGAACAGCTTCGAGGTGACGCACGCGAGCTTCACCGACGGCACGGCGTTCGAGCCCGGCAAGCTCTACACCGCCGAGCTGGTCGTCCGGGACAAGGCTCGCAACAGCGTGACGCCGGCGAAGCCCTTCACGTGGGACGTGGCGGCGCCGGCCGCGGGGATCGTGGAGCCCAGCGGGGCCCAGCCGATCAACGCATTGAGCGCCTTGACGGGCACGGCCTTCGACTTCCACTCGATGTTCCATTCCAGCGTGTCCCTGCGCAGCGTGGCGAAGGGCCAGTGCTACAACGGGGCGGGCGCGTTCAATCGCATCTGCCCCTACTGGCTGGCGACGTCGTCTGACGCGAGCGCGAACTGGACCTATACGGACGCGAACCTGAACACGTCGCTGTCGGCGGTGAACACGTACTACGTGCTGCTGGTGAAGGCGATCGACACGGCGGGCAACGAGCAGGCGGGCTTCACGGCGGGGGTGTCCTCGCGGACGTTCCTATTCGACACGGCGCCTCCGGACGTGAGCTTCACGTTCCCGGCGCATGGGGGGTACTACAAGAGCGGGGAGATCAGCGGAGTCGCCAACCCGATCTCAGGCACGGCGGTGGACCCGAACGCGCCGTGGGCCTCGGGGATCCGGAACGAGGACGGCGTGGAGATCCGGATATCGCATCTATCCGGGGGCGACACGTACTACTGGCTGCCGGGCCCGGCGATGTTCTCGTCGGGGACGGTCCCGAACAACGGGTACTTCGACACGGGGACGGAGCTCTTCCTGCCGTGGGACTACTCCAGCCCGGTGGGCTGGCTCTCCGCCGATACGCAGTACAAGGTGGAGGCGCGCGGGCAGGACGCGTCGTATCCGGCGGACGGCGCGGAGGAGGGGAACTGGAGCGCTCCGTCGACGTTGGGCGGGGACATCCGGACGTTCATCATCGACGATACGGCGCCGACGGTGGCGCTGCAGGAGCCGGCGGACACGGCGATCAAGACGCTGGCGACGATCTCGGGGACGGCGAACGCGGACCTCTCGGGTATCGACAAGGTGGAGGTCCGCCTGCGGCGGATCGCCGGGGGAGCGGGCGACGAGGACTGGACCGGCTCGAGCTGGACGGCGCTCAACGACCACTACTCGACGGCGACGGTGAGCGGGGTGAGCGGCGAGGTGACGTGGGAGTACGACGATATCGGCGGGGCCCTGCAGAACGACGAGGAGTACCGGCTGTACGTGCGCGTGACGGACAGGTCGGGCAACGAGCGGACGCCTCCCGCCGGGGGCGACCTGCAGTTCGCCTACGACGACGCCTTGCCCACGGCGGCGATCACGCGTCCTCCGGCGCCGTTGCCGGCGCCGGGCCCGCCTCCGTACTCGAACGCGGGGGTATCCACGCGGAAGCTGGACGCGGCGAACCCGATCTCGGGGACGGCGTCGGAGGCGGCGGGGGCGCAGCAGTCGGGGCTCGAAGAGATCTGGGTGGCGATCTCGTCGGGCTCCGGGGGGGCGACGATGTGGTGGAGCACGTCGACGCTCTCGTTCAGCGTGGGGCCGCAGGTCCAGATCCACTGGTCGAGCCGGGTGGTTACGGGGGCGGCGTGGAGCTACAGCGATCCCGCTCTCAACACGGCCTTCTCCAACGGGGTGTCCTACGCGGTGTTCCTGAGGGTGGGGGACGGCGCGGGGAACTGGACCGGCGACGTGATCAACTACAACAGCCCGGGTGTGATCACTCAGAATTTCGTGTTCGACGACGTCGCCCCGGATGCCGTGGTGGAGGCTCCCAACCAGCTCAATCACAACGAGACCCTGACGGTCCTGTCCGGGACCGCGGCCGACGCGGGACAAGGCGGCTCCGGGGTCGATAAGGTGAAGGTCGCTGTCCGCGAGGGATCCTTCTGGTGGAACTTCAACGACAATTTGGGATTCACCGTCGCCTCACCCGATGTCGGGGGCGACGCGTGGGGCGAAGCCGTCCTGTTTCAGGACGACTCGCCGCGCTGCCTGACCAATACGGACAACTACTGCTGGTCCCTGGCGTTCTCGACCTCGCGCTACGTGGCGAGCTTCCAGTACCAGGTGGTGGCGCGCGCCCAGGACGAGGCGACGAACATCCTGGACACCCCCCCGGGAGGCGGCGAGGGGTTCACCTTCCGGTTCGACAACCTGGCTCCGGTCGTCGTGGCCACGGCCCCGGCGGACAACGCCTATCTGAACGCGGCCACGTTGGGCGCCCTGGCCGGTACCGCGGACGACGCGGCCAGGGGGGGCTCCGGCATGCAGACGGTGGAGGTGATGCTCAAGCTGGAGACGATCGAGGCCACGTGGAAGGGAAGCTACGTCGGGACCTACGACGGGGACTGGGACGACGACCCCGGCACCAAGTACACGCAGTGGCAGCCGGTCGGCGGGCTGACCGAATGGTCGAAGGCGCTTCCGGGCCTGGGCGACGTGGACTCGCGGCGCTTGCGGCTGTGGGTGCGGGCCGCGGACGCGGCTGTTAACCGGACGCCCACGCCGAGCGACGCGCAGATCGACGACGATAAGGATCCCGACAGCAGCCCGGCCCGGACCTTCACCTACGACAACTCGCCTCCGGTCTCGGCGCCCGACTTCCCGCCGCGGTACGTGAGCTACATCCCGACATATATAGGAGGGATGGCCGAGGAGGCGTTCCCGACCCGCGAGCCGAGCGGGATCAACCAGATGCGGCTGAAGCTCAAGCGGTCCGACGGCAATTTCTGGAGCCTGCTGAACTGGAACTGGTTCGGATCGGACTCCTTCGCGCGGCAGAGCTGGGACAGCAACATCAGCCCGTGGGCCTTCACCGGCTTCCCGCTCGCGGAGCCCAGAGCCTTCCAGGACGGCTACGAGTACACGGTCAACTCCTCGGCCATCGACGTGGCGCTCAACGTCGAGACGGCCTTCTCCACCCATACGTTCATCGTGGACCTGACCACGCCGGCGGCGCGGGTGGTGTTCCCGCCCGACGGCGGCTTCGCGAACGCGGAGTTGACGGAGATCACGGGCACGGCGGACGACCGCTACTGCGAGCTGGTGGCGGGCTCCTGCCCGGGCGCCGCCGGCCGGGACTTCCAGGCCGGCATGGACGTATCGAGCGTGGCCGTCACGATCCAGGAGATCGACGGGGCCAACGACTACTACTGGAACGGCAGCGCCTTCTCCTCGGCGGAGCCGGTCTGGTCCGCGGCCGGGTTCGCGGGCGATTCGAGCGGGACCTGGAGCTACGCCTTCTCGGCCGCCAACCTCACCAGCCCCCGGGAGTACAACGTCTCGGCCCGGGCCAAGGACCGCGCCGGCAACCTCCAGATCAGCGTCACCACGATCACGTTCCTCTACGACGTGAGCGCGCCGGTCTCGCTGGCCACCGCGCCGGTCGGCGTAGTGGACGGCATCCCGGGGATCGTGGGTACGGCCAGCGACGCGGCGCCGGGCGACATGAACGTCGTGTCCTTGCGGATCTACGAGGCCGAATGCGAAGATCCGGACGGGATATGCAACACGCTCAAGTATTGGAACGGCTACGCGTGGCAGCCCGACGAGGTCTGGCTGGATTCCGCCACCATCACCGGGGACCTGAGCGGCGGCTCCTGCGACGCGGGCGAGACCTGCGCGTTCCGCTTCGACGCCTCCGGGGTCAAGTGGGACAACCAGTCGACTTTCACGGTGACGGCCGCGGCCGTGGACCTGGCCGGCAACCGCGAGGCCACCCACCCCGTGGTGGACATCACCTTCAAGCTCGAGACCCCGGAGGCCACGTTCGCCATGGCCCAGCCGGGCGCGCCGGACGACCGGCACTACAAGTCCTCGGCCCTGGGCATCAACACGATCCAGGGGACCGGGACGAACATGCGCGTCCCGGTCGAGGGCCATGGGGCGCGGATCGCGCTCAGACGGCTTAGGGAGCCCACCAGTTACTGGTTCGACGGGACCGCGAGCTGGGTCAACGACGCCTCCACCTTCACGCCCGTCAACATCGTGGACGGCGGCCCGCAGAGCCTGAGCAAGAGCCTGAGCTCGCCCTACGTCGTGGACAACGCCTCCTACACGCTGACGGTGACGCCGATCAACGCGGCCAACCAGCCCGGCGTGGTCCGGTCGCGGCGGTTCATCGTGGACGACACGATGCCGCTCGGCCAGATCACATCCCCTCTGCCGAGCGTGTGCGCCGGGTTCCAGGCCTGCCTGAACGGCCTGCCGATCCTCGCCGGCACCGCGACCGATCCGGGCACCCCCAAGCCGCCGACGATCAGCCAGCCGGCGATCCAGATCCGCTTCAAGAACAACAAGGACGAGACCTACTGGGACCCGGACGCGGTGGCCTTCAGCGCGGGCATCACGCAATTCCAGCCGGGCGGCTTCATCAATCCCGGCGGGGCGGCGCCGGTGTTCAGCTGGAGCACGACGACTCTGGTCGGCCCGGCCCTCCGGGACGGCATCGACTACACGGTCCTGGCCCATGCGGCCGACCTCGCGGGTAACGACGAGTCCGACGAGAACCTGATGGCCCGCTTCACCTTCCTCTACGACACGGGCACCCCCACCGGCTTCCTCGTGCGGCCTTCCTCGGGGCACGTCTACCTGAACCTCTCGCAGATCACCGGCACGTCCTCCGACCCGGACGGCGTCTACAACACCCAGAAGTCCGGCGTGGACCGCGTGGAGATCGAGATCAGGGACGAGGAGCTCGACACCTGCTGGTCGGAGGCGGACGAGAAGTTCCTGGCCTGCCCCCACTTCGAGCCGGCCACCGACGTCGACCCCTGGATCTACGCGCACGCGAGCCTGACCGGGACGCTCAAGAACGGCAAGCGCTACGTCATCAGGGCGCGGGCGGTGGACGCCGCGGGCAACGCGCAGGCGGCGTTCCTCGTGCCGGCTTCGAGCCGGACGATATCCGTTGACAAGACCCCGCCGAGCGGGGCCATCGCGAAGCCGGTGGCGGGAGAGGCCTACCTGCCGGGCGAGCTCACGGGCGGCAACGCCCTGCTCGGGACGGCCTCCGACCCGGAGGCGTTCCTGTACCCGGGCCAGGACGCCCTGGACGCGGTCGAGATCGTGCTGTGGTATCTCGACGGGGGGACTAGCCACTACTACACGGGCGTGACCCAGCCGGACTTGACGAAGTTCTCCTCGGACACGACCGAGACGGCCGAGTGGTTCGCCGACTTCTCCGCCAGCACGGCCTCGTGGCGGTTCTTCTTCGACGGAGACGACTGGATCTCCGACAAGCGGTACTTCGTCAAGGTCCGCGCGCGCGACAAGGCGCGCGACGCCGGCGAGACGATCGTCGGCAACCTATCGAGCGTGTTCACTCCCGGCGTGAGCCTCGTGGACTTCATCGTCGACGTCACGACGCCGGAGGCCCAGGTGACGCAGCCGGCCCACGGCGCCTTCATCCAGAACCTCGACAACGTCCAGGGGACGGCGAACGCGGACCTCGCGGGAGCGGACCAGTACTTCCTGCGCATCACGACGGGCCCGGTCGGGGCCGAGGGCTGGTGGGACGGCTCCGCGTGGTCGACGACCCCGACCGACCTGCCGGTGGAGGTCCTCGGCTCCTCGGGGTCGATGGTGTGGCGGTATCCCGGCAACCTGCTCGGGCAGAACGCGCCTACGGTCGTGGAGGCGGAGGGCACCCCCTACGGCATCTCGATTCAGGTCCGCGACCGCGCCGGCACCCTTTCGGCGGGGGCGACGACGGTCGTGAACCTCGACCGCATCGGCCCGATCGTCTCGATCTCCACGCCTTTGGCGGCCCCGGGCAACTACTACGGTCCCGCTCGGGACCTGACCGCCCTGAGGGGCAACACCTCGGACTCGCCGGCGGGCGTGGAGCGCGTCGAGGTGGAGGTCCGCAACCTCGACGACGTCACCTTCTGGCACGTGGGCTCCAGCGCCTGGGTCGGCGTGTCGAGCTACTCCGTGGCCAACGCCACCAACCCCTGGATCCTTCCTGCTCCCGCGTGGGTCGCGAACAAATCTTACAAGCTCGTCGTCCGCGGCTTCGACACGGCCGGCAACCCCTCCCCGAGCTCGGTGGAGCGCAACTTCCGCTACGACGTGAACAAGCCCTCGAGCTCGATCCTCGCGCCGAGCGCGGCGCTCTATCCGGCCGGCGAGCCGGCGACCCTCTCCGGCACGGCCGAGGACTGGGTCTCCGGAGCGCCGGAGAGCATGTCGGGCCTGCTGCGCGTGGAGATCGCCGTCCAGGAGCCCGACAGCGACTACTGGCAGGGGACGTCCGGGGCCGGCGGCTTCCAGCCCGTCGAGAGCTGGCGCACCGCGGACCTGAGCGGGTCGAACTGGAGCTACCCCTACGGGGGCGACACGATCCCGCCGTGGGAGCACGGCGTCGCGTACACGGTGCGCGTGCGGGCCGTGGACCGGTCGCTGAACGTGGAGTCCCCCGATCAGTCGTTCACGTTCACCTACGACGCGGTCTCGCCCACGACCACGGTGACCGTCCCATCCTTCGGCGAGTACGCCCAGGGGATCTCCACGTTCACCGGCACCATGGAGGACCAGTACGGCATGGCCAGCGTGCGGCTCGTCATCCGGCGCCTGGGCAAGTACTGGGACGGGGCCAGCTTCAGCGACAACGCGACCTGGCTGGACGCCGAACAATACAGCTCCACCTGGTCCTACCACGACCCGAACCTGGCCGCCTACTTCCAGACGCTGGTCAACCCCTTGGAATTCACGATCTTCGTCGCGGGGACGGACGCGGCGGGGAACGTCAATCGGTCCACGACCACGGCCCCGAACCCGCCCGGGGAGGACGGGGCCCTCACGATCGACCACTTTATACCGGTTTCGTCCATCACCCTTCCGGCCGCGGCGTACATACAGGGGAGCGTCAACCCGATCGAGGGAACGGCCATGGACGAGAACGGAGGCTCGGGCATGATCGGCCTGGTTTCCGTGAAGCTGAAGGCGGCGCGGATCGATAACGCGGGGACGGTCCGCTGGCACGACGGCGGCATATCCGGCTTCGCTGACGTCGCGCAGTCCGATTTCAACATCGGGCTCAAGAGCTTCTTGGGGGGCTTCCCGGGCGGGGTCCCGGCGCAGTGGGTCGCCGACGACGGCGCCCTGCAGGAGTTCCATTTCGAGGACGGCTACCGCTACGAGCTCTCGGCCCAGGCGCGCGACACGAGCAACCCCGCCAACGTCGAGGTGGCGGTCACGACCTTCTCGTTCATCGTGGACCGCAGCACGCCGACGGCGGCGTTCGTCACGCCGGCCGGGTCGCAGGTCTTCGTGAGCACGCGCAGCCTGCGGCTGTCGTCGGGCACGCACGCGGAGGTCTTCGTGGGGGGCAACGTGGTCTCCAGCGTGACCGCCGTCGAGCTCCAGCTCGAGGACGTGTCGGGGCGGGGGCCGGGCGGGGAGCTCTACTGGGATGCGGCCACGGCCGCGTGGGAGGCCCTCCCGGCCCAGTCCACGGCCGCGCTGCACGCGAGCTCCTGGACGTTCGCCGGCCTGCCCGCGGACTGGACGCACGGCGACGCCTGCTCCCCGCAGTGCGCCGACGGCCGGACCTACAAGCTGCGCGTGCGGGCGGTCGACGTGGCCGGCAACGAGGGAGCCTTCCCCGCCTCTCCCCAGACCGCCACGGTGGACGTGATCGTCGACGTCACCTCGCCCCACTCGGGGATCACCGAGCCCAGCGTGCCCGATGGCGCCGTGGCCTCCAGCCTCAGCTCCATCACCGGCACGGCGGACGACGTATATGTCGGCGCGTCCACCGCGTCGCGCGTCAACGCCGTCTACCTCAGCATTCAGGGCATCACGGCCTCGTCGGGCTGCAACGCGGGGAACTACTGGGACGAGTCGCTCCAGGACTTCAGGCCCGGCGATCCGGTGTGGAACCCGGTCGATTTCAACCCCGCCTCCGGGATCTGGAAGTTCGAGTCCGCCGCCATCGGCGCGATCCTGGGCATCGACTGCGCGTATGTCGTGATCTCCAGCGCCACCGACCGCGCCGGCAACGCTCAGAAGAACCTGCAGGGGGCCGCCGATCCGGGGTTGAACATCGCGCGCAGGCGCTGGATCTTCCAGCCTCCGCCCCCGATCACATCCATCCTCTTTCCGAATCCGGAGGCGTACAACAAGCTGACCTCGTTCAACGGCTTCATTAACGAGCACACGGTGAAGGTGGACGTCCAGGTCAAGCGCGCCGACACCGGCGAGTGCTGGGGCGGCACCATGGGGATGGGGTGGGTGGACTGCGCGGTGGACGTTTCGACCGCCGTGCGCGTCGCCAAGCTGGAGGGGGCCTTGTGGGTCTATCCGCCGCCCACCGAGTCGATCCCGCCGCTGATCAACAACACGACCTTCACGATGTCGATCCGAGGCTGGAACGCGGCGAACATCCCCGAGGCCTGGCCCGGCTTCGCCCAGACCGTGACCTACCAGGTCGACCGCAGCTCGCCGTCGAGCTCGGTCCTCTATCCGACCCCCGCGTCGTTCGTCAACACGCCGCCGACTTTGAGCGGCTCGGTGACGGACCCGGTCATCGCCGGGGTGTCCGCCGGGATCCGCGACCCGAACGGCATCCAGGTGCGCATCCAGCGCTCGGACGGACAGTTCTGGGACGAGCTCAACCGCGAATGGGGCGGGTCTCCGGTGTTCTCCATGGCCGCCTATATCGAGGCCGCGGACTCCTTCCAGTTCGCCACAGCGGTCGCGAGCATGGTCTGGATCAACGGCCTAAGCTACGCGGTCCAGAGCCAGGGCGTGGACGCGGCGGCCGGCGGCGTGAGCGGCAACACCGAGGTCCCGGGCGCGGCGGTAGCGTTCACCTACGACACGGCGATACCGACCGCGACGGTCGTCTCGCTGGCGGCCGGGACCACCTACGCGGCCCTCTCGGCCTCGGGCACGGTGATCGATGACTTGATCGGTGAGTACACGCTGGACGACATGCTCGACTACGTCGAGCTCGTGGTCAAGGACCACGGGACGCCGTCTTTGCCGGTCGTGCGCCATTGGAACGGCTCGAGCTGGGAGTTCGTGTTCCGGGCGACCCGGACGGCCATGTCCGGCGGCGACTGGGCCTACGACCACCTCCCGCCGCTCGAGAATGCCCACCTGTATACGCTATACGTGAGCGCCCACGACAAGGCGGGCAACGCGCAGGGCCAGGCGAACTACGCGCTCAACAACTCCTCGATCACCTTCTACGTGGACCTCTCGACGCCGGTCATCCGGTTGACGGACCCGCCCTCCGGCGACTACTTCACCAACGGCCTGGGAATCGTGACCGGCCGCATCGACGATCCGAACCCGGGCGTGAACGCGGGCATCAGCGGCGCGGCGAACGTGCTCGTGCAGGCCAAGTACATCGACGGCGGGACGACCTTCTACTTCAACAACAGCAGCTTCACCGACGTCTGCGCCCTCTGCAACGAGACGGACTCCTGGTTCGCGCCGGTCGGCTTCGCGTTGGAAGGTCCGTCCTCGGGGACTTGGTCCTTCAGCAACGTCAACCTTGGGAGCGGTTGGGTCGAGGACAGGACCTACGTGATCTCGGCGCGCGGCATCGACAACGCGACCCCGGCCGGCAACCAGGCCCCCTCCGGTCCGGTCCGGCTCCACAACGTCGTCTACGATATTACTCCCGCGGCGGCGGCCACGGCGAGCCCGGCCGACAGGAGCCCGCAGCGGGCGGTCCCCGCGATGAGCGGCGGCGCGACCGACAACTACTCCGGAGTGGCGTCGGTGGGGCTCGTCATCAGCTACCTGGACGGAGGGACGACGTATTACTGGGACAAGGACGCCGGTCCCCCGTCGTTCACCACGACCTACAACTCGACGAACGCGGTGGTGGCCGCGCCCGGGGCCCTGAGCACGGCCTGGAGCTACGACGCCTCGGGGATCGCCCAGTGGAACGACCACTCGGTCCTGGGCCGCGAGTACCGGATCTACGCCTTCGCGAGCGACCGGTCCGGGAATACCCAGGTATCGGGCTCGACGGTGACCTTCTACCTGGACAACACCCCGCCGGTGGGCGCGATCGGCCGCCCGCCCGCCGCCGCCGAGGTCTTCGGAGGGAACAACTACTACAGCCCGGCCGCGGGCGTGCCCGGCGACCCCTCCGGCAACGCGGTCGACCCCATCCAGGGGACCGGCGCGGACACGGCTTATCCGCCGGGCTATCCCGCCGCGGTCCCTTCGCTAGTCGAGCTCCGCGTCGGGGACTGGGACGACCTCTACTGGGACGGCACGAGCTGGGTCGGATCCCCGGATACGTGGCTCGTGATGGGCGGAACGACCTCGTGGGCCTGGGACTCGGCGATCGTGTCCACTCCCACGGTCGAGCTGGGCTACCCCGCGGGCTGGGACGACAACAACAAGATGACGGTGGACCTGCGCGTGACGGACCTCGTGGGCAACGTCTTTTACTCGACCGCCGCCGCGGCCAGCGAGACCTTCATCTGGGACGCCGGCCTGCCCGCCGTGTACATCAGCACGCCGGCCACGGTCTCGGTGCGTACGCTGCCCGCGATCGCGGGCACGGCCGACGACCCGCTCGACACCTCCGAGGGCGAGCTGGACTCGGGCATCGAGGCGGTTCGGGTGTCCGTGCGGAGGAACGCGACTTACCGCTGGTGGGACGGCGCCAATTTCGCGATCTCCCAGACCATCCACGACAACAGCGGTACGGGCTGGTTCGCCGCCGCCACGGGGGTCGAGGTATCCACTTCGGATTGGACATGGGACTCCTCGGCGGTCATGGACAAGATGATCCCGGGCGAGCAGTACTCGATCAACGTCCGCGCGCAGGACCACGCGAACAACTTCAGCGCCCCGGTGGCGACCTTTACCTTTTTCTACGACGACGTGCCCCCGAGCGTCGGGCTCACGGCGCCGCGGAGCCAGGCGAACCTGACGATCAGCCAGCTGCCGGTCATCAGCGGGACGGCCTCCGATAACGTCTCCCTTGACCGGGTGGAATTGCGCCTCTCCCGGCTCCTCGAAGGGGCCAGCGCGTACTGGACGCCGGGGGTATTCACCGGGGATGAGGGGACGAAGTTCGCCTCCGTCGCGGGGAGCGCGTGGTTCCCGGCCGGCGGGACCGTGATCTGGTCGACGGGGACGTTCCCCAACGGTTTCTTCCTGAACAGCGTGGTCTACTCGGTCCATGCCCGCTCGTTCGATAAGGCCGACAACGAGTCGCCGCTCTCGATCGCCACGTTTACGTTCACGACCGAGCTGCCCCGGACCTACGTCGTCGAGCCCAGCACTTACGGCCTGTCGGCGATCCCCACCATTAGCGGCACCGGGACGGACGACAACGCGATCGTGAGCACCGTCAGTGTCGCGGTCCAGAGGCTCGGCGACGGCGCGTATTTCAACGGCACGGGCTTCGCCGCGGCGCCGTCGATCTTCTGGATCATCGCCAAGCAGGACTGCGGCTTTCCTTGCTCGTGGCAGTACAGCAACCTGGGGAACCTCACGCCGGGCCTGGAGTACCATGTCATGAGCATCTCCTCGAACACGGCCGGCAAGGTCGAGGAATTCGGCGCGGGCAACGCCGGGACCGGCCGGGACTTCGTGTTCGTGTACGACACCCTCGAGCCGGCCTCGGAGGTGACCGAGCCGGGCGACGGCGCGGTGCTCAAAGCCGTCGCGCAGATCACCGGGACCGCCTCCGACCAGGACCCCGGCGCCGGCATCCCCGGCGTCTCGGGCGTGCGGGTCTCGATCCGCGAGATCGGGCCCGGGCAGGGCGCCTACTGGGACGGGGCCAGCACGTTCACCCTGGCGACCGAGTCCTTCTGGCCGGTGGACACGCTGGTCCCGACGGGGGGCAACAACTACTCCTGGGTCATCGCCGCCAGCCTGCCGACGTTCGCGACGGGGCGCACCTACCAGGTGCGGGTGAAGGCGACGGACGGCGCCCTGCCCGCCGCGAACGCGCAGTCCGTTGAGGGCGAGATGGCGTTCAACTACGAGACGACCGAGTCCTCGGTGGCGGTGACCTTCCCGGCGTCCGCCGGCGCCTACAACGCCCTGAACACGATCGCGGGCACGGCCGAGGACATCTTCGGGGTAAAGGGCGTCTCGATCACGATCCGGCAGAAAGGGGCCCTGTACTGGGACGGCTCGGACTACACCTCCGCGTCGCCGCTCCTGTTCGCCGCGACCCTGGTGGACACGGGCGACGGCGAGAACTTCGACTGGAGCTTCTCGTCGGGGACGTTCAACTTCTCGGACGACACGAACTACGTCATCGGGGTCCGGGCCGAGGCCAACTCGACGATCGTGAAGGCCGGCCAGAGCGTGGAGTTCACCTTCGACACGACCCGGCCGACCTCGGACGTCACCCATCCGGACCGCGCGAACCGTCCGGAGAGCGCGAACGACGTCGGCTTCTACCTCAACGAGCTCGCGCAGATCTCGGGCACGGCCGACGACTCCGAGGGGACGAACGCCAACGCTTCGCATGCCTTCGACGTGCGCGTGAAGATCCGGGAGGTGGCCACGGGCAAGTACTGGAACGGCACCGGCTTCCTGGACACGGCGGAGGTCTGGGTGCCCACGGACCTGAGCGGGTCTCCTTATCCCGACCAGTTCGAGCAGACCTCGGGCCTGCCGCCGGCTCACAAGTTGAGCACCGGGGCGGTCTACGAGATGCAGTCGCGGGTCTTGGACGCGGCCTCGAACCTGCAGGACCCGCTCTTGCCGGGGGCGACCTTCACGTTCGACCCGGTGCCGCCCGTCGTGTCGCTGCAGGTCCCGATCAACGACATCGTCGAATCCTCCTCGCCCTTCAAATACTGCAGCCCGAGCAATTACTGCGACGCGCTCTCGGCGATCGCGGGAACGGCGTCCGATAACTTCAACGTGCGGCTCGTCGAGTACCGCATCAAGAGCCAGTTGGGCAAGTACTGGAACAGCTCCAACGGGCAGTTCGAGTCGGACGCCGGCCTCTGGACGGTGGCCGTCGGCAGCGCCTCTCAGTCGGGAAGCTTCGCCTGGACGTCCTCATCGGTGCCCGCCTTCGCGAGGCAGGAGTATGTGATCAGCGCCCGCTCGTTCGACGCGGCGGGCAACGTCCTGACGTACTCGACGGCCACCTTCGTGAACGACGACCAGATGCCGGCGTCGATCTCGACGAGCATCGTGAACGGGTCCACGATCCCCGCTTTGGGCGCGATCTTCGGTACGGCGACGGACGGGGGCTCGCCGATCGTCGGGGGGGAGATCGCCAGCCGGGTCGAAAAGGTCCTGTTCCGGATCGGACGCATTTCGGACGGAAACTGTTGGAACTGGTTCGGCGATTGGCAAGACCCGTCCTGCGCCTTCCAAGAGGATGCGACGATCCTGGCGGGAAGCGCCCCGGATTACGCGTGGTCGATCGACGTCGTCGCGGGCAATCTTCCCCCGGACAACAAATTCCAGACCGGGGAGCGCTACTTTGTGAACACCCGGGCGGTCGACAAGGCCGAGAACGAGGAGATCGCCATCTCCACGGTGCAGTTCACCTTCGACAATACGCCTCCGCAGACCGGCGTGTCCACCCCGGCGCCGGGCGGCTTCTACCAGCCCGGCGGCCTCAGCAACCTGCGAGGCACGGCCTCGGACGCGCCGGCCGGCGTGGCGGGCGTCGGGATCACCATGCAGGACGGGAGGACGGGCCTGTGGTTCGACATCGGGCAGGGGACCTTCTCTCTGGCCGGCCAGCCCTCGCCGGTGCCCGTCTCGTCGCTGGGCCCACCGTGGGGGCGCAACATCACGGACGTCCAGAGCGTGTTCGTCGACGGCCACCCCTACAAGATCCGGGTCATCGGCACCGACAGCGTGGGCAACGTCCAGTCGATGAGCGCGACGCCCATGGACACCTTCGTCGTGGACAAGACGACCGCCGCCGCCACCATCGGCACGAACACCCCCAGGGGCGACGGCGAGACCGAGCTCGACACCGTGGGCCTGCTAGGCAAGGCCTTCGACCAACTCCCGCCGACCGACGGGGTGGAGATGTCCTCGGTCGCGGCCTCGACGGACATCTACCTGGAGATCCGGCAGACCGAGACCTTCTCGAACACCACGCCCCAGGCGGAGGACAGCTACTGGAACGGCGCGGAGTTCATCGCCAGCACGATGACCTCGAGCGCGATCTGCGTCTCCGTCGCGCCGCCGACCCCGGCGGACTGCCGCTGGCTCCCGGTGAGCAGCTACGACCAGATCGGCCTGGACTGGACCTACTCGGCCCTCGGCTCGGGCGGCACGCTGTGGCCGCGCGGTAAGGTCTACTTCGTCCGGGCGCGCGTGCGCGACCGCGCGGGCAACATCGCGGTGGTGACGGACCCCGGGATCCCGGCCTACAAGTTCAAGGTCGCGTCCCCGGCCGAGAGCTTCCAGGTCGAGCTCTTCGAGTCCTATCCGCCCTTCACCGCGGGCACCTCGTTCAAGATGAAAGTGACGGCGCTCGACGACCTGGGCAACGTCGCGGCCGACTACGGCGAGGATGTCCGGTTCCTGTCGCTCGATCTGGGCGCGCCGGAATCGGCCAACGGCATCACGTTCCCGGCCCACTACAGCTTCAAGCCGGAGGACAACGGGGCCCACGTCTTCCCGGTGGTGACGCTGGACATGGCCGGCATCCGGGAGATCCGCGTCGAGCAGGTGGACAACGCGGCCATCACCGGCTCCACGGGCGGCGTCGTCGTCAATCCCGGGCCGGCGGACCGCGTGCTGCTGGTCCTGCCGGGCCAGGTCCGCGCGCCCGGCACGCCGACCGGACGCAACGGGACCGTGTCGGTCAGCACGGCCGGCGTGCCGTTCTCGGCCGCGCTCTACGTCACCGACGGCAAGTACAACATCGTCGCCTCGAGCGCGCCGGTCGGCATCACGATCTCCCACGACGACCCGGCGGCCGATCCCATGGCGCCCGGCGCGTGGTCGAACGGGACGATGAGCGTGCCGGTCACCCTCAAGACCAAGCGGGGAGCATTCGCGGTGCCGGGCCCCACCGCCAAGACGTGGATCACCGTCTCCGGGGCGGGCGAGATGGGGCCGCACAACGGCGAGACCGTGGCCGTGCAGCCGAATCCCGGGTCGAGCCAGAAGAACCTCGTGCTGCTGCTCCCCGGCGAGTCGCTCGCCTCGGGGATCCCCGGGGGGAAGACGGCCGACGTCCCGCTGGAGCAGGAGGCCGGGTCCACCTTCACGGTCACCGTCCACGCCGCCGACGAGTTCTTCAACCCCTACGAGCCGTTCCAGGCCCAGGAGCCCGAGGCGTGGCTCGAGCTGGGCACGCCGTACGGGAGCCCCGGCTCCACGAGGGCGCTCACGCGGGGAGCGACGACCTACGACGTCGTGGTGCTCGAGGCCTCGACGCAGAGCGTGATCGCCGCCCGGACGGACGCGGCGCTCTACGTGGACGATTCGGCGACGCTGGCCGTGAGCCCCGCGTTCACGGACCAGGGACCTTGGTCGCTGCA
Organism: Elusimicrobiota bacterium; assembly: GCA_043819795.1. GTDB lineage: Bacteria > Elusimicrobiota > Elusimicrobia > UBA1565 > UBA1565 > JBDREN01. The sequence goes on from JBDREN010000218.1 coordinate 22,617, forward strand.
GCTGCTTCTGCCCGGGATGGACGCGGAACCGGGCTCGCCGGCCGGCTTCACCGGCTCTCCGAGCGCGCTCACCGTCGGTACGACCTACAGCGCTTTGGTGAACCTGGTCGATATCTACTACAACGTCATTTTCGGTCCCACCAGCCACATCAGCGAGGCGTTTGTCATCTACCCGAACGTGCGCCTCGAGTTTTCGGATCCGAACGTGTCCAGCCGCGGCCTGGTCCCCTTGGACGTGTCCCTCATCGACGGGACGCGAAGCATCGACTTCTCCCTTCCGACGCGCACGGCTCCGCCGGCCCTGCCCCTGCAGGTGATCGCCGCGAAGGACACCAACGCCCAATACAGCTCCTCGACCGTGAGCGGTCTGCTGGTGTACCCGGCGGTCCCGACCCGGCTGCAGTTGCTGCTCAACGGCGAGGCGGCGCACGAGGGCTCACCCGCAGGCAAGACCGGCGCGCCCGTCGCGTTCACGGCCGGCGTTCCTTCGCTGGCGACGGTCCGGGCCACCGACGACTATTGGAACCGGACGACCGACGGCCGTTCGGTCGGTCTGGCGGTCTCGGACGTTTACGCCTCAACGCCGACCGCCACCCCGCTCCTGCAGGGCGAGAGGAGCCTGTTCCTGACGCTGCGCACGGCGACGTCGACCTTGACGGTCGCGGCCTTCGACGCGGACACCCAGGGGACGAAGCTGGCGACGAGCACGGCCGCGGGTTTGCGGGTGAACCCCGGAGGCTTCGTGAAGCTCCTGGCGCTGCTGCCCGACGAGGTCCACACTCCCGGCAAGCCGCCCTACGATACCGGGACGAGCGGCGGCCGGACGGTGCTGGCCTCGACCACGGTGCCGGCCGGCACGCCGTTCACCTTCACGGTCCGCGGGGTCGACAGCCAGTGGAACACGGTGGACGTCGACGTCCCCGTCTCCATGTTCGCCTCGGACCCGGCGGCGGTCATCCCGGAGCCGGAGCTGGCGCTCGAGGACGGGACGACGGCCTTCACCTATACCCCGGTGACGGTCGGGGCGCACACGGCGGGCGCCGCCGCGGCGGGGGTGGAATCGAGCACCTCCAGCGTGTTCAACGCCGGAGGGCCGACGCTCCTGCTGCTGGTCGAGGGCGAGACCCACGATCCGGACGAGCCCGACGGGCGCGCCGGCGTCCCGGACCGCGACCCGGCCCAGCCGGGCGTCCAGAGCTTCGTGGCGGGCTCCACCTTCTCGGTCACGGTCCGCCTCGTGGACTCGGCGTTCAACGCCATCCCGCTGGGCGTGCCGACGACGCTGCGCTTCACGTCGGACGATCCCTACGCCGTGCTGCCCGCGCCCGATCCGGCGCTCGACGCCGGCGGCGAGTCGGTCTTCGAGATAACGCTGGCCTCGGCCACGGCCCTGGCGGGCGGGACCACGATCTGGGTCGAGACCGTCGGCAATCCGAACATCGGCGCCTCCACGTCGACGCCCGTGCTGGTGGAGCCGAACGCGCCGGCGCGCCTGCTGCTCCTGGCCGGGGGGATGAGCCTCGACAAGGGCTCGCCCGGAGGCTCCACGGGCTCGCCGGTGTCGGCGACGGCGGGAGTGGACTACCCCGTGAGGGTCTACGTCACCGACGCCTATCACAACCCGGTCCTGTGCTCCGAGTACGACGCTTCGCCGCCGCCGCCGGACTGCGTGCAGCCGACGATCACCCTCCAGGTCAGCGATCCGAACGTCGCGGACGTGACGGCCCTGTCCATCGAGGGCGGCAGCCGGACGGTCGGCTTCTCCTTCCGCAGCAACACCTTCGTCGACCCGCTCGGCGGGCCGTGGGACATCGTCGCGGTCGACGACGCGCAATCCCTGTCGTCCTCGACGGTGAGCGGCGTGGCGGTGAGCCCCGGCGTCCCCTACCAGTACCAGGTCCTGGTGCCGACCGAGACCATGCGGCCGGGCGAGGTCGCCTCCGGCGGCAAGTCCATGGAGGCGGCCGTCGGGCAGCTGGCCGGCTCCACCTTCAGCGTCACCGTGAACCTGGTGGACCGGTTCTTCAACCGCGCGCAGGGCGTGGACGCGACGTTCCGGCTCTCCTCGGACGACCCGAACGACGCGCTGGCGGAGCTCTTCGGGACGACGGCCACCGTCAACGGCCGGCGGGTCCTCGACGCGTATCTGGTGACCCAGAGCACGGTCGCCGGCTGGACGATCACGGCCTCCACCGGGAGCGGCGAGGGATTCCTCGCCGGGGAGTCCTCGCGCTTCCAGGTCCACCCGTCCACGGCCTCCAAGATGGTGATCCTGCTCGAAGGCCAGCAGCAGGCGGACGGGGTGGGGCTCAGCGGCAACCCGGTCGCGCAGACGGCCGGCGTGCTGGTCACCGTGCGCGTCCTGGCGGTCGATCCGGGCTTCAACCGGACGCCCAACATAAACAAGACCAACATCAGACTGCAATCCAATGACCCCTTCGTGCAGAGCCCCTGGACGCTCACGATGACCGACGGCGTGGCCGTGGCCTCGGCGACGCTGCGGACGGCCGGCATCCGATCGTTCACGGTCGTCGACGCCAGCTTCTCGTCCCCGCTCCTGGCGGGAGTGACGTCGAGCACTTTCACCGTGGTGCCCAATTTCCCGACGCGCCTGCGGGTGCTGCTGCCCGGAGAGAGCGAGCTGGCCGGGGACACCGGCGACGGGCGCGCGGGCACGGCCCAGGACCAGCCGGCGGGCTCGACCGTCACGCTTACGGTCCAGATCGCGGACGCCTTCTGGAACCTGACGCCGGGAGCATCCCAGCAGGTGCGCATCGTCCCGACCGATCCCTTCGCCACGGTGCTGCCCTCGACGCTGACCGTGGTGGGCACCTCCCTGGTCGACGTCATCTTCAAGAAGGCGGAGTCCAACCAGATCCGCGCCGAGATGCTCTACAATCCGGCTCCGTGGGGGCCGGCGGTCGCGGTCGACACGAGCACGGTCGTCCAGGTGACGCCGGGATCGGTCGCGAGCCTGCTTCTGATCATCGATGGAGAGGCCTTCGACCAGGGTTCTCCGACCGGCAAGACCGGCTCCGTGCGCGCTGATCTGAGGGCGGGGGATACATTTTACGCGACCGTCGGGATCGTCGACAAATATTTCAATCTGGTGCCGGGACACTTGGAGCAGCAGGGGGAAGGGCTCGTTGCACCTACCGTGCGGCTGAAGATGCCGCCGGGCTTCCCCTTCACTCTTGAGTCCCCGAATACGACGATCAATCCGGACACGGGCAAGACCGATACGCTGGCCCTGCCGAGCGTCCTCCGGGCGGCGGCGACGTGGCATCAGTTGATCGCGGAATCGCTTTCCGGGGTGCCGTCCGAGTCGCGGTATTCGTCCACCTTCACGATCAACGCGGACGCGGGCTACGGCTTCCAGCTGCTGCTGCCGGGCGAGACGAATATCGGCGGCCAGGGCATCTATCCCGACGGGGGCAAGGCCGGGACGATCTCGACGCAGACGGCCGGAACGCCGTTCATGGCCACCGTCAATCTGGTCGACCGCTACAACAACGTGGTCCCGAACCCGCTGGGGCAGTACGACCCGCGCGTCTGGGTCGAGCCCAACGACCCGTTCGCGCTCGCCTCGACGACGAGCCCGATCGACGCGGGAAGCCGCCAGTTCACGATGACGCTGGTGACCAAGAGCACGTCCACCGTGCTTCACGTCGAATCGCGGGGCCAGCCGTCGGACGACGACTGCGGGCTGAGCGGCACGGAGGCCTGCCTGGTGCTCGCGCCGGCCGGCGTGTCGAGGCCGTTCAAGGTTTTCACCTCGACGGCCGTGCGCCTGCAGGTCCTTCTGGCGGGCGAGACCGCGGTCGGGGGCAAGTGCGACGACATCGCGGTGTGCAAGCTGATCCCCTTCGGGGAGACTCCCGGCAAGGCCGGGGCGCCGGCGCCGTTCGCGATGACGGACCCCCCGACCCCGTTCTCGGTGACCGTGAACGTCGTGGACGCGTACTACAACCGCGCCACCAAGAAGACGGGGCCCCTGCAGGACAGCAACCCGGTCGTCGTGGATCCGACGGTCGCGGTGTTCCTGCCGGCCGATCCGGACAGCACCACCGACCCGCCGGCGGTGCTCATCGACGGCTCGTGGACCTTCTCCTCCCTGCTGCCGAGGCTGGCCCTGTCGACCTACACCGTCGTGGTCGCGACCACGTCCGCCTCCCCGGCGTCCTACGACACGGCCACGTCGGCGGAGTTCATCGTCTATCCGGCCCCGGCGCACCACCTCGAGTTCACGAACTATCCCTCGACCGAGTCGGCGGGATCGCCCTTCTCCGTCACCTTGACCGCCTACGACCGCTTCGACAACGTGCTGTCCACCGGCCCGAACGTGTACCTGAGCACCGTGACGCTTTCGGCGGAGCCCTTCGACCCCCCGCAGTCGCCGGTCTTCGACCCGGTCAACGTGGTCTTCGGCCCCGGGGACCGGGGAGTCAGGAGCCTGGGCGACGCCTTCATCCTGAAGAGGGCGGGGCTGCGCTGGGTCAAGGGCACGCAGGCGACCGACTCGACGATCAATACCGAGGTCCCCGGCTTCTCGGTCCGGCCGGAGATCTTCATCGAGCCCGGGGCGGCCGGGGCCGTGACCGTGGCCCCGGGCCCCACGAGCTCGATCATCGAATGGCGCGCCGGCTCGACGCTGCAGCCGGGCATCCGGAGCTTCACGGGGCAGCTCTCGGACTCCTTCAACAACCCCGTGATCTCGAGCTCGCCGGTCTTCATCGATGTCGTGGACGTCGTGGGCTCGACGGGCACGCTCGTCTACGAGTTCGGCGGGGAGTGGGTGGACATCGGGCGGTCCACCGTGGTATTCACCGACGACGAGGGGCGCATCGGCAACAACGGCGACCTCGACAACGTCAACTTCAAGCTGGGCTACCAGGTCTCCAGCGCCGCGGGCGACTCGGCCCGGGTCTGGATCGGCACCTCTCCGGCGGCGTCCAACTTGACGCCGTTCATCCTGAACCAGCGCAGCCTTTCGGGGACGCTGCGGACGATCGGCGGCGTCCCGAGCGAGCTCATCCTGGTCTCGACGACCGCCATCGGGACGGTGTACGGAGCGGCCGGCCCCACGGCCCTGTTCACGGTGCAGCGGCGCGACGATTTCGGCAACCCGACCGACCAGGGCGTGACCACCATCCTGCTGACCCTGCCTTCCGAGCAGGGCCAGACGCACGCGGCCGCCGCCTTCAAGCCCGCCGTGGCGAATACCACCGACGGGGACTACGGGTTCATGAGGCCGAACTCCCCCTACCGCTACGTCGAGGCCGTCACGATCCCGGACGGGGCGGAGGAGGTGTCCTTCCGGTACCGCGACAAGATGTCCTCGTACGCGGGCGTGGACCCGGCGGGCAACTCGGGCGAGGGCAACCGGCCGGGCTACTGGACGCTGGAGCTGGTGCCGACCGACCTGAGCATCAACTCCATCCGGTTCGACATCCAGATGGACCCGCGGCCGCCGAAGCAGTTCGGTTTCGGCAACGCGACCAACAACCAGGTGGCCAGCGACGTCTACGACCTGACCGGCAACGAGCTCGCGTCGTTCCGCGTCCAGATCCAGGACGACTTCCGCAACCCCGTGATCTCGACGTTCCCTTGGACGGTGCGGCTTTCCACCGTCGCGCGCCTCGCTTCCGGGTACTTCGACGCGTTCGCCTTCTCGGCCTCCAGCGAGATGGCCGACGTGGCGGTCTTCAAGAGCACCACCGGCGCCGTCGTCGTCGAGGCGCTCGCCTACGAGACGACGTTCTTCTACCTCGACACGCGGGCCTCCGGGAACTATCCGGAGGACTTCCCGTATCCGACCGGCTTCTCCACGGCGCCGGTGCTCGGCGTCACGGACCCCTTGGGCCTGCTGATATCCTCGGCCCAGCACGTGAACGTGCAAGCCGACCTCATCAATCGCATCTCGGTCCGGCCGCTGTCCGAGCCGCAGCTCCTGGCCGGCACGACGAGCCAGGCCGCCTACTTTGAGGTCCAGGACTTCTTCGGCAACCCGTCGCCCCTGCTCGACGGCGACCACGACGCGGGCACGGACCCCAAGACGCTCTCGTTCTTCATCGTGTCCAACTCGGGGGGCGACACGCAGTTCGCGAGCCCCGACCCAACCGGCTTCACGGCCTCGACCGGCGTGGCGAAGCTCCGGGTCGGAGAGTCGGCGACGTCCTTCTACCTCATCGACACGCTCGTGGGCCCGACGACCTGGCAGCTCACGGCGGACACCCTCTATAAGGACCCGCCGTGGGCGATGACGGTGGGGACGTACACGGTGCGCCCGGGGCAGCCGGTGCAGGCCGGATTCACAAGCTTGCAGCGGTACCTCATCGCCGGGACGACGGTCCAGCTGAGCACGCATACCGGCACGTCCATCGACTCCTACATCGAGGTCTCCCTGTTCGACGAGTTCGGCAACGTGACCGTGTCCACCTGGGCCTCCCACACGGTCTTCGTGAACTCGCAGAATTCGCCGACGACGCGCGCCGACGCCGACAAGACGAAGCCGCTCGGCGGCGCCTGGGCGACGATCGGCCCCACGGACCCGGCGTTCGCGCCCAAGATCCCCGCCTACTCGCCGAGGGCGCGGTTCTACATCTGGGATACGAAGGTGGGGGCCGTGACGCTGCAGGCGAGGATCGTGCGGCAGGACGGGGTCGCCATGCCCATGGTGGTCCAGGACGCGGAGATCACGCCGGCGGAAGCCGACTACATCACGATCCACCACCCGTTCACGGCGTTCAACCCGCTGAAGGTCAACGAGGGCGGCGTCCTCTCGCGCGGCTTCCCCGGCGGCAAGACCCTCGGCGTGGTCCTGCGCGACAAGTTCGGCAACATCGCCTCCGGGCACCCGATCAACAAGCAGTACTTCGAGGGTCTCGTGGAGTTCGCCACCTCGGGCTCCACGGCCACGGTGGCGCTCGACGACCTCTTCGCGAGCACCGACGTGCCGAACGCCCACTGGTTCCGCGGGGAGGCCGACGCGACGCCCGGGCTCTTCAACGGGCTCGACGTCAGGGACTCGATCGTCGAGGAGCTGCGGGTCTACGCGACGGCCCAGGCCCGGCCGTGGGTCCACGGCCGCACCGACGACGTGACCCGGACGTTCAACGACCCCGATTGGACCCCCACGCAGTTCTCGGACGGCGACGTGTTCGTCGCCGGCATCGTCATCTTCCCGACGGACCTCGCTCCCGAGGCCGACGCGGTGGGCAACGTGACGACGCTCAAGCAGCAGCTCGGCCAGGACCGGCCGGTCATCCGCCAGGGAGACGGCGTGACCAAGCCCCCGGCGGTCCACATGATGCGCCTGACTACCAGGATCCTGCCCTCGAGCGCGACCTTCCTCTCCACCAACCTCGCGGGCCTGAAGGTCCAGAAGATCGGCCAGCTGGCTCCGGGCCACGTCCACGAGCTCGGGCTCTGGGTCGACGAGGACGGGGACGGGGGCTATGACCCGGCCTTCGACGTGTTCCTGGGCAGCGGGGCCCTCGACGGGACGGTCTGGAACTTCGGGGACGAGCTCTACGGCCTGACCCCGCTCGACGTTTTGGACGCGACGCGGACGCTCATCACGACCGAGCCGCGGGACTTCTTCCTGACTTTGAGCATGGAGACGGTCGGGTACGAGGACGACGAGCTGCCCTCCAGCCTCGGCCTGTCGATCCAGTCGCCTTCGGCGGTGCGCCTCGCTACCGGCACCCCCGTGGGCGTGGCGTCGAACAACTTCATCATGAAGACGGCCACCTCGCCGGTCGTGCGCGAGGCGGCCAGGATCAACGTGATCGGCGAGAGCATCGGGGCCTGGTGGCGGGCGACCGACGACCTGGGCGAGCCCCTGCCGGTATCGAGCTACTCCTACGTCGATCAGGGGGAGAGCCGCGTCGGGATGCTGAAGCTGCGGCTGTGGACCGACAACTTCCTCGGCACGCTGGGCTCGCTCGTGGTCACGCACAACGGCGACGGGCTCGATCTCGACATCCAGTCGGTGCGCCTCTACGTGGACGCCGGCTCGGAGGGGGACCCCGCGGCGGGCAACGGGGTGTTCCAGAAGCAGACCGACCACGAGATCACCGATCCCAACGATCCGGTCACCTTCGACGGCCGCAGGGCCGAGCTCGTGCTGGACATCAACGACGAGGGCTACAACAGGGAGCAGCGCACCATCTCGCCCTCCACGATCACCTACTTCGTCGTGCTGGACTTCGCGCCGGGCGCCTCGCCGGACAAGTACCACGGGGTGTCCATCGCCCTGCCCGGCCACGTCCTGCCGCTGGCCGGCAACGGTGATGTCTTGCCCTTCTCGGCCATCATCTCGACGCATGCGTGGGTCCGGGCCACGGCCGACCTAGCCTACGTGGAGGACGTCAACTCCCTGGGGATCGACGAGGAGGGCAACCCCGCGGGGCCGGTGCCGGGCACGATCACGCAGGCCGACAAGGACGCGCCCGTGGCCAAGCTGACGCTGAGGACGTACGAGGGCTCGGCGCTCTGGTCGGGGATCAAGCTCGACCGCTGGATACACTCCTCGCAGATGGGCGGGTCGCTCACGATGAACAACAAGGTCTCCGACGTCGACGACGTCAAGGTCTGGGTCGACGTCAACGATAACGGGCTGCTGGACGCGGCGACCGACCAGGTCGTCAGCTCGCTGGCCGGCATCATCCATCCGTTCCCGGTCGGGACCCTCGCGATAGCGATCAGCGCCTCCGATCCTTCGCCGATCGACGTCTACGTGACGAACATCGCCGATTTCTTCCCCGAGGACGACCCCTTCCCCTTGGTCCCGCAGCGGCTGGTCTTCAACGACGACCAGACCGACGAGAGCAGGAAGGAGGTCATGATCTGCTCCGACGTGGACTTCTCCCTGAACGCCTGGAAGACCTGCCTGCGGGCTCAGGGCACCCCGGCCCAGCTGAGCTTCTCCACGGGGACCTTGATCTCCGGATCGGCGCGCATCCCGATCCTGGGCGTGGGCGGCGGCCAGACGATCGACACGACGCCGCGGGACTACTTCGTGACCTTCGACGTGGACCCCCTGGCGACCGTGAGCGAGCAGGCCAACCTGGCCGTGCTCATCCCCAACAGCGACCCGGCGATCGGCTTTAGGACCACCTCCTACTTCCTGATCGGACATCCCAAGGACATGCACACCGCCAACGTCGGGCTGCCGCCGGCCGGGAAGACGCTCTCGCCGGTGACGAACGTCGCGGCCTACGCGGACCCGGTCGTGGTCACGGCCACCGACACCCTGGACTCGCAGATCGGCCCGTACCTGCAGCAGCAGTCGACGGGAGCCGTGCTGGCCTTCTCGATGTACACCGGCGTCGGCGACGCGCTCTGGCGGTGGGTCATCATCCGGGCGACCGGGACCTCGGCCGACATCGGCAACGCCGGCAACGACGTGGACCTGGTGACGCTCTGGCGCGATTCGAACAGCGACGGGCTGTTCCAGACGAGCGAGGACGAGATGCTCGGGGCGGGGACCTTCGGCAACTCCGGCAGCCCGCTGCTCGCGCGCGTCAACCTGTCGACCCCGACGCGCATCTTCCCGGTGACGGAGGCCCGGGAGTCCCAGCGGTTCTTCATCGCCTACCTGATGTCGGAGGACGCCGAGACGAACGACCCGGTCACGCAGAAGGCCCGCACGATCGGCGCGACGCTCCTGAACACGTCGTTCCCGCAGAACAACCCGACGGTGGACGAGCCGGGCGCGAACTCGATCTCCCTGCCGGACAGCTACTCCGCGGCCTCGCCGCTGCCCTTCGTGGGGAAGATGCGCGAGATGATCCCGTCGCGGCAGACGATGTACGTCAAGACGACGCCGATGTTCTCCTCGAGCACGGGCACCTTCGCGGCCCCGAGGCTGGGGGAGGATATCATCGCCGCGCCGCCCTCCGGCGTGGTGGAGTCCTACTGGATCGTCAGCTCCACGGCCGGCCTGCCGTCGGGCGGCCCGACGACCTACATGACCGTGGGCGAGGAGATCGTCCGCTACGAGTCCATCGCGCGGGTGGAGCAGCTCGGCACGTTCTTCGACGCCCTGATCAACGTCCACCGCGGCGAGCTCGACACGACGCCGCAGGCCCACTCGAGCGGCGCGGTCCTCGCGCCTCAGCTCGAGCATGGGACGCTCAACGACGCGGTCATGAGGATCGAGGCATGGACGAGCGCCTTCCGGGTGCAGTGGACCGGCCTGCGCATGCAGTTCGACATCCCCTCGGGCCTCAACGTGCGCGACGAGGACGTCTCCGCGGTGCGCCTATGGAAGTCGGTCGACCCGCCGGAGGCCCCCGCGTTCCACCGAGATCCGGCGACGGGGCTCAACGAGACCGACGACCTGCTCGGGGAGGGCTCGATCGTCAACGGCGTCGTCGTCATCGACATCAAGGACCCGTCCCTCGCGGGCGCCGACTACACGCTCGTGCCCACCTCGCCGCAGACGTTCTACGTCACGGTCGACATCGACCAGGCTTCGCGCTTCTCGCACGCCCGGCTGGTGCCGGCCAACGAGACGCTCGGCAGCTACCAGCCTCAGGACGGCGACTTCTCCCTGGGGCCCGCGGGGGCGGGACACGCGGCGCAGCTCGTCGAGGGCCTGTCCTCGCCCGTCTCGCCGATCATACCGACCGTGAACACGGTCAACGTCACCATGTCGCGCTTCTCGCCGAACTCGGCCGAGCAGAGCCAGGCCTACGTCCCGATGGTCAAGATCACGGCGCGGACCGACCAGAACATCGTCCGCTGGGAGAGGCTCAGGTTCGACCGCGTCGGCGCCAAGGGCGCGCTCGACACCGACGTCACGCTGGTGCGGGTATGGAAGGACGGCGACGGGGACGGCGCCTTCACGGAAGCCGACCGCGCCGCGGACAGCGAGGGCGTCTTCCTGAACATGATCTCCGCGGGCGACGAGAACTTCGAGGCCGGGTCGAAGGAGGTCCTCTTCAGGCGGGAGGTCGCCGTCAGCACCACCCCGAGCGTGTACTTCGTGACCTACGATTTTTCGCAGTTCGCCGGCATCGGGGCGACGCACGGCCTGAGCATCGCCAGCACCCGGTACTTCACGGTCCAGGTTCCGCACGCCGTCGCGTTCTCGAGCCCGACCTTCCAGACCGATCCGCAGGTCACGGTCGCGGAGGTGGCGTCGGTGGCCACGCTCGGCGTCTGGGACACCATCTTCAAGACGCCCGTCCTCCAGGTCGGCCAGGCCCAGCCTAACGTGCCGTTCGTGCGCTTCAACCTCGCGACCGATATCGGGACCGCGCGCTGGGAGAAGCTGCGCGTGGAGCGCGGCGGCGGCAGCCAGGACCCGGAGAAGCTCTTCGGACGCAACACGAACCTGGCCTTCGTCCGGATCTGGAAGGACATCAACCAGGACGACGTCTTCGACCCCGCGCTGGATCTGGAGATCTCGGAGGCGCGGACCCTGCTCAAGGCGCCCGTGGCCTCGACGGACATGGTCCCGTTCGCGATGGTCGTCGCCTCCACCGAGGGCTTCCCCGCGGCCGGGCAGGGGCGGCTCTACGTGGGCGGCGCCGAGCTGATGAGCTTCTCCGGCTACGGCACGGCGCTCCTCTCCGGGACGACCTATCCGACCCTGACGATCGTCTCCCGCGGCGACAAGCTCGGCGACGGGCCCACGCCCGCCATCACGCACGACCCGGGCGCCCCGGCGCGCAAGGTGAACGTCTTCAACCAGGAGGACGACCAGGACCGGCAGATCGTCGTCGACCTTTCGGTGAGGCAGACGATCGCGCCCACGCCGAGCGTATTCTTCCTGACCTACGACATCGGCGCCACGGCGGTGAAGAACGACTACGTCTCCGTCCACATCCTCGACAGGTCCTGGATCACCGTCAGCGATCCCAACGACGTGTCCGGCACCCACTACGTGGACGTCGAGAAGGGCGCGGCGCAGGGAGTGAGGTCCGCGGTCTTCCCGTTCACCGGCAAGGACGTGTTCATCGCGCCGCTGACCATGAAGGTCAAGGCGCGGAACATCGCCCCCTCGGCCTCGACCGGCCGACAGACGAACACGGCGCTCGAGCAGCTGACTTTCTCGGTCAACTCGGACTTCGTGCGCATCGCCCGGGTGAAGCTCACCCAGCTGGGCACGGGCGCGCCGGGGAGCGCGGCGGGCAACGGAGACGCCCGCCGCGTGAGCCTGTGGCTCGACGACGGCAACCGCGCCTTCACGCCGAAGACCGACGAGATGATCGGGGAGGCGCGCCACAACGCGTTCCCGGGCGGCACGCCGGACTTCTTCGACGGCACGGCGAGCCTGGATATCACGGTCGGCGGGATCCCGTACCTGACGGTGACGACCGCCCCGGTCAACGTGTTCGTGGCCGTGGACATGTCGAGCTTCGACTCGACCGGGAACATGACGATCGGCCACGACCTGGGATTCTCGCTCGAGGCGTTCGGGGACATGTTCGGGCCGAACGACGCGGAGCTGACGGCCGTCTCGGACGACGCCAACAAAGAGTACCTGCCCGCGCGCTCGAGCTTGGTGAGGATCTCGACGGCGATCATCCGGCTTTCGAACGACATACCGCCCATCACCATCGCCCCGAACGGGTATCCCGCGTTCGCCCTGCTCGACGGCGGCGGCAACGTCATTTTCTCGACGGCCACGGGCCGGCCCCTGATCGACGAGAGCAGGTGGATATGGGTCTCCCGGCCCGCGGCTTTCAGCCTCGACGCGTTCGAGCCCCTGCTCGACCTCGACGGCGACGGCGTCCCCGACAACTACGACTTCCTCGGGACGGGAAGGAAAGACCAGCTCAGCCTGGGCGGGACCCAGTCGCCCTCGATGGACGTGGACGGCGACGGCCTGCTCGATCTCGACATCAACATGGACGGCATCCCCGATATCGTCCAGGACGACGGGGAGGGCAACCTCGTCTACTTCCTGGTGGACGAGAACGGGGACGCCGAGCCGGTCTCGGACCAGGGCATGGCGCTCTGCGCGTGGAATTCGGACAGCCAGAGGATCGCGATCTCATGGCCGGCGCCGTCCTCCACGGCGAGCATCACCGGCTACCAGGTCGCGGTGGGCATGAGCTTCGCGAACCACACCTCCTTAATGGGCTGGATGTCCTTCGAGGGCGCCGTCACCTCGGCCACGGTCACGGGCCTGTCATTGCCGATCCCGAAAGTGACGCACCTGGCGGAATCGTTCGGCGTGGACGACGAATCCCTCTTCGTCGATAGCACCCTCGAGCTGCCCGAAACCGGGAGGATCGTCGTGGGCTCCGAGATCATCGGCGTCACGAGGGTGAGCGGCACCGAGCTGCGGGTCGTCGCCGGCCAGCCCACCTGCCCGGTCGGATCGGGGCGCGGCTGCGGCGGATCCTTGCCGCAGGCGCACATGTCCGGAGAGCTCGCCAGCGACCTCGTGGCCCTGGTCTCGGTCCGCGCCTACTCCAGCCCGGCGGGGGCCACCCCCGCGGGCTTCATCCCTTCGGAGACCGGGCGGCCTCTTGTCGTGTACCGCATCGACACCACCCCGCCCGCGGCTCCCGCCGGGATCGCGCCCCAGGTGCCGCCGGGCGCGGGGGCCGGGGAGAGCTTCGTGGTTACGTGGTCGCCGGCCGAGGACAAGCAGTCGGGCCTCATGGGCTACGAGGTCCAGGAGCGCTCCGACACCGACCCGGTATGGAAGACGCTCGGCATGATCCCCGCGGTCAAGGTCGGCGGGGTGGTCAACAACAGCTACCACGTCGGCAACGCCTCGAGCATCCCGTGGGAGAAGAGGCGCGAGAGCGGGCAGTTCCTGAGCTACCGCGTGCGCGCCTACAACCACGCGGGCCTCCCGTCGTCGTGGTCGAGCCCGTCGGAGTCCGTCCCCACGGCCCTGTCGAACGTCGTGATCTCCAACGTGTCGAACTACCCGAACCCGTTCGACAGCCGGAAGGGAGGCCCGGAGGGACGGACCGTCATCACCTACACGCTGGGCGCGTCCGCCGACGTTGAGATCGTGATCTACGACCCGCTCGGCTACGTGGTCCGGAGCTTCGATTTCGGCCCGGAGACCGAGGGCGGCAAGGCCGGCCCGAACTACGTGACCTGGGACGGGAGGAACGGGATGGGCCGGTACGTGTCGAAGGGCGGATACATCGCCAGGATCAAGGTGGGGTCCACGCTCGGCACGGCCACCATCATCCGCAAGATCGGCGTGATCCATTAGTTAGCGCCGCGGGGCGAGCTTGCGGCGCTGAAAACGGCAAAAGCCAACGGCACGCTTGCGATGGGGTTCCCAATGACTAAGAGGTGTAGGCGCCGCAGGGCAAGCCTGCGGCGTCGGCATGTCAGCATCCCTGACGGGAATCCTTACCTTCCGCTCGTCGGGGAAAGCCGAGGCGCGTAACAAGTTTGTCGTCGCGCTCAAAAAAACGCATACAAGGGCGTAATAATTTACTCTTGACAAGTCAAGGTTTCCGGGTATACTAATATTGTAGGATTCCCGACGAGACTTTGGGCGCGTTCGAAGTGCGGGCTGAGCGTGCCGGTGATCGGTCCCGGACGGGCGATAAAGGCAAACCCGGTGCAAGCCGGGGGCGCAAAGCCATGAACCCCGCGTGAGCGGGGAAGTCAGGCTACCGAACATAATGGCCCAAGACGCTGTAGGGGGGTTCGCCCCCGAGTCGAGGATGCGGCCCATGGCAGCGCGCGTGCGCGCGGCGATGGGTCTTTTTGCGCTCTCGGCCCTGCTCGTCCCCGCTCCCGAGGTCCTGGCCGGACAGTCCGGCGGCCAGCCGGGGGCGTTCCTGCAGTTCGGCGTCGGCGCCCGGGCCCTCGGGATGGGCGGCGCCTTCTACGCGATCGCGGACGACGCGACCGCGGCCTACTGGAACCCCGCCGGCCTCGCCTACCTGCAGCGCAAGGAGATCACCACGATGCAGGCGGCCCTCTTCGAGGACACGCAGTACACCTACATCGGCTACGCCCATCCGACCGCCACGAAGGGGACCTTCGCTTTGGGCGTCACCCAGCTCGCCTCGGACGGCTTCGAGAAAGTGGACGCCGTATTCGACCCGAGCACCGGACAGCCCACGAGCATCACCCAGAGCGGGACGTTCTCCGACGAGAAGCGGGCCATCGCGCTGTCCTGGGGCCGCGAGGCGACGGAGACGATGTCCTTCGGGCTCTCGGCGAAGCAGGTCACCCGCAAGCTGGACTACTCCTCCGACAGCCACATGGCGCTCGACATCGCGGCGATGCGCGCCATGGGACCGTACTACCGGCTGGCGCTCGGCATCCAGAACGTATTCAGCAGGAGCTCGGGCGACACCGACGACACCTTCCCGGTGATCGTGAAGATAGGCAACGGCCTGAGGATGTTCAACGAGCGGCTGGCGCTCGGGTTCGACTTGCAGAAGGCCCAGGACGCCGACATCAACTGGCGCTTCGGCGGCGAGTACTGGGCGGCCCGCTGGTTCGCCTTCCGCTTCGGGATCCTGGCGGCCCCCCAGATCCAGGAGACGGACTTCGGGTTCGGCTTCCGCTTCCGCCGCGTGCAGTTCGACATCGCGCAGGGCATCCACGCCCTCGGCTCCAGCACGCGTTTCTCGGTGGCCTTCCGCTTCGGCCGCTCGCGCACGGACCGGTCGGCCGACAAGACCAAGCTGCTCATCCAGCAGGGCTTCGAGGCGTTCCGCGAGGGCGACTTCCAGCTCGCGACGCTGCGTCTCAACCAGGCCCTGGACGCGGCGCCGCACAACAAGCAGGTCAGGGCCATGCTGGCGCGCCTGCAGGCTGTGGTCGACTTGGTGCCGCAGGCGACCGGCGGCGAGGAGTTCCAGACCTACGTGCGCAAGGGCGTGATCGCCTACGTCGACGGCCGTGACCTGAGGGGCTCGGTCAACGCGCTGCGCCACGCCCACAACAAGAACCCGAAGGACGACAAGCTGCTCTCGCTCTTGAACATCGTCGAGAAGGAGGGGGGCGTCGGCGAGCTCACGCGCCGCGGCGAGGGCCCGGAGATCTTCACGTTCATCGACCAGAAGCTCTACGACGCCCGCCAGGCTATCTACGACGGCAAGCTGGACCTCGCGATCCGCCGGTCGCAGGACGTGCTGGATCTCGAGCCCGTCAACGTCGTCGCTCTCGAGATCATGGGCTCGGCGTTCTACCTGATGGAGGAGAAAGAGAAGGCGAAGGCGGTCTGGAAGCGGGTCCTGGAGGTCGATCCGGAGAACGCGGTCGTCGCTGAGTTCGTCAAGCAGATCCAGTAAGCCTTCCGACGCCGAGCCCGAGGGCGGTCGTCCCGGGAGTCCCGTTTTTCGCCGTCATTAAAAATGTAACAACAATATATACACTTATAGGTAAGGATCCGGCCGGCGTCGCGTCCGGACCCACTCTATGCGCTATAGGCTCGCGGCTTTCCTGCTGACGCTCTGGCTCCCGGTCCGGGGGGCCCAGGCGGCTATCGAGGTGCCGAGGATGTCCCTCGTCGAGCGCCGGGAGCAGATCGTCCGGGAGGTCCGGGAGCGCATCCAGACCGAGATCCTGGACCGGGTCCTTGGCGCGGGCAAGGCATCGGTCTGGGTCGACATCGAGCTCGAGATGCGGACCGGCCGCAAGGAGAACCTGCGCGGCGGGGCCGGCGTCGCGGGGAGGTTCAAGGGCAGCCCCGGTCCGGGGGGCGGCGCGGGCGGCGCCTTCAAGACGCAGTACATCCTCCCCGGGATACCGAAGCCCAAGAGCATCGTCGGCCAGGAGGATCCCCAGCGCCTCGGGGCGTCCCAGGAGCAGACGGCCCAGCAGGTCAAGACCGTGCAGGAGGAGGTCTACACCCAGGAGGAGGTGATCAAGAGGTTCAAGGTGACGGTGATTCACGACGCCTCCGTGGCGAAAACGAAGCTCGACGAGGTCCGCAGGCTGGTCATGGAGGCGATGGGCAAATACAAGGTCCAGAAGGACGACATCGTGTTCCGGCCCGCGGGCTTCGACACCGTGACGACGGATTGGCTGGACAAGGTCAAGGAGCCCAAGGTATATATCCCGCTTGTGTACGCGTTCCTGCTGTTGCTTCTGCTATCATTCCTGTTCGGGCCTGTGTCCCGCTTCCTCGGGCGCTACACGGAGGCCCTGGCCCAGAAGCCCGCCGCCGAGGTGAACGTCGAGTCCAATATCGAGTCCCCGGAGGGGGAGGGCGGCGGCGGCGGCGTCGGCGGCGCCGGCGGCGCGTTGAGCGGCGGCGAGGATAGCAAGCTGGACCTCATGCTCGGGCGTCAGGCTCCCGAGGAGGACGATATGAAGCGGTTCGAGCCCTTTTCCTACATCAACGAGGAGAACCTCAAGCGCCTGGCCCAGATGTTCCTCTTGCGGCGGGAGGAGCCCTGGCTGATCGCGGTGGTCCTCAGCTACATCAGGCCCGAGTACGCGCGCCAGGTGCTGACCTTCCTCCCGGTGGAGCTGCAGGCCAAGGTGGCCGTGGAGTCCCTCACCGTGCGCCAGATGACCCGGGAGCAGGTCAAGGCCATCGATCAGGACATCAAGGACAACGTGGACTTCGTGGTCGGCGGCGTCGAGCGCCTCACCCGGATGCTGGAGGAGGCCGACACCCCGACCCGGATGAACATCCTGGAGTACCTGCAGAACGAGAAGCCGGTCGTCTACGAGTACGTGCGCAAGTCGGTCCTCCTCTTCGAGGACATCTCGAGCTTCCCGGACCGGGAGATGCAGCTGGTGGTCCGCGAGCTCAAGACCGAGACCATGGCCCGCGCTTTGCAGGGGGCGGCGCCCGAGGTGGTCAACAAGTTCTTCAACAATATGTCGGCCGGCGCGGGCTCGCTGCTCAAGGAGTCCATGCAGTACCAGAAAGAGCCGACGGCCGCTCAGATCGAGGAGGAGCGGGCCAATATCCTGGACCAGATCAAGACCATGGAGAAGGAGGGAAAGATCAGCGTCCGCGAGCGGGCCCAGGAGGGCGCCGGCTTCCAGGAGGAGCTGGCCAGCGACTCGGTGCGCGGCGCCCGCTTCAGCACGCTGGCCGGACTCGGCATCGGCAAGCCGGGCGGCCCCGGAACGCCCGAGCGGGCCCCGCGCCCCGAGGCATCCGAGAGCCGCGCCCAGGCCGACCCGGCCGAGGCCCGGAGGTATTTCGACGCCGGGATGCGGTACCTTCAGGCCGGGAACATGGACGAGGCGGTGCGGTACCTCCGGCACGCCGTCGCGCTGGCCCCCGATTTCTGGGACGCCTACTCGTACCTCGGCCAAGGGCTCTATCATTCGGGACGCCTGGCGGAGGCGGTGGAGTGCTACGAGAAGTATCTCGAGCACAAGCCCGACCCGGCCCTGAAGGCCTGGTTGGACGGTTTCAAGACGCAGACGAAGGCTTAGAATCGGGTGGAGCATCATGGCAGACGAACCGGCTAAGAAAAACGACCCGTTCAACCCTCATGGGTTCCCTCCTCCTCCGCCTCCCGGCGGACACGGGACCGCCCCTTCTTCGGAAGAGGCCGGGTAGGGCGCGCCGCCTTTGCCCGGCCCGGGCGGGCCGCCCCCGCTGCCGGGTGGCGAGGTCCCTTTGCCGCCCAGCTTCGCGCCCGGATTCGGGACGCCGACCTCTTTCGGCCCGCCGCCCGGCCGCCTGACGCCTCCCGAAGGGGGCGCTCCTTCCCGGCCGCCCTACGCCCAGGCCGGCCCGGGGCCGGGACCCGGCTACGGCTACGAAAGGCCGGACCCGGGGGCCGCCGCCCGGCCTCAGCCTCCCGCGGGGCCCACCGAGGCGGAGCGGCGTATCGCCCAGCTAGAGAGCAGGCTTCAGAAGGA
This sequence comes from Elusimicrobiota bacterium, assembly GCA_043819795.1. Lineage (GTDB taxonomy): Bacteria > Elusimicrobiota > Elusimicrobia > UBA1565 > UBA1565 > JBDREN01. The sequence continues at coordinate 41,403 of JBDREN010000218.1, forward strand.
GCACGAGAAGGTCCTCCTGGCGAACCTCAAGTCCCAGGAGGAGAAGACGATCGCCGCGCGCGTCGAGAACTCCATCAAGGAGGTCCAGGACAAGCTCAGGCAGCAGAGGCGCGAGGCGGAGCACGAGGAGAACCGTCTCAAGCTCGACGCGAAGGTCCAGGAGCTGGAGAACCGCCTCGTCCAGGAGCGGGAGACATGGGTCTCCACGATCAAGGGCCAGGTCCAGAACCGTGAGTCGCAGGACAGGGAGATCGAGTCCCACTTCACGATGCGCATCCAGGAGATGGAGCGCCGCTGGCTGGAGGAGAAGGCCCACTGGCAGCGCACCATCACCGGCAAGGACGAGGAGCTGCGCAAGGCCCGGGAGCTCATCGAGAAGCTCGAGTCGGTCGAGAAGGAGTCCCATAAGATCGCGCACGAGCGCAAGACCCTCGACGAGCGGGTCAACGAGCTCTCGAAGAACAACGCGGAGCTCGAGGCCAAGGTCCGCGGATCGGCGGATCGCGAACGGGACTACTTCCAGGTGAAGGCCGATCTCGACCGGGCGCGTGACCAGGTGCGGACGTACCAGGAGAAGCTCGAGCGCGACCTGGCGGCCATGCGCGCCTCGGCCCGGGAGCGCGAGGAGCGCCTGCTGGCCGACAACGAGAGGCTGCAGAACGAGCTGATGACGGTCGCGCAGCGGGTGCGCACCGAGTACGAGGCCGAGATCAAGCGGATCCGCGCGGGGCACGAGACCGAGTCCAACAAGGCCCGCTCCGAGCACGAGGCCGAGTCCAACAAGGCCCGCTCCGAGCACGAGGCCGCCTACAAGAAGGCGCGCGCGCAGGCGGACCTGGCGAGCGCCGCGCTGCAGCGGATGCGGGCGGTGGGCAGCGCCCTGGAGAGGCAGGTCGCCTCCCTGCGCATGCAGGCCGAGCAGGCCAAGAAGCTCAAGGACGAGGCGCAGCGCGTCAACGAGCGGTACAAGGCGGAGTTCCTCGTGCTGCAGCGCCGATGGCAGGACCGCGAAGGGGAGATCCGCGAGCAGGCCGAGCGCCATCACAAGAAGGAGCTCGACGCCGAGAGGACGAAGATCAAGCTCCGCGCCCAGGAGGAGATCCAAAGCCGCGTCCTCCGGCTGGAGCAGCAGCTCCGCAAGGAGACGGAGGCCGAGGTCGTCGAGCGCGTTCGGGCGGTCCGGGCCGAGATGGAGCGGGAGCTCGCGGAGCGCTCGCGCAAGATCCAGGCGGAGCTCGGGGAGGTGCGCCGCAAGCTCGAAGGCGAGCTGGAGCGCAAGAGCGCGGAGGCGGCGCAGCGGGAGACGCAGTCCAACGAGAAGCTCCTCAAGAAGGAGGCCGAGCTCATCAGCCTGCGCGCCTCGCTCGAGGAGGCCCGGGGGCGCCTTGCCAATGGCGAGGAGTCGAAGATCGAGGCGGCGCGCGAGCGCCTCGACGTCGAGAAGGCTCTGGCGGCCGAGCGCGAGAGGCTGCGCGTCCTGGACGCGGGGCTGGCCGAGCTCAAGCAGAAGCTCGCCGAGGAGGAAAAGCGCGTCCGCGCCCTGTCCGATGAGAAGGCGGAGTGGGGGCGCCTGCGGCAGAGCCACGAGGACCGGCAGGGGGAGCTTCGCCGCAACGTCGCCGCCTTGAGCAACGGCCTGGCCGAGGCCGAGCGGGAACGGGAGGAGCTTCAGGCGGAGGGCGTCGAGTCGCGGGACAAGGCCGCGAAGCTCGAGGCCGATCATGCCCGCCGGAAAGAGGTCTGGCGGCGCCAGCTGGAGCTCGTGCGCCAGGACGCCGACGCCCGCATCCGGGCCGTCGAGGCCGAGCGCAACGCGGCCATGCGCCGGCTCGACGAGGCCTCCTCGGAGAAGGGCGCGTCGCTGGCGGACCGCATCGCGGGAGTGTTCAAGAAGAAGCCCGCGCCGCCGGCGCCCCCGGCCCCCCCGGCCCCCCGACCCAGCTCCCCTAGCGGCCCGTGGCAAAAGTATTTCGGATGGCGAAATCGCTTGGGGCGAGCCGAGCCAAGGCGCGACGAGGGAGCATCCCTCGACGGGATGTGACCGAGGAGCAACGCGGGCGCAGGCCGCTTCCAAGCGATTGCAGGCCCCGGAAGACTTTTGCCACGGGCTGCCAGGACGACGCATGATCGAGCTGACGCGGCTCAATGGGTCGAGGTTCACCATCAACGCCGAGCTCATCGAGACGCTCGAGGCGGCGCCGAAGAGCACCATTGTCCACCTGGCGACGAACAATCGCTACAACGTCCGCGAGCCTGTGGACGAGATCGTCGAAAAGGTGGTAGAGTACCGGAGACGGGTGAACGCCGGACGCAAGGCCGTCAACCCGATCCAAGGCTTCGAGAGAGCGTAAAGCGCCATGGACATCGCAACCGTGATGGGGATCCTCGTATTCATCGGCCTCGCGGTCGCCGCCATCCTCATGGCCGAGGGCTTCAAAGGGTTTGCCCCCTTCGCGAACCCGGAGGCCTTCCTGGTGGTCATGGGAGGGACGTTCTGCGCGACCTTGGTCCACTACCCGCTCAAGCAGGTGGTGGGGCTCGGCAAGATCCTGCGCAAGGTGATGCTCCAGCAGACGGAGGACACGACCCATATCGTCGGGACCTTCGTGGCCCTCTGCCAGAAGGCCAAGCGGGACGGGTTTTTGGCCCTGCAGGACGACGTCAACAGGATCGACGACGATTTTCTGAAGCGCGGCGTCCAGCTCGTCGTGGACGGGTCCGATCAGGAGTTCATCCGCAACATGCTCGAGACCGAGATCGGCTTCATCCGGGAGCGGCACAAGATCGGCCAGGAGATCTTCAACGCGATGGGGACCTATTCCCCGGCCTTCGGCATCATCGGCACCGTTCTGGCCATGGTGCTGATGCTGGCCAACGTGGACGACGTCGCGGCCGTCCCCCGGCGGATGGCGTTCGCGCTCGCGGCCGCCTTCTACGGGCTGGGCTCCGGCTACCTGCTGTTCCTTCCCATGGGCGGGAAGCTGCGGCGGCGTTCCGAGGAGGAGCTGCTCGTCAAGGAGATCGTCATCCGGGGCGTGCTGCTCCTTCAGAGCGGGGCGGCGCCGAGCGTGGTCGAGGCGAACCTCAAGGCCTACCTCGAGCCCTCGCAGCGCGTGCTGGTCAAGGCCCCGGCGGAGGAGGCCAAGACGGCGGGGCCGGAGTAGAGCGAGGATGCCGATCCGGCCGCCGAAGGGCTTCATCGAAGAGAGCGACCCCCGGGTCTGCCAGATCGGGCACCCGGCCCCCCCTTGGCTCATCAACTACGCCGACCTGATGACGGAGATGGTCTGCTTCTTCGTCATCCTCTACGCGCTCTCCGCGGCCCTCAGCAAGGACGTGCAGAACGCCCGCGAGCAGATACAGAAGATGATGGCCGAGGAGGAGCTGGTCGGCGAGGTGAAGGTGGACCGCGAAGGGATGAAGATCTCCCTCGAGGAGCAGGGGGAGATGGCGCATTTCAAGAGCGGCTACGCGGAGCTGACCCCCGTCATGCGCAGCGCCCTCGGCAAGATCGCCCCGACGCTGCGGGACCTGGCGCGCAAGAACCACGAGATCATCATCGAGGGCCATACCGACGACGTCCCGATGCACGACCAGTACTACGCGTCGAACTGGGAGCTTTCCACCGCGCGCGCGACGGCGGTCGTGGAGCACATGATCCGGGATAACGGCCTCCCCGCCGGCTGCATGGCGGCCATCGGCTACGGGAAGCACCGTCCGATCGCTCCCAACGACACGCTCGCCAACCGGGCGCGCAACCGCCGGGTGGTCTTTTTCGTGAAGAACCCGCCGATGAGCAAGGGCGAGAGCTGCAGGAATCTCTCCGCGCCGGCGGCCGGTCCGCCGCGGAAGACGCCGGAAGAGGGGAAATGAAGAACCAGTCACGAGCCGCGTGCGCCGTCGCGGCGGCCGCGCTGCTCATGAGCGGCTGCGCCATGAAGTTCGGCCGCGGCCAGACGAAGGTGGTCCTCCGGGACTTCGCCGAGGGCCGGGTCGTGCAGGTGGCCATCACGGACCGCCTCACCGGGACGAAGGAGATGCTCTTCATCTCGATGCCGAAGACGTCTTTGTTCCTCGAAGGGTACATCCAGGGCATCGTGACCGACTACGAAGACAACCCCATCCAGGGGGTCGTGGTCCGCGCCCTGGCCAAGGGCGAGGCCAAGCTCGTCGCCAAGGGCGAGGCCGCCTTCCAGACCTCCTCCTTCGACGCCGGCGTGAGCGACTCGAACGGGATCTACCGCATCCGCTTCAGCCTGCCGGTCGTCAAGGAGCGGGTGGACGTCCGCGGCACGCTCCGCTACAATCCCGGCTGGGAGCAGGAGCTGCAGAACCTCGGCAAGGCCTACAGGCCGCAGACGGACGAGTCCCCGTTCTGGCTCTTCTTCGACATGAAGGAGGGGATGCTGGTCTTCGCCGAGGGGGTCCGCAAGGTGGTCGTCCAGCCCGTCGAGACCGGGAAGCGCGCCCCGGGCCGCGCCCTGCCCGGAGCCAAGCCTCCGGCCCCCACGACGCCCGCGGCGGCGGAGAAGCCCTCCGAGGACCTCTTCGAAGGCTTCGGCTTCGGCAATCCCTGAAGCTCCCCGACGGCATCTGCCGGGCGCGGGGGGATGCCCGCGGCGCAGGCCGCCAACGCCGCACTGAAGGGCGCCCGGCTCGGCGCCCCTGCCGGGGTCGACGCCGCGCCGGTCATCGGCCTCGCGCGAGTCCCCGGAAGAATTGATACAATCGGGTCGTAGTGGAGATGGCATGAGGAGAGCTTTTTGCGTCTTCATCGGGGCGTCGCTGATCGGCTGCGCCGTCGCGACCCGGGAGGACCGCATCACGCGGGACATGTCCGACGAAGTGGCCCGTTCGGAGCGCGGGGCCTTCGAGAGCCATACCCGCGCGCGTCTGGCGGCGCTCGAGCGCAGCCTCAACGACTTCATCCGGGCCGAGGGCCGCATCCCGGCGAGTCTCGACGAGCTCGTGCCGCAGTATCTGGCCGAGATCCCGGAGGTCGAGCTCGGCGTCGCCGGGCATAAGGATACGAGCGCCGTCGTCTATTATGACCAGGATGTGATCAGCGACGGCCAGGTGAACGGGGCGCTGCTGCGGGATTCCGGCGGGTGGGGTTACGTGTTCAGCGACAGGCAGGTCGTCGTCTTCATCGACTGCACGCACAAGCGGATGGACGGAGAGTTCTGGTACAAGGCGCGCGGTGTCTACTAGAAGTCATCCCAAGACCTCCCTTCACGTCCTCCTCGTCTGCGGCGGGAAGTCCGCGGAGCGGGAGGTTTCGCTCGCGTCCGCCTCCGCCATCCTAAGAAACCTGGATCCCCGCAAATACTCGGTCACGGCGGCCGTCATCGGCCCCTCGGGCCGGTGGACGCTGCCGCAGGATCCGCGCCGGGCCGGCCTCGACTGGGACTACCCGCGAGGGAGGGGGCGCCGGCGGGTGCTCGCGATAGACCCGGCGCGCGGGTTCTCCTTCTCCCTGCGCGGGAGGTCCGGCGGAGGGCGCGCGCCGGACGTGGTATTCCCCGTCCTGCACGGTCCCAACGGCGAGGACGGGACGATCCAGGGGATGCTGGAGTTCGCGGGGCTCCCGTACGTCGGATGCGGGGTGCTGAGTTCCGCTCTGGGGATGGACAAGGAGTATCCCAAGCGCCTCGCGGCCCAGGAGGGAGTCGACGTCCTGCCCTACGCGGTGCTGCCTTCTCCCCGGGCCCTGCGGGAGCGCCGCGGGTGGGCCCGGCGGGTCTCTCGCCTGGGACTGCCGCTGTTCGTCAAGCCCGCGCGCCTGGGCTCGTCGGTCGGCATCAGCAAGGTCTGCCGCCGCTCGGGCCTGGACGAGGCGCTGCGCCTGGCCTTCCGCTTCGACACCAAGGTGATCGTCGAGGCCGGGATCGACGCGCGGGAGATCGAGGTGGCCGTGCTGGGCGACACGGTCCGCGCCGAGGCCTCCGGGTGCGGGGAGATCCGCCCCCGGGCGGGCTTCTATGACTATGAGGCCAAGTACGTCGATCCCGACGGAGCGGAGCTCCTCATCCCCGCCCCCCTGGACCGGCGGACAGCGCGGAAGGCGCGCGCGTGGGCCGTCCGCATGTTCCAGGCCGTGGACGGATACGGCATGGCGCGCGTCGACTTCCTCGTGGACAAGCGCAGCGGGCGGCTGTACTTCAACGAGGTGAACACCATCCCGGGCTTCACGACGATCAGCCTGTTCCCGCGCCTGTGGGGAGCCGCCGGCCTTCCCTTCGGGAAGCTTCTGGACCGCCTCATCGCCCTTGCGCTCGAGCGCCAAAAGGCGCGCTCCCGCGTGAGGACCCGCCTCTGATGGGACGCGGACGCTTCTATCTGCTCGCGGCCGTGATCCTCGGAAGCGTCCTCTTCGCGGGCTGGGGCACGCGCGGGTTCCTCACGGGCCTTCCCTCCTACGACCGTTTCGAGGAGTACCAGCCCTCTCTGAGCACTCGCGTCTACGACGTCCGCGGGGAGGTGATCGCCGAGCTCTCCATCGAGAAGCGGGCGCTCCTGACCCTCGCGCACATCCCCGTGGACCTGCAGAACGCCGTCCTCGCGATCGAGGACTCCCGGTTCTTCGACCACTGGGGCGTGTCCGTGCGGGGCATGATGCGGGCGGCGGCGCGCAACTTCCTGGCCGGACGGGTCGTGCAGGGGGGCTCGACGCTGACGCAGCAGCTGGCGAAGCTCATCTTCCTCACCCCGGAGCGGAAGATCGTCCGCAAGGTCAAGGAGGCCCTGCTGGCGGTCCAGATGGAGCGCAACCTGAGCAAGGAGGAGATCTTCCAGTTCTACCTGAACCAGATCTACTTCGGGCACGGGGCCTACGGCGTCCTCTCCGCTTCCCACATCTACTTCGGCAAGGACGTCAAGGAACTGACGCTGTCCGAGTGCGCGCTGTTGGCCGGGCTCATCAAATACCCGGGGGGCTATTCGCCGTTCAAGCACCCGAAGCGGGCCGAAGCCCGGCGCGAACTGGTCCTGCGGCGCATGCTGCGGGAGGGGTTCATCGAGCGCGAGGAGATGCTGGCGGCGCTCAAGGATCCGATCCCCGCCGAGCGTCCGACCATGACGGGCATCCAGGCGCCGTATTTCGTCGAGGACGTGCGGCGGCAGCTGGAGCCGAAGTTCGGGTACAATGCGCTCTGGCGCGGCGGCCTGAAGATCCATACGACCCTCGACATGGACATCCAGCGGGTCGCCGAGGAGGAGATGGAGGCGGCCCTCGGCGAGTTCGACGAGCGGGCCTACAAGGAATGGGAGCGGCAGCTCACCGAGGACCTGGAGGCGGGCATCGAGCCGCCCTCGGTCTCCACGATGCCGCCGGCCAACGTCCAGGGGGTCTTCCTGGTCCTCGACGTGAAGTCCGGCGCGGTCCGGGCCATGATCGGCGGCCGGGGCGATCAGTTCAACCGGGCCGTGCAGGCCCAGCGGCAGCCGGGCTCGACCTTCAAGCCGTTCGTATGGGGGGCCGCCCTGAACTCGGGGCTGACGGGGATGTCGCTGGTGGAGGACGCGCCGCTCGCCTACTATTACGACGGGCGGGACTGGCGCCTGCTCGAGGGCGCCACGGACCAGTACGCGATCAATCTGGCCACGGCGGTCTTCGTCGGCTCGACCGACTTCAGGGTCTGGGTGCCGAACAACTTCGACGGCAAGTTCCTCGGCGTCATCACCCTGCGCAAGGGCCTGGCGCTCTCGCGCAACGTGGCCTCGGTGCGGCTCATCGAGCACATAGGCCCGCCGCTGGTCGTGGAGCTGGCCCACAAGGCGGGCATCCGCTCGCGGCTGGCGCCTGTGCTGTCCTTGGGGCTCGGGTCCTCCGTGGTGAGCCCGCTCGAGCTGGGCAACGCCTTCCAGACCTTCGCCAACGGCGGCATCCACGTGCGTCCCCATTCCGTGGTCCTCGTGAAGGACGCGCGGGGGCGGATCCTCGAGCGGCACGTCCCGCGCGAGGAGGAGGCGCTCTCGCCCCAGACGGCATACCTCATCACCCACCTCCTGAAGGTGGTCGTCGAGCAGGGGACGGGACGGCGGGCCCGCGAGCTCAAGCGCCCGCTCGCCGGAAAGACCGGCACGACGAACGACAACCGCGACCTCTGGTTCGTGGGATTCACCCCGGACCTGCTGGCCGTCGCCTGGATGGGCCGCGACGACGACACCACTCTGGGGCGAAAGCTTTCGAGCGGCTCGATGCTCGTGCCCTGGTGGACCAAGATCATGAAGCGCGTCCTCAAGGACTATCCGCCGCGCGACTTCCCCGTTCCCGACGATATCGTATTCATGAAGGTGGACGCTGAGACGGGGTTCTTGGCCCTGCCGACCTGCCCGCGGCAGGCTCTTCAGGCCTTCCTGAAGGGAACCGAGCCCGACCGCTACTGTCCCTACGACCATACCGAGCCCCTGGAGCTGCAGGCCGACTTCTCGGTGTCCGGAGACATGGAGGGCGCGTTCGTGGATCTGGACGAGGAGCCGAGGCCGTCGCGGCGCTCCGAGGGCCAGGACCTGCCCAGCTTGCCGAGCGACCAGGAGCTCGAGGCCCTCTCGGAGACCGACTTCTGATCCGCGTCCCTCCCCTACGTGGAGGGATCGCGCGTTGTTGTGTGCCCAGTTCTCCCTCTCCCCGCGGGAGAGGGTCGGGGTGAGGGGTCCCGGCCGCTATATCTTGCCGTCGCCCTCGCCGGAGCTTCCTTGACCAGCCATGTCTGAATAAATAGATTGTCAATAGGAAACAGTTCAGGAGGGCGAGCGCATGGGAGAAATGGAAGAGAAGGAGATCGGCGTGATCACCCATTATTTCGGCAACGTCTCCGTGGGGATCATCGAGTTGAGCGACGACTTGAAGGTGGGGGACTCCATCCACATCAAGGGCGCTCACGACGATCTCACTCAGACGGTGGACTCGATGGAGATCGACCACGTGGAGGTCCGGGAGGGCAAGAAGGGGCAGATCGTGGGCGTCAAGGTGGCGGGCAAGGTCCATCCCCACGACAAGGTCCACAAAACGGCGTGAGGCGGCGGTAGACGCATCCGGAGACGCGCGCCCGGCACGGCGCACCCCGCCGGGGTCGACGCCGCGCCGCCCGGTCCGGAGCCGCGAGCGAGGAGAGCGCGTACCGAGAGGAATCCCTTCGGGGATTCCTCGTCGTGTATTCCGGCGTCGCGGAAAGGGGCCGTCTCAGACGTATACGCGGGGGAGGCGCGCGCTCGCGGCCGTGCGGCGGACCGGCAGGGAGACCACGTCTCCGAGGCGGACCTTCGGCACGCCGCTGACGTCGACGAGGACGTGCGAGATGCCGCAGCGGCCGACGAACGGGACGCGCCGGTCGCGCAGCCAGCCCCAATAGTGGAAGGCGCGGCCGAATCCGATGAAGCGCTCGGCGGGCTCCATGGTGAGCCCGTCCGCGTAGCCGACGGGCAGGGCCGCCACCGTCATGCGCCGCGGAGCCAGGTACTCGCTGGCGTAGCCGATCGAGCGCCCCTTGCCGACCTCCTTCAGGGAGGTGATGCGGGCGTTGAGCCGCCAGGGCTTCGTGAGCCCGGCTTCCTTGCCCGTGGGGTTGATCCCGTAGACCAGGTTGCCGATCCGGACCATGTCCATCTGCCAGTGGGGGAAGTCCATGAGGATGGACGTGTTCGCGCAGTGGCGGACGAGGTCCGGGTGCGTCTTGCGCGCTCTCGCGGCGATGCGGTTGAAGCGGCGAAGCTTCTCCTCCGCCTCCACGGCGTTTTTGCCGGGCACGTAGTCCAGATGCGTCGAGAGCCCTACGGCGCGCAGGCCCTTGAGGCGGGCGATCCGTCCGAGAAAGTCGGGAAGATCCTTCTGCGGCATGCCCCATCGCCCGAGGCCGAAATCGAGGTCGACATGGACCGGGACCGGACGCCTCGCCGCCTTCCCGAGCGCCCGGGCCAGCTCCCAGGAGTCCACCGTCGGCTCCACTCGGGCACGCGCGACGGCGGCGGCCTCCTCCGCGAGCGGCGGGCTCAGGACGACGATGCGCGACCTGATGCCGCGTTCGCGCAGCTCCAGCGCCTCCTGGAGCGTCAGCACGCCCAGGCAGTCCGCTCCCTCGGCCTCGGCCAAGCGGGAGACGCGCTCGGCGCCGTGCCCGTAGGCGTCCGCCTTGACGACGGCCATGAAGCGCACGCCGGGGGCCAGACGCTTGCGGATCCAGCGCAGGTTGGCCGCGATCGCGCCGAGGTCGATCTCGATCCATTTTAGATGGTAGGAGTCGGTCATAGCGCCCGAATTATATAGCAAATTTGCTAAAATATACCCAATCGCGGTCCTCACGCCTCGCCCAGGTACCGGCCGGCGGACCGCGGACCAACGTGTCCCTACTGCTTGTCGGCGTCAATCATAGGTCCTGTCCGGTGGAGGTGCGGGAGCGGCTCGCATCCCTCGGAGCTCCGGCCGCGCGCGAATCTCTCGCCGCCGAGGGCTGGACGGAGACGATCGTCGTCGCCACCTGCAACCGCTTCGAGGTCTACGTCGCGGGCACGGGGCCTTCCGACGGCTCGTCTCTCGAAGCGCTGGCCGCTTCTCTCGACCGCTTCGCCGGCCTCCCCGTTTCCCGGCACGCCTACCGCCTGTCCGGGGCCGATGCCGCCGGCCATCTCTTCGAGGTGGCCGCCGGGCTGGATTCGCTGGTGCTCGGAGAGGGCGAGATCCTCGGCCAGGTGAAGCAGGCCTACGAAGCGGCCCGCGAGGCTGAGACGACCGCCAAGCTGACGAACGTGCTTTTCCAGCGTTCCCTGTTCGTGGGGAAGGCCGTGCGCAACCTGACGCAGATCAGCATGGGGCAGCTGTCGGTGGCCGCGGTGGCCGTCGAGCTCGCCAAGCGTATCTTCGGCGGTCTCCGAGAGAGCGGGGTCATGATCCTCGGCGCCGGCGAGACGGCCGAGAAGACGGCGCGCCATCTCATCAGCGCCAAGGTGGCGCGGCTCCACATCGCCAACCGGACCTGGGAGAGGGCGCAGGCGCTCGCCGCGTCCCTGCGCGCCGACCCCGTCCGGTGGCAGACGTTCCACAGGCTGCTGGGGCGCGTCGACATCGTCGTGGCCTCGACCGGCGCGCCGGAGCCCGTCCTGACGCGGGAGATGGTGGAAGCCGCGGCGGCGCAGCGCCGGGGACGCTCCCTCTTCATCATCGACATCGCCATGCCGCGCGACGTCCAGGAGACGGTGGGCGACCTGGACGGGGTCTACCTGTACCGTCTGGAGGACCTCCAGGCCATCGGGGACGAGAACGCCGCGCGGCGTCAGGAGGCGATCAGCGCCGCGCGCGGGATCGTGCGCCGGGCGGCGCTGGACTTCGGGGCCTGGATGGAGTCCCTGCGCTCCGGACCCGAGATCAGCCTGCGGCATCACCCCTTGCGGAGCGGGAGCCCTGTGCCCGCGGGCTCTCAAAGCATTTCCCGATCCTCTTCATGAGCCGTCTGCGCCTCGGAACGCGGGGCTCCGCGCTGGCCCGCGCCCAGTCGCGGTGGGTCGCCGACCGCTTGCGCGAGGCGCATCCCGGCCTGGACGTCGAGCTGGTCGTCATCTCCACCAGCGGCGACCGGTTCAGCGAGGCCATGAACGCGCCGGTCCCCCCGGGGCGGGGGCCGCGCGCCGCCGAGGCCGAGCCGCCCGCTCCCGACGGATCGCCGAACGTCAAGGCCATGTTCGTCAAGGAGATCGAGTCCGCGCTGCTCGACGGCGGTGTCGATCTCGGAGTCCATTCCGCCAAGGACCTTCCGGCGGAGCTCCCGGAGGGCCTCGTGGTGAGCGCCTATCCGTGGCGCGAAGACCCGCGCGACGTGTTCATCGGCGGCCCGGCCTGCCGCACTTGGCGCCGGCTTCCCGCGGGCAGCGTGATCGGGACCGCCTCCCTGCGCCGCAGGATCCAGCTGGGCCAAAGCAGGCCCGACGTCACGTTCGAGACGGTCCGCGGGAACGTGGATACCCGCCTGCGGAAGCTGGAGGCGGGCGGCGTCTCCGGGCTCGTGCTCGCCTTGGCCGGACTCAGGCGCCTCGGGCGGGAGGCCGTGCCTCACGAGGTGCTTTCGCCCGACCTCCTGGTCCCGGCTCCGGGGCAGGGGGCGCTCGCGATCGAGGCGCGCTCCGACCGCGAGGACGTGCGGGAGGCGCTGAGGCCCTTGGCCGACGAGCGGACGCGCTTGGAGGTGGAGCTCGAGCGCGCCTTCCTTCGCGAGGCGGGAGGCGGCTGCTCGACCCCGCTCGGGGCGCTGGCGCGCGTCGAGGACGGCGAGGTCCTCGTTCGCGTATTCTGGTCCGATCCGGACGGCCGCAACCCGGCGCGCTTCTCCCTCCGGGGGGGCACGCGGCCCGAGGAGCTCGCCGCGCTGGTGGACGGCCTTCGCGGCCGCCTGGAAGAAGAGCGCTCTTGAGGCGGCTCGTTAAGCCCATCGTCGTGAGCGGCGTCCCGAACTCGGGCGCTTGGGCGCATCTCGCCCTCACCCTCTTGTATCCCGCCGGTCCCTCCGGGCCTTTGCGCGAGCGGCTGGGCGCCGGGCTCGCCGCTCCCCTGATCCTCGTCCGAGAGAGCGAGGAGGACCTCGAGGACGCGGCCGACGCTATCGAAGCTCTGAGCGCCGCGTTCCCGCCCCCGCAGGGAGCACGCCACGCCTTCTTCGGCGAGGACCCTCGCGGCCGCCTCGCGGCCCTGGAGCGCCTGCACCGGGGCGCCGGTCTGGTGCTGGCGACGGCCGCGGCGCTCGAGGTCCGCGTCCCCACGCGCGAGGAATACGCCGGGCGGCGGACGACGGTCCGTCCGGGAGGGGGGCCGCCCCGCGGGGAGCTCCTCAAGCGCCTCGGGGCGCTCGGCTATCAGAGGGTCGATTTCGTCGAGAGTCCCGGCGAGTACGCCGCGCGGGGAGCCGTCGTCGATTTCTTTCCTGTCGAGCCGCCGGACGCGGTCCGCGTCGTCTACGATGTCGACACCGTGGAGTCGTTGCGAGGCTTCGATCCCCAGACACAGGCGACCCGTCCCGGATTCATGGAGGAGGCCGTGGTCGTCCCGGCCTGCGAGAGAGAGTTCCCCCGGACGCTCGGGGAGGCCCTCGCCGAAGGGGGGACGTGGGTCGCCGAAGCCGGCCTCGCGATCCCGGGGACGCGGGGGAGGGTCCTTCTCGTCGGCCCGGCTCCGGGAGCGCGGGAGGAGGCGGTCGACTTCGGCGCGGTCTCGATCCCGCCGCTGGGCTTGGGATCCAGCGTCCCCGCCGGCGAGGCTCAGTCGTCCCAGCCCCTGGGCGACCGCGTCGGGGCGGCGGCGAGCCGCTGTCGAGAGTGGCGCCGCGAGGGGCTGAGGGTCATGCTCTTCTCGATGAACCGGGGAGAGGACGAGCGCGTCCAGGAGATGTTCGAGGGCTCTGTGCCCGCGGGGAGCGTCCAGTTCCTGATCGGGCCGCTGCGCCAGGGCTTCGTGAACCGTCCGAGGGGCCTCGCCGTTTTGACCTCGGCCGAGATCTTCGGGCGGTCTTACCGCAAAAGCCGGCTGCTGAAGCCGGTCGTCGCGGGGCGCGTCCGCGTGCGATGGCGCGAGCTCAAGAAGGGGGATTTCGTCGTCCATGAGCTCCACGGCATCGCCCGCTACCTAGGCTTGGAGGCCGTCGCCACGCCGGAGGGTCCCGGCGCCGGGGGCGTTCGCTCCTCGGAGGACGATCCCTCCGCCGGTCCGGCCGCGTCTCCTGCCGTGATGATGGACTGCCTGAGGCTCGAGTTCCGCGGCGGGGACACGCTCTTCATCCCGATGACCGACTTCAGGAGCGTCCAGAAATACATCGGCTCCGAGGGCCACCGGCCCCGCCTCTCGTCGCTCGACACCAAGACCTGGAGCGAGGTCAAGGAGCGCGTCCGGGAGGCCGTACGGGAGCTGGCCGAGCGGCTCCTGAAGGTGCACGCGGCCCGCAGGGCCCTGCCGGGGCACGCGTTCCCGCCCGGCTCGCATATGGAGCACGAGTTCGCGGAATCGTTCCCTTTCGAGGAGACCCCCGACCAGCTCAAGGCGATCTCCGAGGTGGCGGCCGACATGACGGCCCCGCACCCGATGGACCGCATCGTCGTGGGGGACGTCGGCTTCGGCAAGACCGAGGTGGCGATGCGCGCGGCGCTCAAGTGCGTCGCCGGGCTGAAGCAGGCCGCGGTCCTCGTCCCGACCACGATCCTCGCGGACCAGCACACCCGCACCTTCCGGAAGCGCTTCGCGGAATATCCCCTCCGCATCGAGATGCTCTCCCGCTTCCAGACCAAGGCCGAGCAGCGGGGGATCCTCCAGGACCTGGCGGCCGGCAAGATCGACGTCGTCATCGGCACCCACCGCCTCTTCCAGCCCGACGTGCGGTTCCGGGACCTGGGGCTTCTCGTCGTCGACGAGGAGCACCGGTTCGGCGTCAAGCACAAGGAGGCGCTGAAGTCCCTCAAGACGCACGTCGACTGCCTCACGCTTTCGGCCACGCCGATCCCGAGGACCCTCAATCAGGGGTTCTCCGGCCTGCGCGCAATCTCGCTGATCCAGAGCGCCCCCTCCGGACGCCAGCCGATCGTCACGGAGGTCCTGGCCTTCGACGAGGCGCACGTGAAGGCGGCGGTAGAGGCCGAGCTCGCCCGCGGCGGGCAGGTCTTCTACGTGCACAACCGCGTCCGGTCCCTGCCGCAGGCCGAAGCGCGCCTGAAGAGCCTGCTTCCGGGCGCGCGCATCGCCGTCGCCCACGGCCAGATGCGCTCCGACCGTTTGGAGAGGACGATGTGGGACTTCTTCAACCGCAAGTCCGATATCCTCGTGGCCTCCACCATCATCGAGTCCGGGCTGGACATCCCGTCGGTCAATACCTTGCTCATCGAGAACGCCCAGGATTTCGGGCTCTCGCAGCTCTACCAGCTGCGGGGCCGGATCGGGCGCGAGCGCCAGCGCGCCTATTGCGCCCTCTACTACCCCGCCGACGTCAAGGAGTTCCGGGCGCTCAGCGAGGACGCTCGCAAGCGGCTCGAGGCCCTGCGCGAGTTCGGGGAGCTTGGCGCGGGCCTGGCGCTGGCCATGCGGGACCTCGAGATCCGCGGAGCCGGGGACCTGCTGGGAGCCAGGCAGCACGGATTTTTGAACGCGGTCGGCGTGGAGTTCTATTCGGAGCTTCTCGACGCGGAGGCCCAGAAGCTCCTCGGGCGCAAGCCGAAAGCCGTCGAGCCCAGGGCCGCCCATCTCGACGTGGCTGTCCCCGCCTACATCCCGGGCGATTTCCTCCCCGGGGACCTGGAGCGCATCCAGTTCTACAAGCGGGTCCTCGCGGCCGACGAGGCGCGGATCGAGGACCTCCGGCGGGAGCTGATCGACCTGTCGGGGCCCCTGCCTCCGCCCGTGGAGAATCTTTTCCGCATCCTGCGCATCCGGACCACGGCCACCACGGTCGGCATCCGCTCGGTCGTGCAGCGGGGCTCCCGCGTCGAGATCTATTTCCGCCCGGACATGGAGGTGCCGATGCCGGCGATCACGCGCTGGATGAGCGTTTATCAGGATAGGATCGAGTTCGTGCGATCGCCGGAGGGCGACGGCCTGCGCGTGAGCCTCGGCTCGGAAGCCTCCGGCATCCGGGCCCCGCGGGCGGGGGCCCGCGGGACGGGTGTCCGCGGGGGAGGAGATCCCGTGCGATGGATCGCCGACTTCCTGGAGGGCCTCAAGCGCGCCCGGCCGTGACCGCCGGATAAGGAAAAAATGTTAGAGTATAGGCGTATGTATCGCATGGCATCCCTCCTGGCCCCCGTTGTCCTGCTCCTTGGGAGCTTATCCTGCCGCCGCTTCGAGACAGACGAGGTCGTCGCCCGCGTCGGCAAGTCGGCGATCACTCAGTCGGAGTTCCGCCGCAAGCTGGAGGAGGTGGCTCCCGGATATCAGGACTACGTCCTGACGCCGCACGGCCGCCGGCAGTTCCTCGACGTGCTCATCCGGGAGAAGCTGATCATCGAGGCGGCCCGGGCCGACGGCGTGGACGGCTCCCCCGAATTCAAGGACCGCATGATCCAGCTGCGCAAGGAGGAGGAGGAGAAGATCCGCGAGGCGCGGGACTATCTGCTGGCGCGCCTGTGGCTCGACCGCCTGCGGGAGAAAGGGGTGATCGGCGTTACCGACGATGAGGTGCGCGACTTCCACCGCAGGCATGACGGGGAGGTCGTCGCGCGCCATATCCTTCTGGCGACGGCCGCGGAGGCGGAGGCCGTGCTCAAGCGGATCCGCCTCGGCGCTTCGTTCGCGCAGGAGGCGAAGATGCGGTCGCTCGACGCCGATACGGCGGGGCAGGGCGGGCGGATGAGCCCGGCGCTCTACGGGGAGATCCTCCCGGATCTGGGCGTCCTTTTTAAGATGGGGGTCGGGGAGCTCGGCGGGCCGGTCCGCAGCACCTTCGGGTACCATGTCCTGCTCAAGGAGGGCGCGCGCAAAGTCCCGCTCCATTCCAGCAAAGACCGGATCCGCAGCATACTCGAAAAACAGAAGCTGGACCGCCATCTGCAGTCCCTGCAGGCGTCCTATCGTGTGGAGGTTGTCGATGCTCAGCTTGAATAAGTCGTTGCTCGCCGCGGCGCTCTTCGCCGCCGGGACCCCCATCCTCGCCTCGGCCAAGGTGTTCGAGGATGTCGTCGCCAAGGTGAACGGCAAGCCGCTGCTCCTCTCCGAGTACCGGAAGAACCTCCGCTCGGTCCTGGACAACTACCAGCGGAACATGCCGGACCTCCTTCGCGACGAAGCGACGGTCGTGGAGATCCGTCAGAAGGTCCTGGAGCAGATGATCGACGACGAGGTGCTGGCCCAGGAGGCGGAAGCCTCGGCCGTGAAGATGCACGACCGCGAGCTGGAGAAGGGGGTCCAGGAGGTCCGGGAGCGCAGCTTCCGCATGGATGAGGCGACGGGGGAGCGCCGCTCGGACGACGAGATGGAGAAGGCCCTGAGGGCTGAGCTGGAAAAAGAGGGGCTGTCCGAGGACCAGTTCCGGGACCGCATCCGCCGGCAGCTCAAGATCCGGAAGGTCGTGGAGCAGAAGGTCGCCGCGAACCTCAAAGAGCCGGACGAGGAAGCCATCAAGGCGGCGTATGACAAGTTCAAGTTCATCGTGAAGGGGGATACCGACGTCGTCAAAGGGCTTCCCGAGGAGGAGGCCCAGGCGTATACCGCCTTCGGCTTCCGCCTCCGCGACAACCATTCGGAGCGCGTCCGGCTCTCGCACATACTGGTGAAGACGTCGGGCGTCGCCTCGATGGTGGCCAAGAACAAGTCCCTTCAGGAGGTTAAGCGGATCAAGAAACGGCTCGACGAGGGCGCCGATTTCTACGAGGTGGCCAAAGAGGAGTCCAACGATCTCGAGAGCGCCCCCCGCGGCGGGGACCTGGGCTGGATCCTGCGCGGCTGGATGCCCAAGACCTTCGAGGATGCCGCGTTCTCGCTCCCGGTCGGCGAGGTCAGCGAGCCGGTGGAGAGCGACTTCGGCTTTCACCTGATCCGGGTGCAGGAGAAGAAGGCGAAGGAATCCTTCAACTACGACAAGCTGCGTCTCGGGGTCAAGGAGTTCCTCCACAACCTCAACTACCAGCGGGGTCTCCAGGCTCTCGTGAAGCGCCTGCGCGAGAAGGCGACGCTCGAGCGCATGCTCCCTGCTGAATAAGTCCATTTTTCAGCCGGGCTCCGGCGTTGACTTATCCGGCTTGGGGGTCGGGCCTCTGTCACGATCAATGACCCGCGCGTCGAGCTTCCTGTCCGCCCTCCTGCTGTCGGCCGCCGCTTCCCCGGGCGCGGCCGTCCCGCCTGCGGCGGGACTGCGCGGCTCGACGGCTCCCGTGGCCGCGACTGCCCCGCCTTCGGCGGAGACCATCAGTCCCATCGCCGCCGCGGCCACCCCGCCTTCGGCGGGACTGCGCGGCTCGACGATTCCCATAGCCGCGGCCAGGCCGGGTCCGAGCGTCTACGAGATCGTCGACAGGGCCAACAAGCTTTTGCGCGGCGACTCGAGCCACGGGCGCCTCACGATGACCGTGGTCACGCCGTCGTGGACCCGCGAGCTCGAGATCGAGGGATGGAACCAGGGCCGCCGCAAGGCCTTCATCCTCATCCACGCCCCGCCCAAAGAGAAGGGGACTACGACGCTGCGCCGCGGCGGCGAGATGTGGATGTGGATGCCCCGAGTGGAGCGGCTCCTCAAGATACCGCCCACGATGATGCACTCCTCGTGGCAGGGCTCGGATTTCACCTACGAGGACATCGTGAAGGCGGACTCGGTCGTCAAGGACTACACGCACCGCCTTCTTCGCACGACGCCGGGCAAGCCCTATGAGACGCGCCTCATCGAGGCCTTGCCCAAGCCGGACGCCCCGGTCGTATGGGGGAAGGTGCTGCTCACGCTCGGCGTCTATCCGGACGGATGGGTGATCCCGGTGAAAGAGGAGCATTACAGCGAGCGCGGGGAGCTCATCCGGACGATCGCGCTCGACCGAGTCAAGGTCATGGGCGGCAGGCGCGTGCCCACCCGGCTCACGTGCGTTTCCGAGCGCAGGCCGGGCCGCCGGACGGTGCTCGAGTACCACGCGCTTGATTTCGGCCTCGAGCTGCCGGACTCCTTCTTCAGCCTGAGCCGCCTCCAAAGATGAGCTCGCGCGTCCGCGGGGTCCTGCTGACGCTGGCCTGGCGCAACGTGTGGCGCAACCGCCGGCGCACGCTTATCACGGTGCTCTCGATCGGGTCGGGCCTGGCCGCGCTGCTCTTCGGCCAGAGCCTGATCAAGACCATCCAGTATCAGCTCATCCGGAAGGCGACGGGGACGTTCACCTCGCACATCCAGGTCCTCGCCGAGGGGGTCGAGGACTTGAAGTTCCCGGACCGCTACATGGAGGACCCGGCCGGGATCGAGAGCGCCCTGCGCGGGGTCGCCGGGATAGAGGCCCTGGAGCGGCGGGTGCACGTGACCGGGCTGATCTCGTCCAAGAAGGAGTCGGCGGGCGTGCTGATCTGCGGCATCGAGCCGGAGCGGGACCGCCGTGTGCTGAGCATGCATACCTACCTCACGCGGGGCCGCCACCTGGGCGCGGAGCCGGACGGCATCTATCTCGGAGACAAGCTCGCCGATCACCTGGGGGTCGACCTCGGCGACGAGGTCGTCGTGATGAGCTCGGCGGTGGACGGCAGCCTCGGCGCCGAGCTGTTCACGCTCACCGGGATCTTCCACTCGGGGAGCCACACCTTCGACAACTCGATCGTCTACGTCCCGCTCGAGACGGCGCAGGGCATGCTCGCTGTGGGCGACCGGATCAACAACCTCGCGATCCGCGCCGGCGATCCGCTGCGGCTTTCCGAGACGCGCGAGGCCGTCGCCCGGGCGCTCGACGGCCGCCCCGTGCAGGTGCGGACCTGGGCGGACATCGACTACGAGCTCGTGGCCATCCGGGACTACGAGGACGCCCTGCTCTCGATCGTCCTGCTCGTCGTGTTCGCGATCGTCGCGCTCGGGATCCTGAACACCCTCCTGATGGCGATGTTCGAGCGCGTGCGCGAGTTCGGCGTGCTCATGGCGATGGGCGCGCGGCCGGGGGTCATCCGCCGCCTCGTGATCCTGGAGTCCTGCATCCTGGGGGCGCTCGGGGCCGCCTTCGGCCTCGCCGTCGGGTGCGGCCTGATCGCGTTCTACGGGCGGACGGGCCTCGAGCTCCCGGTCGGAGACGCCATCGCCTACTTCATGCCCTTCGACGCGAAGCTCTTCCTGCGCTTCAACTGGGGCAGCCACGCAGTGGCGCTGGGCGCGGTGCTCCTCACGAGCGTGCTCTCGGCGATTCCTCCCGCGTTGCGCGCGTCGCGGACGAGCCCCGTGGAGGCGCTGCGGCACTTATGAGAGGAGGAGGATAAGAGCTTGCTCCTGCGTCTGGCCTGGCGGAACCTCTGGCGCAACCGCCGCCGCAGCCTGCTGACCGTCTCCTCCATCGCGGTCGGCTTGGCCGCGGTCATGTTCGGGCAGAGCCTGATCCGGTCCTTCCAGCGCCAGATGATCGAGAAGTCGACCGGGGTGATGCTCGGGCACGTGCAGGTCCAGGCCGCCGGCGTGCAAAACCGCAGGATCCCCGAGAAGCTCCTCTCGAATCCGGAGCGTTTCCGCGAGATACTGGCGGCCGATCCCCGCGTGGCCGCGGTGGGCTCCCGGCTCCTCTATACCGGGCTCGTCTACTCGGCCGTGGGCTCGCGCGGCGTCCTGGTCGTGGGGGTGGAGCCCGATGCCGAGCGGGACATATCGATCCTGCCCGGGTACCTGACGGACGGCCGGTATCTGGGCGAGTCGAAGCGGGACATCTTCCTGGGCGACAAGCTGGCGGGCGACCTCGACGTGCGCCTTGGCGAGCGGCTGGTCGTGATGGCCCAGAGCGGGGACGGCGAGATGAACTCGGAGCTCTTCCGCGTGGCGGGCGTCTACCATACGGGCAGCACGGCCTACGACGGCCAGATCGTCTACGTGCCCATCGAGGCGGCGCGGGGGATACGCGGCCTCTCCGGCGAGGCGAGCCACGTGGTCGCCAGGCTCGATGACGTGCGCAAGGCCGGGCGTCTTAGCGCCGATCTGCGGGCGAAGCTGGATGATCCGTCCGTGGTGGCGCTGACCTACAGGGACGTCGGCTCCGAGGTGGTGGGCATCAAGAAGTTCCAGGACGGCCTGCTCGTCGTCATCCTGATCGTCATCTTCGCCATCGTGGGCCTCGGGATCCTCAACTCGATCTCCATGTCGTTCTTCGAGCGCATCCGCGAGTTCGGCGTGCTGCGCGCGATCGGCGCCCGCCCGGCTCTCGTGCGCCGGGTCCTCCTGGCGGAGGCGGCCCTCATGGGGCTGATCGGGACGTGTCTCGGCTTCGCGGCCGGCCTGGGCCTGATCTGGGCCTTCGGGACCTGGGGGCTCGAGCTTCCCGTGGGCAAGGCGATGTCTTACTTCATCCCTTTCGAGGACGTCATCTACATGCGTCCGGTCTGGGGGATGCACCTTTGGTCGGCGCTGGGGGTCTTCTGCGTCTGCCTGGCCGCGTCCGTGGGGCCGGCGGCGCGCGGCTCGCGCCTCGTCGTGACGGCGGCGCTGCGGCATGTATGATAAACTGAGGTAACGGAAAATGGAGCCTTTGATCCAGCTGAAGAACGTGTCCAAGGTCTACGGGGGCGGCCCCGCGGCCCTGTCGGCGTGGGGGCGGTTCAAGCGCCTGGGGGGGGGAGCCGCGCCGGGCCTGGCGGTCACCGCCTTGCGGCACGTGGCCATGGAGGTAGGCCGCGGGGAGTTCACCGCCATCGCCGGGCCTTCCGGCTCCGGCAAGTCGACTTTGCTCAACATCATCGGCACGATCGACTCCCCGACCCGCGGCGAGGTCTTCTACGAGGGACGCCGGGTCTCCAGCCTGAGCCAGGACCAGCTCGCGGATTTCCGCCTGCGCTCTTTGGGCTTCGTGTTCCAGGCTTTCAACCTGCTCCCGGTCCTGACCGCGCTCGAGAACGTGGAGTACGTGCTGGCCCTGCAGAACGTGCCCCCCGCGGAGCGCCTGGAGCGCGCCCACGAGGCGCTCAAGTGGGTCGGCATCGAGGGGCAGGCCCACCGGCGTCCCGACCTCCTCTCCGGAGGGCAGCAGCAGCGCGTGGCGGTGGCGCGCGCCATCGTCCACCGCCCGATGGTGGTGCTGGCCGACGAGCCCACGGCCAACCTCGACTCGAAGACGGCCGAGGCGCTTTTGGACCTGATGGCGAAACTCAACGAGGACCACGGCGTGACGTTCCTCTTCTCGAGCCACGATCCCCGGGTCCTCTCCCGCGCGCGGCGGGTCCTCTCGATACACGACGGCCGCCTGGGGGACGCGGACAAAGCGCGGTGAGGCGCGCCTTGGGCTCCGGCGCGGTGATTCTAGCCGCGGTCGCGGCCGTAGCCGTAAGCGCTCCCGGCGCGGCACGAGCGGCTTCGCTCCCGCCCGACCAAGTCCCGTCCCAAGGGGCCGGAGCGGCCGGCCTCTGGGGGGCATCCTTCCGGGCCTCCGGATATCTCAAGAACCTCTACCGCTACACCCGCTCCGCGCTGACGGGCGCGCCCTATTGGAGCGATCTCACCCGCGCGCGCCTGAGTCTCGACGCGGAGATGGCGCCGGCCGAGCCCCCGGACGCCTGGAGCCCGCCGGAGCGATCCCTGCGCGTGCACGTGGACTACGACCATGAGCTGCGCGCGGGTTCGTTCCTTAAATCATCCGACTTCCGCCTTTTCGGCTTGGGCGAGCCCGAGAGCTACCTGACGATGGAGCAGGCCGTCAGCTCCGGAACGGACGCGCACTACAGGCATTTGTCGTACAGGGGCTGGGTCGAGCTGCGTAGCGGCCCCTGGAGCGCGCGTTTCGGGCGCCAGCGCGTGGCCTGGGGCGCCGGGAAGATCTGGAACCCCATCGACGTCCTGAACCCGTACCGGCCCACCTCGCTCGAGCGCGAGGAGCGCCCCGGCGTGGACGCCGCCTTGCTGCGGCGCGGGATCGGGGCGCTGGGGCAGGCCGAGGCTGTCTACGCTCTGGCTGGGCGCTGGGCCGAGTCGGACCTGCTCGGCCGGGTGCGCGGCAACCCCGGCGGAGTGGACCTCTCTTTGCTGGGGGGGAAAGTGGCCTCCTCCACCGCGAGCTGGATGTTGGGCGGGGACTTCGCGGCCGACGTGCGCGGAGGGACTTTGCATGGCGAATGGAGCTATACGGACCTGCGCGTGCGCACGCCTTACTGGCGGGCGCTCTTGGGCTACGAATACTCCTTCGGCGCCGATCCCCCGCTCCGGTGGCTCAAGGACCTCTGGTTCGTGACGGAGGTCCTGCACAACGGTCGCGGCCGGACCGAGCCCCGGCGCTACGACTTCACGGCGCTGGCGGGTGGGCGGGAGGTGTCCGTGGCGCGGGACTATTGGGGAGCGGGCCTGCGCAAGGAGCTGCATCCGCTCGTCCAAGTCGAGCTGTACCACATCCTGAACCTGAACGATGAGAGCCATTTCATCAGCCCCTCGATCAGCTGGAACGCGGTCGGGAACCTGCATCTGCTCGCGGGCTGGCAGCGCTTCGGGGGCTCGCCCGCCAGCGAGTACGGCCGCCGCGCGAACATCGCGTACGCCCAGGCCCAGTATTTCTTCTAGAGCGGCCCGCCCCCTTTGCGCGATGAATCTGCCGACGTTCTGCGGTCCCCCATCCTGCGCCGCATGAACTCTTCCCCGAAGATGCGTCGCGCCTCGCTCTGATTGTGCTGCCGGCACAATAGTCGCATATTGGCCGGGTCGTCGGACCGTCCGCCCAAGGTCCAAGGAATTACATGGTCGAACTCCAAGCCTCCGCGCGTCTCGCAGCGTCTGCCGTTCGTTCCAATGAACGCGCAGCGTCCGCCTCCCGCGCCACGACCGCGTCGCGCACGCGGCCGGGGATCCGGCGAGCCGTTTCCCGCCTCGGGTGCTTCACGACGCTCATTCCGTTCGACATTCCGGTCCCGTTCCTCTTCGCCGGTCCCTTTTTCTCTGGGGATCTGCGCTTCCGCTTGCGTTGGAGGATCCGCATCGGGTCCTTCTTGTCCAGCAGCGCCGAGAGGGCATCAGTGAATACGTCCTCCAAGTCGCCGTCCGGATATTTGTGCCGCAGGACTTCCTTGGCTCTGTCGAGTAGAGCCAGTAACTCGCGCCCGCCGGTGAACCGGATCAGACACCGGTCCGGTGAGAGCGGCTCGACCAACGGCTTCGGACCTGGTGCGATCCTGCCCGGGGGAGGCTCCGGATTCTCACCGCATGTTTCAGCGCCGGGTCCCTCACCATCCGGCGCAAAGAGCGGCGGCGGAGCGTCAGAGCCTGTCTTGGGAGCAGCCGACGGGGCCGGCAGGCGGCGGACGCAGTCGGGAGCATCCGGCCTCGGCGCCAAGCCGGCCAGGAGGAACTTGAGCTCGCGCGTGCTCTTGCCCTCCGCCTGCGCGAGGAGCTCCTTGTGATTGTCTTTGTTCAGGTGCGGCGCCAGGATGACGACCGCCGTCAGATCCAGCTTGCCGGATGCGATCCGCGTCAGGAGAGGCGGCAGCCGACGCGCGAGCCGCGCGGCTACGATGCGCTTGCCGGCCGAACTTTCGGAGTAGCCCAGTTCACGGGTGCAGTACTCGAACAATGTCGGGAAGCCCTGCCGCTCGTGCAGCCTGCGCCAATCGAACTCGGCCAAGTGCGCAAGCAACACGGCCAGAGATCTTCTCTCTCCCGTCACAAGGAACTTGACCCGACGAATCAATTCCTCGTCGGGGATTCCGCTCTTAATGAGTTCTCCAGCCATTACCCGCAAGTACGAACGAGCCGCCCGTAGGTTCCCTCAGATTTTCGGAAAAATAGCGTTGGATTTTCCAGAGCAATTCGCATTCGGCGCCGAATGTAGATTCGGCTGATAATTGCTGGCTAATTTTTTTTGAAATCTGAGCCCGTCGGGAGGGACCGACTGGGAGGTTCTTGCGGACTTACCGATGCGGCATTATCGCGCCGGGATTGGTGAGGGGGTGTGTTTCGAAGGGCTCCCTGGGGATTGCCTGTGGGTTCTGACGGCTGTCAACCCATGTTAGGGTTTCGCAAGCTTCCCTCGGTCATAACCTCGAGTAGATGCGTTCGGTGTCTGACACCTCAGACAAAAGGTGATCGTCGGCCGATGTGCTCGGGGTTCGAGCGCAGACCGGCGGGCCGTGCTGGCGCGCTCTACTCCCCCTCTTCTCCCAGCGGTTTTGCGGTCAGGCGGCCCTTGCCTTCCTTCGTCAGCACCTCGACGCGGTGCTTGACCTCGGTGAGGCGGGTCGTGAGCTGCTTGGCTAGGCCGATGCCGTTCTCGAAGAGGGCCAGCGATTCCTCCAGGCCCTTCTCCCCGGACTCAAGGTCGTGCACGATGGCCTCCAGGCGCTCGAGCGACTTCTCGAACGCTTCCTTGGGCGCCTTCTTATTCGCTTTCGCGGTCATAGCTGCCTCCTACCGAACCTGAGCCTCGAACTCTCCGTCGTGCAGGCGGATGTCGATCGTGTCGAAGGTGTTCACCTCCGACACCGAGCGGATGACGGTCTTCTTGTCCTTCTTGAAAACGATGGCGTAGCCGCGCGACAGGACGCGCAGGGGGCTGAGGGCGTCGAGCTGGTCCGCCAGCCGGCGAAGGTCCTTCTCCGCGTGGGCGATGGCGCGCTCCAGCGCCGGCGCGAGACGCCGGAGCGCCTGCGCCATCCGGTCGGCCTTCGCCGCGTAGAGCCGCGCCGGGTCCGCGAGGGAGGGGGAGCCGGCCGCGCGCGCGAGCCGCTCGGCCAGGCGGCGCGACAGATCGCGCAGCCCCGGCACGAGGCGGCCGGAAAGCTCGTCGATCCGCTGAGCCTTCTGCTCGAAGATGCGCCGCGGGTCGCGCAGGAAGGGGGAGCGCGTCAGGCTCGCGAGCCGCTCGCCGAGGCGGCCCAGCGTCCCCGCGAGCGCGGGAATGAGGCGTTGCGCGAGAGTCCCGATCTGGCGCAGGACCGCTTCGCGGTCCGGGACGACCAGCTCAGCGGCCGCCGAGGGCGTGGGCGCCCGCAGGTCGGCGACGAAGTCGGCGATCGTGAAGTCCGTCTCGTGGCCTACGCAGGAAACGACCGGGATGCGCGAGGCCGCGATGGCCCGGGCCACGGACTCTTCGTTGAAGGCCCAAAGGTCCTCGAGCGAGCCCCCGCCGCGTCCCACGAGCAGCACGTCGGTGTCGGGGAAATTGCGGTTAAAATCGTCCACGGCACGCGCGATCATCGGGGCGGCCGCGTCCCCCTGCACCTGGACCGGGTGGATCCGGATGTGGAGGCCCTTGAAGCGGCGCTCGATGACGCTCAGCATGTCGCGGATGGCGGCGCCCTGAAGCGAGGTCACGATGCCGACGCGCTCCGGGACGGGGGGGAGCGGCTTCTTCCGGGACTCGTCGAAGAGCCCCTCGGCCGCGAGCCTGCGCTTGAGCTGCTCGAACGCCAGCTGCAGGGCTCCGGCGGCCTTGGGCTGCATCTGCGTGACGATGAGCTGGTACTGGCCGCGCTTCATGTAGGTGGAGACGCGGCCGCGGGCCAAGACCTGCAGGCCGTGCTCCGGCTTGAAGCGCAGGGCGGCGGCCGAGCCCCGGAAGAGCACGGCCGAGACCTGGGACTCGGGGTCCTTGAGCGTGAAGTAGGTGTGGCCCGACGGATAGGCGCGCGGGTCGGAGATCTCGCCTTCGACCCATACGTCCGCGAAGGAGGACTCCAGAGCGTCGTGGATGAGCTCGTTGAGCCGGGTGACCGAAAGGACCTTGGCCCGCTCCGCCGGGGTTTCGGCCGTCGTGCCGGTCATTTCCGCGCCTTCGGCGCTTTCTTGCCAGCGCGCCGGCGCAGCTCCTCGAGGCGCTTGAGGATGCGCGCCTCGTCTCCCTGGCCGTCGGGCTCGTAGAAGCGGACGGGCTCGGGCATGTACTGCTGCTCGACGTGGTGGTCCGGGTAGTCGTGGGCGTATTTGTAGCCGGCGCCGTGCCCCCGGCTCTCGGCGTCCAGGTTGGCGTCGCGCAGGTGCGGCGGCACCTCGCGCTGGGGGCCGCGGCGGACCTCCTCGAGCGCGGCGTCGACCGCCAGGTAGGCGGCGTTCGACTTCGGCGCGCAGGCGATGTAGGTCACGGCCTGGGCCAGGGGGATGCGCGCTTCGGGCATCCCGAGGAACTGGACCGCCTCGAAGGCGGCGTTCGCGAGGAGCAGGGCCCGGAAGTCGGCGTTGCCTACGTCCTCGGCCGCGCAGACGAGGACCCTCCTGGCGACGAAGCGCGGGTCCTCGCCGGCGGCGAGCATCTTCGCCATCCAGTAGAGCGCGGCGTCCGGGTCCGAGCCCCGCATGGACTTGATGAACGCGGAGATGTGGTCGTAGTGGTCGTCGGACCGCTTGTCGTAGCGGATCGCCCGCTTCTGGATCGACTCCTCCGCCACCGCCAGAGTGATCGCGCGCCTGCCGTTCTTCCCCGCGGGCGTCGAGAGCACCGCGAGCTCGAGCGCGTTGAGCAGCTTCCGGGCGTCCCCGCCGGCCATCCGCACGAGATGCTCCCGCGCCGCCGGCGCGACGTCGGCCGGGTGCTCCGCGAGTCCGCGCTCGCGGTCGGCGAGGGCCCGGTCGTGGATGCGGCCCAGCTCGGCCTCGCCCAGGGGTTGGAACTCGAACGCGGTCGAGCGCGAGAGCAGCGCCGCGTTGACGTAGAACGAGGGGTTCTCGGTCGTCATGCCGATGAGGATCACGTCGCCGCGCTCGACGGCGGGCAGCAGCACGTCCTGCTGCGACCGGTTGAAGTGGTGGATCTCGTCGACCAGAAGGAGGGTGCGCCGGCCCCCGGTGGACAGCAGGTATTTCGCGGATTCGATGGCCTTCTTGAGCTCCGCGACCCCGGTCGCCACGGCGTTGAGCTCCTCCACTCGGGAGTCCGCCTTTGCGGCGATGAAGTGCGCGAGCGCGGTC
Source organism: Elusimicrobiota bacterium (assembly GCA_043819795.1). Taxonomy (GTDB): domain Bacteria; phylum Elusimicrobiota; class Elusimicrobia; order UBA1565; family UBA1565; genus JBDREN01. The sequence goes on from JBDREN010000218.1 coordinate 68,882, forward strand.
TTGCCGGTCCCGGGCGGGCCGAAGAATACCGCGGAGCTGACCCGGCCGGTCTCGGCCAGGCGGCGCAGCATCTTCCCGGGGCCCAGGAGGTGCTCCTGGCCGGCGAACTCCTCGAGGGTCCGGGGGGCCAGGCGGGCCGCGAGCGGCCGCGCCTTGAGAGGGGCTTCGGATCGGAAAAGGCCGGGGTTCTCGGTCAAGTGCCGTCCGGCTCCGCGGATTTCTCGAGGGCCACGATCATGCCGTCTATCCTGCGCTCCTCGATCCGGTCGAAGTCCTCCATCCGGGTCTTGACCCGCTGGAGCTCGGCCGCGATCTCGATGGCCGTTAGGAGCGCCAGCTTCGAGGTGTCGACGACCTTGGAGTCCTTCGCGATCTCCCGCATGCGCCCGTCGACGTAGTTGGCGATCGAGCTGACCTCGAGCTGGTTGAATCCCTCCAGCTCGATGGTCAGCTTCCGCCCGTAGATCTCGACGTCGGTCTTGTCCTCGATCATTCGGCGATATCCAGCACCTTGTCGAGCTTCCTCGCCGCGCGCTCGAGCCGGGTGCGGATCTGCTCCTGGCGCTGACTGAGGCTCTTGAAGCGCCGGAACTGCAGCTCGAGGCGGCCGTTCTCCTCCATCAGCTGGCCGACCTCCGCGCGGAGCCGCGCGTTCCGGCCGCTGAGGTCTTTGATGCGCCGCGCCGCCTCGCGGACCAGCGACTCGAGCCTGTCGAGGCGTTGCTTGCGCATCACCCGCGCAGCGCCGCCCCGCACTCCGCTCGCAGGGCGGACAGGATGCGGTCGACGGCCGCTTGGATCTCCGCGTCGCGCAGCGTCCGGTCCGCGCGGGAGAACGTGATGCGCAAGGTCAGGCTCTTCTTGCCGGGCTCGACGCTATCGCCGGTGAAGACGTCGATGAGCTCCAGTCGCCGCAGCTCCGCCAGGTCCAGGCGGCGCACGCAGGCCGCGACGGCCTCGAACGCGAGATTCTCGCCGACGACGACCGAGAGGTCCCGGCCGGAGGTGGGGAACGCCGAGAACGGCCTGAAGCCGGCCGCGCGGACGTCCGCCCCGGAGAGGAGTCCGGCGTCGAGCTCGAACGCCGCGACCTCCCGCGACCGCCCGGCCGGGGCCGTGCCGAGGCCCGGCACGCCCTTGGGCGCGAGGTCCCAGCGCTTGACGAGGTCGGGGTGAAGCAGCCCCGCGCGGCCGCAGACCCGCGGCGGCTGCTTGCCGTGGGGGTCGTCCAGGAGCAGCTCGAGATGCATCCTGGGATGGAAGACGCCGTCCGGCGCCGAGGAAGCGCGCCAGCCGACGCGGTAGCCGCGGAGCGCCGTCTCGACCATCCCCTTGATGTCGAAGAAGTCGGGAGCCTCTCCGCCGCGCTTCCAGTGGGCCCGGACCGGATACGCTCCGGCCATGATGCCGGCCGCGCGCGTCCGCTCGTCTATCCCGGCGCCTTGTTTCGCGTAGACCCTGCCGATCTCGAAGAGACGCAGCCCCGCAGCCCCCCGGTTGAAGTTGAGGGCCGCGTTGCGCAGCAGGCCGATGAGCAGGCTGGGGCGAAGCACCGCCCACTCCTCGGAGATCGGGTTCAAGAGGCGAGGGTGATCGTCCCGGCCCGCCGCCCGGCCCAGGAACCGCTCGAGCTCGGCCTCGGATACGAAGTCGTAGTTGCATGCCTCCCAGAAGCCCAGGCCGCCGAGCCGTCCGCGCAGGAGCCCGGCGCAGTCGTTGAGCGGGAGGGTCTCGGGCTCCGGTATGCGCACGGGGCTCGTCTCGTAGGGGATCGCGCCGTAGCCTAGATGCCGGGCGGCCTCCTCGGCCAGGTCCCACTCCGTCGTCAAGTCGTGGCGGTACGACGGGGGCGCGACCGCGAGCCCATCGGGCGAGCGCTCGCAACGGGCGCTCAGACGGTCCAGGACGCCCTCGACGCGGCCGGCGGGGTAGTCCGCGCCGAGTATCTCGTTGACGCGCCGGGCCGAGACCCGGATAAGGCTCCTCTCCGGCGGCGACGGGTTCGTGTCGGCCGGCGCGCCCGCCGCGCCTCCCGCGAGGCTCACGATGAGCGACGCCGCGCGCGCGGCCGCCGCCGGGATCCCCCCGATATCGGCGCCGCGCTCGAAGCGGTATGAGGAGTCGGTCCGGACGCCCAGCAGGCGCGCGCTCCGCCGCACGCGTCCCGGCCGGAAATAGGCGCATTCCAGGAAGACGCGGCGCGTCGCTTGGGTCACGCCGGTGGCCTCTCCTCCGATGACCCCGGCCACGGCCACGGTCCGTTCCGCGTCGGCGATGACGAGGTTCTCCGTGGACAGGGCGTACTCCTTGCCGTCGAGCGCCCGGATCTTCTCGCCCGCCCGCGCCGACCGGACGTCGATGCGCCCTCCCTTCAGGAGGTCGGCGTCGAAGGCGTGCAGGGGCTGCCCGGACTCGAAGAGCACGTAGTTGGTGATGTCGGCGATGTTGTTGATCGGCCTGAGCCCCACCGCCTCGAGCCGCTTGGCGAGCCATGACGGGGAAGGAGCGATGCGGACATCCTCGATCAGCCGTCCCTGGTAGCGGGGGCATTCCGCGGGATCGGACACGAAGATCGGGAGGGACTCCGGCCCCCCTTCATCGAACGGCGCGGCTTTCAGCGGCGTCAGCGGCAGGTCGAAATAGACGCAGAGCTCGCGGGCCAGGCCCAGATGGGAGAGGCAATCCGGGCGGTTGGGCGTGATGTCCACGTCGAGCACGGCGTCCGCCTCCCCCGCGACGGAGCGGAAGTCGGCGCCAAGCGCGCAGTCTTGGGGCAGGACGTGGATGCCGTTGATATGAGTCTCTTCCGCCAGCCCAAGCTCCTTGGCCGAGCAGATCATGCCCTGGGAGACCGCGCCGCGTATCTTGGCCTTCTTGACCTTGAGGCCGCCCCGCAGCTTGGCGCCCACGGGAGCGAGGGGGACCCGCTGGCCGGCCGCGACGTTCGGCGCGCCGCAGACCACGGCGAACTTCCGGTCTCCGACGGAGACCTCGCAGAGGGAGAGCCGGTCCGCGTTCGGGTGCTTCTCGACCGTCAGGACTTCGCCGACCACGACGCCGGTGAAGTCGGGGCCGATGCGGGTGATATCTTCCACCTCGAAGCCGATCAGGAGCAGGTGCTCGGCGAGCTCCTCCGGCGGGATCTCGAGGGGGATGAAATCCTTGAGCCAGCTGTAGGAGATCTTCACTGGAACTGCTCCAGAAAGCGCAGGTCGTTCTCGTAGAACATGCGGATGTCGGGGATGCCGAACAGGAGCATAGCGATGCGCTCCACGCCGATCCCGAACGCGAAGCCGGACCAGACCTCGGGATCGCAGCCCACGCCGCGCAGCACGTTGGGGTGGACGAGCCCGGCGCCCAGCATCTCGAGCCAGCCCGCCTGCTGGCAGGCGGGGCAGCCCGAGCCTCCGCAAAGCAGGCAATGCACGTCGACCTCGGCGGAAGGCTCGGTGAAGGGAAAGTACGAGGGGCGGAAGCGCGTCTTGGTCCCGGAGCCGAGGAGCTCCCTCAGGAACGTCTGCAGGGTGCCCTTGAGGTCGGCCATCGTCACCGATTTGGCGACGTAGAGGCCCTCGACCTGGTGGAAGACCGCCGAGTGGCTGGCGTCAACGGCCTCGTGGCGGAAGACCCTGCCGGGGGCCATGATGTGGACGGGCGGCGGATGCTTCTCCATGTATCGGATCTGCACCGGGCTCGTGTGCGTCCGCATCAGCAGCGTCGTTTCAAGGCCCTCGGCGCCCCCGCCGCCGTTCGCCAGGTAGAGAGTGTCCTGCATGTCCCGGGCGGGATGGTCGGCCGGGATGTTGAGGGCCTCGAAGTTGTAGCGCTCGGTCTCGACGAGCGGGCCGTCGGCGCGGGTGAACCCGAGCTTCGCGAGGATGCCGGCCATGCGGTCGATCGTCTGGGTGATCGGATGGCGCCGGCCGCTCGGCAGGGGCGTCGCGGGCAGCGTGAGGTCCACGCGGGTCTTCTCGAGCTCCGCCTCGGTCCGGGAGCGGTCCAGATCGCCGCGCCGAGTCTCCAGGGCCCGCTGGACGGAGGTCTTGAGGGCGTTGGCCTCGGGTCCCAGCCGGCGGCGCTCCTCCAGGGGGAGGTCCTTGAGACCCTTGAGCAGGAAGGTGAGCCGCCCCTTGCGGCCGAGCAGGCCGACCCTCAGGCGCTCGAGCTCATCGAGGGTCTTCGCCGCGGAGACCGACTCCAGCGCCGAACGGGAGAGCTCCCGCCAACGCTCCTGCCAGTCTTCATGGGGACGTGTCGCCATCGACGGACTCCGGGACCGCTGCGGCCGGAAGCCGGCGCAGCGGGGTTCAGGCCGCGCGGGATAGGGAGACGATCTTCTTGAAGGAAGCGGCGTCCCGCAGGGCCATCTCGGCCAGCATCTTCCGGTTCAGGCCGATGCCGGCCTTCTTGAGGCCGGCGATGAAGCGCCCGTAGGTCACGTTCTCTTCGCGGCAGGCCGCGTTGATGCGCGTGATCCAGAGGGATCGCATGTCCCCTTTCCTGTCTTTGCGTCCCGCATAGGCGTAGTCGAGGGATTTCTCCACGTGCTGGCGCACGTGGCGCCATCTCTTGCCTCGCGACGCGTACGAGCCTTTCGCGGCTTTGAAGTACTTCTTCTTGCGCTTTCTACTCGTGACTCCAGCTTTGATTCTCATGGGCGATCCGTCAGGCGTATGGAAGCTGCTTTCGCATCTTCTCGCCGTCTTTGGCGTTCAGCACGGCGGGCTTTCTCTTGTGCCGGCCGTAGCCGCTGGCCCCGGGGGTGAGAAGATGGCGGAGACCCGCCTTCTTGTACTTCCACTTCCCCGAAGCGGTCCGCTTAAAGCGTTTCTTCGCTCCGCTGTGGCTCTTCAACTTCGGCATATTCAAATCCTCTTTTCGCGAGCGGACCCGCGCCGGCGCCCGGCCCGGAAGCGGCTATTTGCCCCCCGGCGTCTGCTTCGGGGACATGGTCATGATCAGACGGTTTCGGTCCTGGGAGGGCTTCTGCTCGACCGTCGCGATCTCCGCCAGGCGCTCTTGGACCCTTCGGAGCAGTTGATGCCCGATGTCCTTGTGCTGGTTCTGGCGGCCCCGGAAGAGCACCGTGAAGCGTACCTTGTCGTGGGCCTTCAGGAACTCCTCGGCGTGCTTGATCTTGACGTCGAGGTCGTGCTGGCCGATCACCGGGGAGAAGCGCACCTCTTTAAGGAGCCCCGCCTTCTGGTGCTTGCGAGATTCCCGCTGCCTCTTGTCCTGCTCGTACTTGAACTTCGAATAGAGCAGCAGCTTGCAGACCGGCGGGGTCGCCTTGGGAGCGACCTCGACGAGGTCGAGGCTCTTCGTGCGGGCGAGGGCGAGCGCTTCGCCCAGCGGCTTGACGCCCAGCTGCGTCCCGTCGGCATCGATCAAGCGCACGTTCTGAGCCCGGATCTGCTCGTTTTTCCGGGTCAGGTCCTTAGGAATCTGGGGGATAAATCCCCTGCCGCCTCTGCGTGGATATGGCATCGGACCAAAAATATAACAACTTCCGACGGGCCCGTCAATAGGGAGCGGGCTTCCGCTCCGGTAGGCCTGCGCCGAATTCGGCCCGTCCCGAGCGAGCGCCGTTACTCGGACGCGCTCCTGGGCTTGGCTCGCCTCTCGAGCCCCAGGGACTTCAGGACCCTCTCCAGGAACGCCCGCTTATTGAACGGCTTCACGAGATAGTCCTCGGCGCCCTTGCGGACCGCCTGGCGCGCCGACTCCTGATCGCCGCTCAGGACCAGCACGGGGGGGCGCTTCTCCTTGGGCAGGCGCTGGAGCCGGTCGAGGACGTCGAGGCCGCTCATGTCGGGGAGCATGATGTCCAGAACGAGCAGGTCGAAGCGCCGCTGCGAGACGAGCTCGAGGGCCTCCTGGCCCGCGGCGGCCGTCGTGAGCTGAAGATTTTCGGAGAAGCCGGCGAGGAAGAGCCGGACGATCTCGACGATGTCGATATTATTTTCGGCGATGAGGACGCGCTTCTTGTCCACGCGCCGCTGCTGCTCGACGATCATGTGCGGCGTATGGGGCTCCGAAAGCGGCAGGGCCACCGTGGCCGTCGTTCCCCTGTCCTTGCCCTGCGACTCGAGCCAGATCCTGCCGCCGTGGAGCTCCACGATCTGCCGAGTGAGGGCGAGGCCGAGCCCCAGGCCGGGTATCTCGCGAGTGAGATCGCTGTCGGTGTGGAAGAAGCCGTCGAAGATGTGGGACAGCGCCTCGGGCGGGATTCCCCGGCCTTCGTCCCGGACGCGCATCCAGGCCTCGCGCTTGCCGCGCGCCTCCAGGACCACGGACACGCGGGCGCCGTTGGGGCTGAACTTGACCGCGTTGCCCAGCAGGTTGCTGAAGACCTCCTTGAGCTGGTCCCGGTCGGCCAGCGCCCACAGCCGCCCTTTGGCGATGGAGTGCTCGATGCTGATCCCACGCCGGTCGTCCTCGGGCCAGCCGTCCAGGAGCTCCTCAAGGAAGGCGGACAGGTCTATGGGGCGCAGCAGCACCTCCTGCGTGCCGAGGGTGGACTCCTTGTAGGTCAATAGGCCGTTGACCATGTCCAAGAGCCGCTCGCCTCGCTTCTGGACGGCTTGCAGAGCCTTGACCTGGGGCTCGGTGAGCGGGCCCAGGTCGCCGTCCTCGAGGGCCTTCGCGTAGCCGAGGATGACCGCCAGCGGGGTGCGCAGCTCGTGGCTCACGCTGGAGATGAACTGGTCTTTCATGCTGTTGAGCTGGCGCAGCTCCAGGTTCTCGTGCTGCAGCAGCTGCATCTCGATCGCGCGGCGCAACAGCTGGTCGAAGTCCGTCCGGCCGATGTCGTCGTGGACGACGTAGTCGACAGCCCCGCGCCGTATGGCCTCGACGGCGACCATCTCGTTGCCTCGCGCCGACATCATCACGACCGCGGTCTTCGGGTGCGTCTGGCGGACCTGCACGAGCAGCTTGATGCCGTCGGTATCGGGCAGGCGGTGGTCGATGAACGCGACGTTGCAGGGGCGCTCCTGCATGGCTTCGATCGCGGGCCCCGCTTCCGGGAAGGGCCGCACGTGCAGGTCCCAGCCGGGCGTCCCGCGCAGGCGCTCCTCCAGAAGGGACCGGTTGCCGCCCGCGCTGGCGACGATCAGGATGGAGAGTCTCTGGTTTGCGTCGGTCATTGTAAGGAAGGATTCTAACACTTTGCGCGGCGGCGGTGAAGCCAGCGCCGGAAGTCCCGACAGGGACCTTCCGGCGCTTACTCCTTTGAGTTATCGGGAATTGTCCGCCCGCCGAAGGCGGGCGAGGATCCTTTGTGAAGCAGAGGTGTAAGCGCCGGTCGCGCGCAGCGCCAACCGGTCGCTTGCACCGCTGGGTTATAAAGGGAGTCCGCCCCACACCCCGACCCTCTCCCGCGGGGAGAGGGGGCACTCGGCCCCCTGAACAACGCGCAAGGCCTCCCCGCGGGGGAGGCCTGCGGGCATGCCAGCGCCGGTTGCGCGCAGCGCCAACCGGTCGCTTGCACCGCTGGGTTATAAAGGGAGTCCGCCCCACACACCCCGACCCTCTCCCGCGGGGAGAGGGAGCACTCGGCCCCCTGAACAAGGCGCAAGGCCTCCCCGTGGGGGAGGCCTGCGGGCATGCCTGCGGGCATGCCAGTTGCTTTCCGGGGATGTTTAAGCTATCCTATGACCGTCGACGAAAAGTAAGTCGCGGCTGACTTTTCGCGGCTCCGGCGCCCGCCCCGGGTCAGGAAGGGGCGGTCTTGTTTTCCCGCGGCAGCGGGGTCCGGAGCCGAGTCCTCCTCGGGAATCTCGCGGGGAGGGGCGTGGCAAAGGGATTCATGAGCGTGACGGCGTCCAGGCATCCGCGCATCGAGCGCGTCCTCTTCGAAGCGGATGCGATCCATAAGCGGGTCTGCGAGCTGGGCCGGCGGATCACCGAGGACTATTCCGGCCGGCGGCCGGTGCTGATCGCCATCCTCAAGGGCAGCGTGATCTTCCTGGCGGACCTCATCCGCGAGATCCGGCTGGACTGCCCGGTGGATTTCATCGGCATGTCTTCGTACGCGGGCGACGTGGTGCCCACGGGGGTGGTCCGGATCGTGCTGGACCTTCGGGAGAGCGTGGAGGGCAAGGACGTGCTGGTCATCGAGGATATCGTGGACAGGGGGCTGACGATCAGCTACCTGCGGGAGAACCTGCTGACGCGCGGCCCGCGCTCGATCGAGGTCTGCTCGCTGCTCGATAAACCGGATTGCCGCAAGGTCCCCATCCAGCCCAAGTACCGGGGCTTCGTGATCCCCGACTTGTTCGTCATCGGCTACGGGCTGGACTACGAAGAACTGTACCGGAACCTCCCTTATATCGGGGTCTTGAAGCAGGATAAGGGCCCGGCGGACGGAGCGCGGGCATGACGGGGACTCCGGGAAAGCGCAGCCTGAGGCAGCTCGTCGTCTGGATGGCGGCGTTCGCGCTCTTGCTGATGCTCTTCCAGAACCTGAGGGTGGCGCAGCACGAGGCCGAGATCCCCTACTCCTCGTTCAAACAGAAGCTCAAGAGCGGGCAGGTCAACGAGGTGACGATGCGCCCGGACCTCATCCGGGGGCAGTACCGGGACTCCGACAACAAGACCCGGCGGTTCCGGACCTTCCCGCTGCCCGATCCCGAGCTGGTCAAGGAGATGGATTCGGGGAAGGTCGACGTGTACAAGGGCGAGCCGGACAAGACCTGGGTGACGGCCGTCATCATCAACATCGGGTGGGTACTGCTCTTCTTCCTGCTATGGTGGGTATTCGTCATCCGCCAGGTCCAGATGGGCGGCAAGCAGGCGCTTTCGTTCGGCCGGTCGCGGGCCAAGCTCCAGAAACCCGACAAGGATAAGAAAAAGGTGACATTCGGCGACGTCGCCGGCTGCGACGAATCGAAGGAGGAGCTCGAAGAGATCATCGCGTTCCTGAAGGACCCGGCCAAGTTCCAGCGGCTCGGCGGCAAGATCCCCAAGGGGATACTGCTCTACGGCCTGCCGGGGACGGGAAAGACCCTGCTGGCCCGCGCCGTCGCCGGCGAGGCCGACGTCCCGTTCTTCTCGGCCTCGGGCTCCGAGTTCGTCGAGATGTTCGTCGGCGTCGGGGCCGCGCGCGTCCGCGACCTCTTCGAGCAGGCCAAGAAGGCCGCGCCCGCCGTGATCTTCGTCGACGAGCTCGACGCCGTGGGGCGCCACCGCTTCGCCGGGATCGGCGGCGGCCACGACGAGCGCGAGCAGACGCTGAACCAGATCCTCGTGGAGCTCGACGGGTTCGAGGACAAGGGAGGCGTCATCCTCATCGCGGCCACGAACCGTCCCGACGTCCTCGATCCCGCGCTCCTGCGTCCGGGCCGGTTCGACCGGCACATCAATATCCCGACCCCGGACAAGCGGGGACGCGACGAGATCCTTCGCGTGCACGCGAAGGACGTGAAGCTCGCCCCGGACATCGATCTGGAGGTCATCGCGCGCCGCACTCCGGGCTTTGTGGGCGCGGACCTGGCCAATCTCGTCAACGAATCGGCCCTGCTGGCCGCGCGCCGCGACAAGGAGCACGTGACGATGGCCGAGCTGGAGGAGGCGATCGAACGCGTCCTGGCCGGCCCCCAGCGCAAGAGCCGGATGATCTCGGACGAGGAGAAGAAGGTCATCGCCTATCACGAGTCGGGCCACACGCTGATCGCAAAGCTGCTGCCGGGCACCGACCCGGTGCACAAGGTCTCGATCATCCCCCGGGGCCCGGCCCTCGGCTACACGCTGCAGCTGCCGAAGGAGGACCGCTATCTCACCAGCAAGACCGAGATCCTCAACCGCCTCTGCGTTCTGCTCGGCGGCCGTTGCGCCGAAGAGATGGTCTTCGAGGATGTCACGACCGGGGCCACGGACGATCTCAACAAGGCCACTGCGTTCGTCCAGAAGATGGTCATGGAGTTCGGCATGAGCGAGAAGCTCGGGCCGATCTCCTATCGCAAGGACGATGGCGAGGTCTTCTTGGGACGGGACATCATGCGGGGCCAGGGCTACTCCGAGGACACAGCCAAGGTCATCGACTCGGAGGTCAAGCGCATCCTGGTCGAGTGCTACGAGAAGGCCAAGATCATCCTAGGCAAGAATAGGAAGCTCCTCGACACGCTCGCGGGCACGCTCATCGAGAAAGAGGTCGTCGACGCCGACGAGTTGGACACGATCTTCCAGGGTGCGGCCGCCTGACCGGCGACATCTTGGCTCCGATGACCCCTCTCCCGGCTCCCGCCCGGCCCGTCACGGCGCTGTCTTTGTCCGGCGATCGGGCGAAGAGGGGGCGCCCCCTGGTGATGGGGATCCTCAACGTCACACCCGACTCCTTCTACGGGGGCAGCCGGGTGCCTCGGATCGAGGACGCCGTCCGCCGGGCGCGGGAGATGGAGGAAGCGGGCGTCGACATCCTCGACGTCGGCGGCGAATCCACGCGGCCGGGCTCCGCTCCGGCCTCACCCGAAGAGGAGGCTCGGCGCGTGCTCCCGGTCGTCGAGTCCCTCGCGCGCGAGGCGCGTGTTCCCATCTCGATCGACACGAGCAAGCCCCTCGTGGCGGAGCGGGCGTTCGACGCCGGGGCGACCATACTAAACGACGTCCTCGCGATGCGTGGCGACTCCGAGATGCCGGCGGTGGCGGTCCGTTATCCGGTGGTCGTTCTCATGCACATGCTCGGGCGGAGCCCGCGGACCATGCAGGCCGATCCCCGCTACAAGGACGTGGTCGGGGAGATATCGTCGTTCCTGCGCGGCCGCCTCGACGCCTTCACGCGGGCCGGGGGGGACCCCGCCCGGGTCTGGCTCGATCCGGGCATCGGTTTCGGCAAGACGCTGGAACACAACATCGAGATCATGGCCAGGCTCGAGGAGTTCGCGAGCCTGGGGCGGCCGCTTCTCATAGGCGCTTCGCGCAAGTCGTTCATCGGGAGCATCCTCGGGCGTCCGGGGGAGCCCGCCCTCCCCGAGGCGCGGCTCGAGGGCTCCCTGGCCGCGGCCTGCCGCGCGGCCGAGGCGGGGGCCGTCTGCGTGCGCGTGCACGACGTCGCCGAGACTCTCCGGGCCCTGGAGGTGTGGGCCCGCATCGGCGGCGGTGGGGCCGGCTGAGATGGCGCTGTTCGGGACCGACGGCGTCCGAGGCATCCCCGGCGAGCCGCCCCTGACCGCGCGGGCCGTGCGGCGGCTCGGCCTGGCGACCGCCGCCGTGCTGCTCGAGCGCATCGGAGCGCGCCCGAAAGACGGATCCCGGCCGTTGATCCTCATGGGGCGGGACACGCGGAGCTCGGGGCTCTCCGTCGGACGCTGGCTGGCCCGGGGCTTCGCCGAGGCGGGATGCCGCACGGTCGACCTCGGCGTCGTGCCGACGCCGGCCGTCGCCTACCTGACCCCCGGCCGCCGCGCTCTTTGCGGGACCGTGATCTCGGCGAGCCACAATCCTTCCGAGTTCAACGGCATCAAGTTCTTCACCGCCGACGGGCTGAAGGCGTCTCCGGAGCTCGAGGGCGCGATCGAATCCCGGCTTTCGGCGCGGGGCGGATGCCTTCCACGCTTGGGTCCCGCGGCCAAGGGGACGCGGGGCGGCGCGGAGCGGGAGCCTTCGACGTCCGGGTACGGCGCGTCCCGCCGGGACGCGGGCGCCGTGCGCGACTACGTCGACTTCCTGCGCAGCACTTTTCCTCCCTCGCTGGACCTCTCGGGCTTGCGGATCGTGTTCGACGGCTCCAACGGCGCGGCCGCCCGCATCGGCCCCGAGCTCCTGAGCGGACTGGGAGCGGAGGTCGTCAAGGTCGGGTGCTCCCCGGACGGGACCAACATCAACACCGGGTGCGGGGCCCTGGCGACCGCGAGGATGCAGCGGGAGGTCGTGCGTCGGCGGGCGCATTGCGGCATCTCGGTCGACGGCGACGCGGACCGCGCTCTCCTCGCCGACGAGCGGGGGCGTTTGCTCGACGGAGACGCCCTGATCGCGCTTTCAGCGCTGCACCTGCGCGGGAAAGGGCTGCTGCGCGGCGACAAGGTGGTGCTCACGGTGATGTCCAACCTCGGGCTCGTCCGCTTTCTCGCAAGCCGGGGGATCGGGACCGTGCAGGTCCCCGTCGGGGACCGCAACGTGACGCGGGCGCTGGAAGCCGAGGGGCTGGTCCTCGGCGGGGAGAACTCGGGGCATATCGTCTTCCGGCGCCTCATCCCCACGGGGGACGGGCTGCTGACCTCCCTGCAGACGCTGGCCGCCTGGATCGAGACGGGAGGGCCGCTCAGCCGCGTCCGCTCTCTTTACCGGAGCTACCCCCAGATACTGAGGAACGTGCGGGTCGAGCGCAGGGCGCCGCTGGAGAAGCTCGCCGGTTTTCAGCGCGCTCTGCGCGAAGTCCGTCGAAGGTTGGAGCGGTCGGGCCGCGTTTTCGTAAGATATTCAGGGACGGAGCCCGTCCTCCGCATCCTGGTGGAAGGAGCGGACGGCGCCCTGACCCGGACGGTCTCCCGGGGGCTGGTCCGGACGTTCCGTCAGGAAGTCGAAATGTGGAGCAAAAAAAAGGAGTGAGCCCATGCCCGTCAAGCTTGGAGTGAACATCGATCATGTGGCGACCCTGCGCGGGGCTCGCCGCGAGGTGGACCCCGACCCGATCGTCGCCGCCCGCGTGGCGCGGACGTCCGGCGCGGACTTCATCGTGGCGCACCTGCGAAAGGATCGCCGGCACGTCGAGGAGAAGGACCTCTTCGCCCTGCGCAAGATGATGAAGTCGGGCCTCCACCTGGAGCTGGCCGACGTCCCGGGGATGATCAAGATCGGGCTCAAGGTCAAGCCGGACTGGGTCTGCATCGTCCCGGAGAGCCGCGACGAGATCACGACTCGAGGCGGGCTCGACCTGCGGCCCGGCAAAGCGAGCGCTCTCGAGAATACGGTCAAGCGCCTCAAGAGGGCGGGTATCGGCGTGAGCCTGTTCGTCGACCCCGAGGCGGTCAGCGTCCGGATGGCGCACAATCTGGGGGCCGACGCCGTCGAGCTCTGCACGGCCGCGTACGCGAGGGCGGTCGGCAAACACCGCCAGCTTGCCGAGCTCGAGAAGCTCGAGCTGGCCGGCTATCTGTGCCGCGAGCTCAAGCTGGATCTGCACGCCGGCCAGGGCCTCGACTACGCGAATGTCATGTCCGTCGCGCGGATCCCTCACATGCGGCGCCTCAGCATCGGCTTCTCGATCGTCGCGCGCTCGGTGTTCACCGGTCTCCGGAGCGCCGTGGCGGAGATGAAAAAGCTGGTGGTGGCGGTCCGCTAGATGCGCGGGGGACGGGTGAAGCGGCAGAGCGCAGCCCGTACTGAGGCCTCTGCCCTTCGGAAACGGCCGAAGCGACGGCTCGCCCCCCGGACGGAAGCACCCCGGGGGAAACGGCCGAAACGGCAGCATGCCCCCCGAACGAGAGCGCCCCGGGGGAAACGGCCGAAACGACAACATGCCCCCCAAACAGAGACACCCCTGCGCGGGAAACGGCGACAACGGCAACGCGCCCCCCGAACGGAAGCACCCCCCCGCGGGGGGGGCGCTGGCATGGGCGTCGGTATGGGACTCGACGTCGTGGAGATCGAACGCATCTCCTCGGTGGCGACGCGCAATCCCCGCTTCCTGGGGCGCGTCTTCTCGGCGGAGGAGCTGCGGTACTGCCGGGGGAAGAGGAATAAGTGGCAGCACTTCGCCGTCCGCTTCGCGGCGAAGGAGGCCGTCTGGAAGGCGGTCGGCCGCGAGGGCCTGCGGTTGCGGGACATCTCGATCCGGCGCAGCCCCCTCGGCCGCCCGAGCGTCTTGCTGGAGGGACGTCTCGCGCCGGACATACAGATATCCCTCTCTCACAGCGCCCGGTACGCGATGGCCGTCGCGCTCTATCTGAGGCGGACGTGAAGCACTTCTCGCTTAAGAGCCTCAGGCGGTGGCTGCCGCCGCGGCCGCGCGAGGCGCACAAGGGTGACTTCGGCCACGTGCTCATCATCGCCGGCTCGCGCGGCATGACGGGCGCGGCCGTGCTCGCGGCCCGCGGGGCGCTCCGGTCCGGGTGCGGCCTCGCGACGGTGGCTGTTCCGGAGAGCCAGCAGCCCGTGGTCGCCGGCCACCTGGCCGAGGCGATGACGCTGCCGCTCCCCGAGACCACCGGCGGGGCGATCCGGGCCGACGCCGTAGGGCGGCTGTTGGCCTCGCATCAGAAGCGGGACTACACGGTTCTGGCGATCGGCCCCGGCCTCGGCACGGGATCGGAGACCGCGCGCGCGGTCGTCGGCGCCCTCGGCAGCCTCAGGATCCCGGCCGTGATCGACGCCGACGCGATCAACATCCTGGCCCTGAACTCGCGCGGCGCGGTCCGGACGCTGCTCGAGCGCCGCGGGGCCCCGTACATCTTCACCCCCCATCCCGGGGAGATATCCCGCTTGTTGCGCTCGAAGACGGCCTCGGTGATGGCGGATCGGGAGGCGGCCGCGCGCCTGCTCTGCAGCGAGCTCGGCGGGGTGTGCCTCCTCAAGGGTCGGGGCAGCCTCGTCACCGACGGCCGGCGTCTCTGGCGCAACCCGACCGGCAACCCGGGCCTGGCGAAGGGAGGCTCCGGAGACGCCTTGACCGGCATCGTCACGGGCATCTGGAGCCAGCGTCTGCTGATGCCTTCCACGCCTGGGTCCCGCGGCCAAGGGGACGCGGAACTGATGTCCGGGAACGCCCCGGGACCCGGCCGTCCGGACCAGGTCCGGCGCTCGGAGCCCGCCTTCCTCACCGACGACGGGTTTGAAGCGGCCGCGCTCGGCGCCTACCTGCACGGATTCTCCGCCGACCGCGCCGCGAAGGATAAGACCACCCGCGCGCTGCTGGCCTCCGACGTGATCGAGGCGCTCCCGGCGGCTTTCATCAAGCTGGGGGGATAGTGGCCCTCGCCGACGGACCGACGATCTCCGAGGCCGGCGAGCGCGGGCTGCTGCGTCCGATCATGAAAGCCTTCCGGGCGCGTCGTGGCCGCGGGATATTGATCGGTCCCGGGGACGACGCCGCGGCGGTGCGCGTTCCGAAGGGCAAGGTCCTGGTGGTCAGCCAGGACGATCTCGCGGAGTGTACCCATTTCGAGCGGGGCTGGGCCGATCCGCGCCGCGTCGCCGGCCGGCTTCTGGCGATCAACCTCAGCGACCTCGCCGCGATGGGGGACGTCCGTCCTTTGGGCTGCGTTATCTCGGCGGGCCTGCCGCCCGACCTGCCGAAGGCTTGGTTCGAACGGTTCCTGGCGGGAATGAGGCGCGCCTCGGACCGGCACGGCTGTCCGGTCCTGGGCGGTAATCTCTCCCGTTCCGTAAGGATTTTCCTCACTCTATGCGTGTTCGGCGCCGCGGCGCCCCGGCGCTTGGTCCGCCGGAGCGGAGCGCGGCCGGGGGACGTCCTCGCGGGCGTCGGACCTCTCGGAGAGGCGGCCGCCGGCTTGGATCTGGTGCGGGCGCGGACCGCGGTCCCCGCGTGGGGACGGGCCCTGGCGCGCCGGTTCTGGGAGCCCGAGCCTCGACTGGGCGCCGGCCGGGAGCTCGCCGGCGTCGCGACGAGCCTCATGGACAATTCCGACGGGCTGGAGCGGTCCGCCGAGATCCTCGCGGCGGAATCCCGCGTGCGGCTGCGTCTTTCCCTCGAAGAGGCGCCGGCCTCGCGCGCCTTGCGGCGCTGGTGCCGCGAACGGAGGCGAGCGGTGCGCCCGCACCAGTATCAGTCCGGAGAGGATTATGGATTGGTCTTCACCGCGCCGCCGCGGGCTTGGATGCGCATCCGGCGCCGCCTGCCCGGCGCCTATAAGCTCGGCGAGGTCCTCCGCGGCCGAGGGGTCCGCGCGGACGGGCTGGAACGTATCGGGCGTCTTGCGAGGTTCGAGCACTTCGCCTAGGCCACCTCATGAGACCGCCCCGAGCCTTGACGGCGTCGTTCGACAGCGACAGCGAACGGGAGACGATGCGGCTGGCCGCGAGGCTCGCCAAGCGCGCGAGGCCGGGGAGCGTCCTCTGCCTGGCCGGACCGCTCGGCAGCGGCAAGACGACCTTCGCGCGGGGATTTTTGCGCGGTCTCGGCTTCAAGGGCGCGGTCCGGAGCCCCACGTTCGTGCTCATCAACGAGTACCGGAAGGTCCGCCCCCCCGTCTACCATGTCGACCTCTTCCGGGCCGGGGCGGGCGACCTCGAGAACACGGGGCTGGAGGAATGCCTCTGCGATCCCGGCGCCGTGTGCCTGATCGAATGGCCGGAAGCGGCGCTTGGGCTCCTGCCGCGCGACCGTCTCGAGATCGTGTTCCGGCACGCGCGGGGCGGGGGGCGGGGCCTCCGCTTGCGCGCCGCCGGGCCGGCCTCCCGCGCCTTCCTGAAAGTCCACGGCTCGGGCGCGGGGCGGAAGCCTTCCACGCCCGGGTCCCGCGTCCAAGGGGACGCGGGGGGCGTCCCATGAGGATACTCGCGGTCGACACGACCGGCGAGGGGCTCACGTTGGCCCTCGCCGACGGGAAGTCTCTCTGGCGGACGCGCCGGGCGGGAACGAAAGCGCAGGACGAGGAGCTGTTCCCGGCCCTGGAGAGGCTCCTCGGCCGGGCGGGATGCGGGATCAAGGACCTCGAAGCCGTCGCGGCCGCGAACGGCCCCGGCCGCTTCACCGCGATCAGGATCGGCCTGACCTTCGCGACCATGCTGGCGCGCTCGATCGGGATCCCCGTCGCCGCGGTGAGCCGCTTCGAGGCGTTCGCGGACCGGCTTCGCTCCCGGCGCTTCCAAGAGGGCCTTTACGGGGTCGTTTTCCACGCGCCGCGGGAGGAGCTTTACCTGCAGTGCTTCCGGAAGCGGGCGGGGTCGGTGAGGCCGGCGGACGCCGCGAGGTGGCTGCGGACGGAGGATTTGCGGGCCGCCTTCCCGGCCCCCCCGATCTTCTGCGGGCCGGCCGCTTTCGAGGCCGCGGCGCGAGCCGGGGGGGCGGGAGTCCTGGAGGGGCAGCCTCCGCCCACGGCGGCGGACCTTCTCGGACCCGCGCGTGAGAGGCTCGCTTCCGGGTCGCCAGGCTCGTGCCGGCCGCTGTACCTTAAGCCGGCCAACTTCCAGAAGGCCAGATAGGGCTTTCCCCAATTCCTCCAGTAGGCGTTTAAAGAGGGCGCCCCATCCCGGGGAGCGGACTGAGCCGTTTTGGAGCACCGCGGGGATGGGAGGGACCCGGGCGGCAGGACCCGTCCCGCCTGCGAAAGGGACCCCGTACTGGAGGGCCTGGGGAATCCGTATCGCGTTGTGGGTCCGGCGGCGAATTATTATAATGTCGTCGCGGAAGCCCTCCTCATGGACGCAGGCCGTTCACCGCGGACCATGGTGACGGCCTGCCACGAATGAAGAAGTCTCTTTTCTCCCTTCTGATTCTCGCCTGCCTGCTGTCGCCGTCCGGGCTGTCCGCGGCGACGAAGGCGGCCTACATGCACTATCTGAAGGCCCTTCTCCTTTCGAACCAATCGCAGTATGCGGAGGCATTGAGGGAGTACGAGGCCGCGCTCGAGCTCGATGCGCAATCGGCTTTCATGTGCCAACAGGCCGCCGAGCTCGCGCTCGGCATGGGGCGGACGGAACGCGCGCTGGAGTTCGCGGGGCGCTTCGTCGAGCTCTCTCCCGAGGATCCGGAGGCCCATCATCTCCTCGGGAGCGTGCACTGGGCTCGCGGCGACGTCGACCGGGCGAAGGCGGCGTTCGAGAAGACCCTCGAACTCAACCCCGGCCATCAGGACGCCCTGCTCGCCCTCGGGAACCTCCTGAGCGCCCAGTCTCCCGACACGGCCAAGAAGTATCTGCGGGACTACATCGCCGAGAATCCGGAGGACGCCTCCGAGGCCGAGTATCATATCGCCCTCATGGAGCAGAAGGCCGGGCGCGTCGGCGAGGCCATCGTCGGCTTCCGACGTTCGATCGAAGCCGACCCCGGCAACATGCACGCGCGCTACGCCCTAGCCCAGCTTTTCGAGATGCGGCGCGATACCGAGGCGGCTCTGGCGGAGTACGTCGGGATCCTCGAGCGGGACTCCCAGAACGTCATCCTTCTCAACCATGTCGGCGAGATCCACTACATCATGGAGGATCTCGATTCCGCGCGCGACATGTTCCTGAGGGCGAAGTCGATCAGCCCGGCCGACCCGGCAGCCTGCCTTTGGTTGGCGATCCTGGCCGAGAAGGCGGAGGACTTCACGACCGCGGCCGCCTACGTGAAAGACAGCGCGGCTCTCGGCGAGGATTCGTCGCTGAACCTGCGCCTGAGCTATTACCTCACACAGGCCGATCTGCTGAAAGATGCCGTCAGGGTCCTCGAGGTCGCGAACGGGAAATGGCCGGAGAACGAGGACATCGCCTATTTCCTCGCGCTGGGCTACGATGACTTAAAGCGCCGCGTGAAGGCCATCGCTCTCATGAAGGACATCATCGAGCGCCGGCCCGAGCACCGGGACGCGCGTTTCCAGCTCGGGGCGATGTACGAGAAGGGGGGCGACATCGCGAACGCCGAGCTCCATTTCCGCGAGCTTCTGCGCAGGCATCCCAACGACGCCTCGGCTTTGAACTACCTCGGCTACTCGCTCGCCGACCGGGGGCTGAAGCTCGACGAGGCGGAGGCCCTCATCCGCCGGGCGGTGGAGCTCGATCCGGACAGAGGCGCCTACGTGGATTCGCTGGGCTGGATCCACCACAAGCAGGGACGCCGGCAGGAGGCGCTTCGCGAGCTGAAGGCGGCGGCGCAGCTTCTGCCCGACGACGAGACCATCTGGGACCATCTGGGAGACGCCTACCGCGTGAGCGAGGACACGGCGTCGGCCTGGGAATCCTGGAAGATGGCGCAGTCGTTGGCCCCGGGGAAGGTGAAGGTCGAGCGCAAGCTTGCGGAAGTCGAGGGGCTCTTCTCCCCCCGGGAGCTGGGCGCCCGGTACCTGGCGCTGCTGAGGCGTTCCCTCGGGAACCTCGCGAGCTACGGCGGCCCTTGCGTGATCGAGGGAAGCATCGGCGGGCGCGCCTTTCGTTTCCAGGGGATACTCCACTACAAGGCTCCTTGGGACCTGAGCGTCGACGTATTCGGGCCCATGTTCGTCCCGGTCTTCCGCGTCGCGCTTTCGGGCCGGGAGGGTTTCGAGATGGATCCCCTCCAACTAGACGGTGTCGCGCCCGACGCCCTGCACGAGAGCCTGTACGGCGCCCTAGGCTTCCTCAGGGAGTACTTGGAGGGCGGCCTCTTCAAGGACCGGCCAGCCGAGTACCGGAAGGGATGGCGACGCTCCCGGATCGACACGGAGGGCGCAAGCCTCGTCCTCGACAAGGCGCGCATTCGCCTGAGCTCCGTCAAGGGCGCGGAAGGGAAGGACCTCCGGCTGGAGCTTTCCGACTACCGCTCGGTCGCGGGCCGGTGGGTCCCGGCGACGCTCAAGCTCGATGGCGGCGGCTTCTCGTTCGTCTTCCGGCTCCACCGGCCCAGCATCCGGTTCGACTAGAACCATATGCCGCTCTCGGTCCAAGTGCAATGTCCGGCGAAGGTGAACCTCTTCCTGGAGGTGACGGGGCGGCGCCGGGACGGCTACCATAACCTGGCGACTCTGTTCGCGAAGATCAACCTTTTCGACGTGCTGGACGTCGAGGCCGCTCCTTCGGGCTTCGAGCTGGAGATCGCCGACGAGACCGGCCAGCGGCTCGCGGCCGGGCCCGACAATCTGGTGCTCGTGGCCGCCCGGGCCTTCCGTAAGGCCTTCCGCCTCGGAATGGGCGCCCGGTTCCTGCTCACGAAGCGGATCCCGGTCGGCGCGGGGCTCGGCGGCGGGTCGTCGGACGCCGCGGGGACGTTGATCGCCCTGGCGCGACTGTACCGGATGGAACTCGACCGGAGCCGGACGGCCGTGGTCCGACGGATCGCCCGGGAGATCGGGGCCGACGTTCCCGTGTTCCTCCGCCGGGAGGCTGTCTGCGAGGGGCGCGGCATCGGGGAGCGGCTGGCGCCCGTGACGCCCGCGAAGGCCCTGCCTTGGATGCTCCTGGTATTCCCGGGAGTCTCGGTATCCACGGGTGACGTCTACGGGCGCCTGAAGGGGCGAACGCGCAAATCCGTCTTGACGAGGCTCACCCATCTTGATACACTCAAAAAAAAGCTAGAAAAAGGAAGGCCTGTCCCGGAATGGGGCGGTCTCCTTTTCAACCGCCTGGAAGAGGCGGTCTTGGATTATCATCCGGAGGTCGAACAGGCCAAGACAATACTGAAGCGTTTGGGGCTCGCGGGCGTGCTCATGACGGGCTCCGGAGCCGCGGTATACGGGTTTGTCCGTTCCCGGACGGAGGGTGAACGGGTCCTCAAGCTGGTCCAAGGCTATCCGTGGAAGATCATCCTTACATGTTGCCTCGGTTGAGCTGACAACTTTCGGGAGGCATAGGCATCAATGGAAATCACCGAGATCAGGGTCCACCTGCGCGACGAGGAGAAGCTGAAGGCCTTCGTGACCGTCACGTTCGACTCGTGCTTCGTCGTGCGGAACATGAAGATCATCGAGGGAAACAAGGGCCTCATCCTCTGCATGCCTTCCCGGAAGCTTCCGAACGGCAACTATAAGGATGTCGCCCATCCGATCACGATGGAGTTCCGCAAGTTTCTGGAGGAGAAGATCATGGCGGCGTACGAAGAGGAGATCAAGAAGGCGGGCGCGGGCGGTACCCGCCCGGCCGGGCGGACGGACCCGGCGGGGCCCTCAAACTGATTTGCGCCCACTCCCGGGTGGTGTAACGGTAACACACCAGCCTTTGGAGCTGGGTTTCTAGGTTCGAGTCCTAGCCCGGGAATTCTTCTTCCAGCGCGATGATGAATACCAAGGAGTCATGAAAGGAGCGAAAAAGAAGGGGACGCGGGCAGGCGCGCTCGGCATCCTGATCCTGGCGGCCGGCAAGGGAACGCGGATGCAGTCCGCACTGCCCAAGGTCCTGCATCCCCTCGGCGGGCGTCCGATGATCTACTATCTGCTGCGCATCGCCAACGCGCTGAAGCCGGACGGCATCGGCGTGGTGGTGGGGCATCAGGAGGAGATCGTCCGCACGCGGATCCAGGAGGCCGTCAAGAGCTGGGGGATCTCGCGGCCGCTGACCTTCATCCGCCAGTCGCTCCCCACGGGCTCGGGCCCGGCCGTTCTGGAGTCCCTGCCGTTTTTGAGGAGGTTCCAGAGGGCGCTGGTGATGTGCGGCGACTCGCCGCTGTTGACCTTCGACACGGTCTTCGCGCTCCTCAACCGCAGCCGGTCCGAGAAAGGGCAGGTGACGATGCTCACGGCCCGGTTCCGGGACCCGCAAGGTTACGGGCGCGTCGTCCGTTCCCCGGTCGGCGACGTGCTCCGCATCGTGGAGAGCTCGGAGGCGAACGCGAAGGAGTCGGCCATCAACGAGGTCAACTCGGGGACGTACTGTTTCGAGGTGCCGCTGCTCGTGAACGCCGTCAAGCGGCTCGCGCCGAAGATCGCGGGGCGGAATCCTTCCACGCCTGGGTCCCGCGGCCAAGGGGACGCGGGACGCGAGGTATTTCTGGGGGATTGCTTGGAGCACATCCGTTCGCAGGGGGGGCGGGTGACGGCTTTCATGAGCTCGACGCCTGAGGAGGTGGTCGGGATCAACACGCGGGTCCAGCTGGCTCAGGCCGAGCGGATCCTGAACCGGCGCATGCTCGAGCGTCTCATGATGGCCGGGGCCACGGTCGTCGATCCCAATCATACCTACGTGGACGCCGACGTCGAGATCGGCCAGGACACGGTGATCCTGCCTGGCACGATCCTGCGGGGGAAGACGAAGATCGGCAGGCAGTGCCGCATCGGGCCCTACGCGACGATCGAGGACTGCTCGGTGGGCAACGAGTGCGAGGTCGTCTACTCCTACCTCCGGGATGCCCGCATCCTCGAGAAGTCCTGCGTCGGGCCGTTCTCCCATGTCCGGCACGGCACCGTGGCGGGGCCGCGGGCCAAGATCGGCAGCTTCTCCGAGGTAAAGTCCTCGAGGATCGGATACGGCTCCAAGGTCCCTCACCTCAGCTACGTCGGCGACGCGGAGATCGCCGAGGACGTCAACATCGGGGCCGGGACGATCACCTGCAACTACGACGGGAAGGGCAAGCACAAGACGACGATCGCCGCCAAGGCCTTCGTCGGCTCGAACGTGAACTTCGTGGCGCCCGTTAAGATCGGCCGGGGCGCGAGGATCGGGGCCGGCTCGACGATCACCGAGGACGTCCCCGCGGGGAGCTTGGCGATCGCGCGCAGCCGCCAGGTCAACAAAGGAGAGCGATGAAAGCGGAGAGTCTGACTCTGGCGGGGGGGAAGGAGGCGACGATGAAGAAATCGCCCGAGCCGCGGCCGTTCGAGCCGGCCTCTGGGACGAGGCAGATGCTGCTGTTTTCGGGCAACGCGCACCGTCCGCTGTCCGAGCAGATCGCCGAGTACCTCGGCATTCAGGTCGGAGCGGCCGTTGTGGGGCGCTTCGCCGACGGCGAGATCAGCGTCCATGTCGAGGAGAACGTCCGCGGCAAGGACTGCTATGTGGTCCAGCCGACCTGCCGTCCGGTCAACGAGAACCTCATGGAGCTCTTGATCATGATCGACGCCCTGAGGCGGGCGAGCGCGGGCCGCATCACGGCCGTGATCCCGTATTTCGGGTACGCCCGCGCCGATCGCAAGTCGGAGCCGCGGGTGGCGCTGTCGGCGAAGCTGGTCGCCAACCTCATCACCGGTGCGGGGGCCGACCGGGTGATCACCGTCGATCTCCATGCGGGGCAGATCCAGGGCTTTTTCGACATCCCTCTCGACAACATCTACGCGATGCCCGTCTTTCTGAAGTACCTGAAATCGAAGAAGATCAGGGACGTCGTGGTCGTCTCTCCGGACGTCGGGGGCGTCGAGCGGGCGCGAGGATTCGCGAAGCGCCTCCGGGCCGGCCTGGTGATCATCGACGAGCGCCGTCCGCGTCCCAACGAGGCCTCGGTCTACAACGTCATCGGCGAGGTGGCGGGCAAGAACGCCGTGATCGTCGACGACATGGTGGATACCTCCGGGACGCTCGTGGCCGTCGCAAAGCGGCTCAAGGAGGAGGGCGCCCTCAGCGTGTGCGGGGCCTGCTCTCACGGGGTGCTCTCCGGCGACGGGGTCGACCTCGTGGAGCGCTCCGATCTGGAGGAGCTGATCGTTACCGACTCGATCCCGCTGCAGCGTCCACCAGAGAGTAAGATCACCGTGCTGTCGGTCGCGCCGCTGCTGGGCGAGGCGATCCGCCGCAATCATCGCGGGGAGTCGATCAGCGAACTTTTTGTGTGAGGGGCGGGGGATCCCGATCCCTAAGGGAGAATCGTCATGGAAGAGATCAGACTGGAGATCGAGCTCAGGGCTGAGAAGAGCACGAAGGGTTCGCTTTCGGAGATGCGCAGGAACCGGAAGCTTCCTGCGGTGGTCTACGGCGGGCAGGACGGCAGCCTCCCGATCACGATCGGGGAGAAAGCGCTGATGGGCGCCCTCAAGGCCGCCGGCGCGAACGCGATCCTCCGCCTGAAGCACGGCAAGGGCGAGGAGACGGTGATCTTGAAGGAGCTGCAGAGGCACGTGGTCAGCGGAGCGCCGATCCACGCGGACTTCCAGCGCATCGACATGAGCCAGAAGGTCGAGGTGGACGTGCCGTTGCACACGTTCGGCGAGGCTCCGGGCGTGAAGCTCCAGGGCGGCGTGCTCGAGCATACGGTCCGGGAGCTGCACATCAGGTGCCTGCCGAACGCGATCCCGCAACAGATCGAGATCGACGTCAGCGCGCTCGAGATGGGCAGCAGCGTCCTCGTGCGGGACCTGAATATCCCGGAGGGGATCGAGGTCCTCGACGACGCCGAGCAGGTCGTCGTGAACATCGTCCACGTGCGGGAGGAGGAGCCCGAGCCGACGGAGGAGGCGGTAGCCGTCGAGGGCGAGGCCGAGCCCGAAGTCATCGCCAAGGGCAAGAAGGAAGAGGAGCCGGCCGAGGGCGGCGAGGCCGAGGCGCCCGGGGCCAAGAAAGACGTCAAGAAAGACGCCAAGAAGGAAGGCGGAAAGTAGGGGGGTCTCGCTTCGCGCGTGCAGGCTGGCGGCGTCCGACTCGTTGTGGGGCTGGGCAATCCCGGCAGTCGCTACGCCGGGACGCGGCACAACGTCGGGTTTCGGGCCGTGGACCGCTTCGTGGAGGAGGCCGAGGGCGGCTGGAGCGCGGCTCCCCTGGGCAAGGGATTGGCGGCCAAGGTGCGCCTCGCGGCCGGGCGCTCCCTCTGGGCCGCCAAGCCTCACACCTTCATGAACGTCTCGGGCTCGATGGTCGCTCCCCTGGCCCGCTACTTCAAGATCGAGGGCGGCGAGGTCCTCGTCGTCTCCGATGATTTCGAGCTGCCGCTCGGGCGCATCCGCATCCGCGTCCGGGGGTCCTGCGGGGGGCAGAAGGGGCTCGAGTCGATCCTGAGCTGCTTCGGGACGCTTGAGGTGCCCCGTTTGCGGCTGGGGGTCGGCCCGCGCCCGCCGCAGGTCCCGGGAGCGGACTTCGTGCTGGGTCGCTTTCGCGCCGAGGAGGCGGAGCCGCTTGATGAGATGCTCAAACGGGCGTCCGCCGCGATCCGCGTCGTCTGCGAGGAGGGCCTGGAAGCCGCGATGAACGCCTACAACCATAGGATCGAATGACTCCCTGGGTCAAGGTCGGGATCGGGATATTCTTCTTCCTGCTGGGGCTCGGCTACCTCTACAGGCCCGCGCTCATCGAGCGCATGAACGCCTTTCTGCGCGAATATCTTCTCAACGACGCCTATATCGCCCTCGAGAGGCGCAAGTGGGGCGTCTTCTTTCTTCTAGTCTCCTTCCTGTTCCTATACATGGGCTATACCGCGCTCTACGGTCCGCCCTGATGGCGATGGACGACCGGCCGGACCTGCTCGAGCTCGCGGACCGCGGCATCGCCGCGATCCGCAAAGAGGCGCCCGATCTGGGGGCCGAGCTCTACTTGTATCGAGGGCGCGACCGCGGCGTCGAGCTGCGGGAGGGGCGTCTCGAGTCGATCCAGGAGTCCGAGGAGACGGGGATGGGCCTTCGCCTCTTCAACGGCAGGGGCATGGGGTTCGCGTTTTCGGGCGGGCTCGACGGCGCGATGCTTTCGGCCCTGTGCCGGCGCGCCTCCGAGCAGCTGGCGCGTCTGCCCGCCGATCCGCATCGCGTCCTTCCCGAGCCGAACAAGGGCCCGGGCTCGGAGGCCGAGGCGCGGGCGCTCGAGCGGACGGTCAACGATCCGACGCTCATGACCGTGCCGCCGCGCGAGCTTGTGCCGAGGCTCGAGGAGATGCACGCGCGGGCGACGAGGGCCGACAAGCGCATCGCCAAGGTTCTGCAGGTGGGCCTCGGAGAGAACGCCTCCGAGGTGGCCATCATCAGCACCGCCGGGGTCCGTGCCGTGGAGCGCGGCACCAGCTGCAGCGTCGGACTGTACGCGATGGCGTCCGCCGGGCAGGAGGTCCAGGTGGGCTCGGCCTCGCGGTCGGCGCGCTTCATGCGGGATCTCGACCTCGACGGCGTCGTCGACGAGGCCGTTTTCCGCACGGTATCGCTGCTCGACGCCAGGAGGCTGCCCAGCAAGCGGCGGGCCGTGTTGTTCGATCCCTGGGTCGCCGGCGAGATCGTGGGGCTTCTCGCCGGCCCGATGTCGGCCGAGACGGTCCAGCGGGGGAAGTCCCTTCTGCGCGGCAAGATCGGCAAGCGGATCGCCAGCGCGGGGGTCTCCTTCGTGGACGATCCGCTGCGTCCGGGCGGGATCGCGAGCGCCTACTCCGACGACGAGGGCGTCCCCGCGCGCCGTAAGACGATGGTGGAAAACGGGGTCCTGCGCGACTACTTCTACGACACATATACCGCCCACAAGGACGGGCTCGTCTCGAACGGATGCGCCGGGCGCGCCGGCTTCAAGGGGCTTCCGGGAGCGACCTCCTCCAATTTCTATATGGAGCCCGGGACGATGAGCCGCGACGAGCTGGTCGCCGACACCCGGGACGGCATCCTCGTATTCGAGCTGATGGGGATGCACACCGCGGATCCGATCTCGGGCGAGATCTCGGTCGGCGTCTCCGGGGTCGCGCTGAGAAACGGAGAAATCTCTCACGGCATCCGGGGGGCGATGCTCTCGGGCAACCTCCTCGACATGCTCGAGTCCGTGGACGCCGTAGCGGACGACTTGATATTCTACGGCAGCCTGGCGTCGCCGACGTTCCGCGTCGCCGATCTGACGATCGCCTGACGAGAGGCCTTCCCCGACCCGGAACCGCGATGCTTTTCCGGAATCCCGCGCGCTCGCTGCTCTGGACCTTCCTGCTGATCGTGTCGGCGCACCCGTCCGGCCCCCGCCGGGCAGGCGGCGAGACTCCTCCGGTGCAGGAGTCTCGCGTCGACTGGAGCAGTTACGACAGGATCCGGCAGGAGTACCAGCGCATCCCTCCCCGGGTGGAGCCGCTCATGGAGCGGCTGAGGGATCTGCGAGCGCGCTACAGGGAGACGGATGATTTCGAGTCCGTGGCGGCCGAACGCGACGCCATCCGGCGGCGGCTGCAGGATGCCCGGGACGAGATCAGGGATCTCGAGAATGCGGTCAAGACGGCAGATCTCGCGAACGCCCTGCCGCTCACCCAGCGGGAAGAGCTGAATCTGGATATCGAGGCCCTGAGCAGACGGCTCATCGTCTACAAGTCCGCTTTCGATCCCATGAAGGATTTTAGGAGGAAGATCAAGCGGCTGCTGAGCGACGACGATCAGGCCTATCAGGCCGCGGAGGCGTTTTACGCGCGACGAGAGCGGCTGCGGAACCTGGCGCTCCTCGGCGCGGCCGCGGCCTGCGCGCTGGTGCTCGGGCTGTGGGCCGCCTATCGGAGGAGTAGGCCGCTCACGCAGACCGCCATCCCGTTCGCGGCGAGGGTTGAGCTTTCCGGCGCGATGGACCTTCCGGGCATGGGCCGGGCCGCCGCGCTCGAAGGTGGGCGGCCGAGGGGCCTGCTCGGGCCGCCGGCTCCGGCCGGAGACGAAGGCGGCGACCCGCCGCGGGCGGACATACTCGGGGGCAACTTCCGGATCGAGAGCGAGATCGGCCGCGGCGGCATGGGGATCGTCTACGCGGCGACGGACCTGACGCTGCAGAGGAGGGTCGCCATCAAACGGATGCGCCAGGAGATCCTCCAGAACCAGAGGGAGCTGAAGCTGTTCCTGGCGGAGGCGCGCCTTGTGGCCTCGCTCAGGCATCCGAACGTCGTGGAGATCCTTTCCATCGTCCGGGAGAGCGGGCAGCTGTTCCTGGTCTTCGAGTTCGTGCCAGGGAGATCGCTCCAGCAGCTGGTGGCGGACACCGGCAGGCTGCCCTACCGGCAAGCCCGCGTCATCCTGCGTCAGATCGCGCGCGGGCTCGACTACGCCCATTCCCGGAAGGTCATCCACCGGGACCTGAAGCCGTCGAACATCATGATCGACGATAACGGGAACGCCAAGATCATGGACTTCGGGATCGCCCATCAGGCGAAGAAGACGGTCGCGAGGCTCACGCGGGCCGAGGTCTGGGGAACTCCCGAGTACATGGCGCCGGAGCAGGAGCTGGGGTCCATCTCCAAGGAGTCGGACCTCTACGCCCTTGGGGTGTGCTTCTATGAAATGGTGACGGGCGTCCCGCCGTTCGAGGGCCCGAACTTCCTGGCGCAGAAGCGGCAGATGGTGTTCTCTCCCCCGTCCAAGCGGGTCGACGGGCTTCCGGGGCGGGTGGACGCCCTGCTTCGCCGAGCCCTGAACGTCGATCCCAGCCAACGGTTCCATGCCGGCTTGGAGTTCGTATCGGAGCTAGAGGCCGTGCAAGCCGGCTGAGTGGAGGAGGTCCGCCCGGAGATGATCGATCCCGAGTTGCTGAATATCCTAGCCTGTCCGGCCTGCAAGGGCCCGTTGGAGGATGCGGGTGGAGAGGAGGCGCTCGCCTGCCGCTCGTGCGGCCGCCGGTACCCCGTCCGCGAAGGCATCCCTATACTGCTCGTCGAAGAAGACCCGGGTTCAGCACATCAAGGGATTTGCCCTTGATGGGCTCACACCTCCGCGACACAAAGACCCGCCGTCCACCGAAGGCGGACGGCGCATTCCTGATAACCCAGCGGTGCAAGCGACCGGTCGGCGCTGCGCGCGACCGGCGCTGAACACTACACCGCTTCGTCGATGACGATGTTGACGTGCCGGTCTCCGGCGTGCACCGTCCCGCGGTGTACGCCGCGCAGGTCGCCTCTTCTCGCGACGCCCACCTTGCCGTGCGTGTTCACATAGACCGTGACCGTCAGGGGCTCTCGCCGCGCTCCGCCGGGAAGGACGAGGTCCTCCTCGCCCATCCGGTAGTGCAGCGGCAGCTTCGGGTTGATGATGCGGGCGACGGCCACGGGCACCCCCCCGTTGTTTGTGGCGACTATGAAGAGCACTGTGTTCGGCCTCTCCGTGCGTTTCTGGATGCGCGGCGAGGCCGTGATGCTGCCGGAGAGGTGAAAGGTATGCGCGGAGCGCGCGCAGCCCATGGCGAGGCAGACGGCCGCCGCGAGCAGAATCGCGGAGGTCGTCTTTAGACGGCGACCGGAGGCTCCTGCGGGAGGATGTTCTGGCGTATGGCTTGCCACAGATAGACTCCGACGATCAGGAGTGCGACCACTAGTGCCTGGCTGCTGAAAAGCGGGACCTGGGTGGGAAGAGAGATCCAAACCAACTGCAGGGCGACAACGGGCGTCTGGGCGTAGAGAGCGATCTTGTAGAGCTCCGGAAACTCGAGGCCCCCGTTCATGAATGCGTTGATCAGCAGCGCCATAAGGGAGTAGAAGAGCGCGGCGGCGGGCTTCCAGATCAGAAAGAACAGCCAGGTGCTCACGAGGGCGACGGGATAGAGGACCATGGTCATGGCCTTGCCGTAGCGCCGGAAGAGCTCGCCGTCGATGATTTGGGGCTCCTCGGTCTTCGAAAAGTCGTGGGCCTCCAGGCGCTGGTTGTTGAGGACATAGACCGCGTTCTGTGTCAGGTAGACGAAGATCTTCCTGCGCTCCATCTCCGCCGGCGTGACCGCCTCGGTGCGGGCGGAGTCGATGACGATGGCCAACTGCGGGAACTCCGGGTGCCGCACCTCGACGGGACCCCGCGCGGAGCTCCAGAGCCTGCCCTCGGCGATGGTGAGCTTCGGGATGGACGTGGCGGCCCAATCGATGGCCGAGTTGATGCGGGGACGGGCGTGGACGAAGATCGCGAACGCGACGCCGAGCGAAAAGAGGAGCCCGAGGAAAGCGACGTACCGGATGGCGGCCGGGAAGGTCTTGCGGGGCACGCCACGGTAGAAAGGGAAATTGACGACGCTGTGGATCGGATCGAGCAACATAGCCAATAGAATATCAGAAGGGTCGCGTTTTTTCAACCGGACGAATCGCGGCGCGTCAGGGGGACTCCGCCCATAATATCTCGCGCGTTTTCAGTTTCCGGTTGGCCCATCGGGCGGCCGTGAACAGGTAGTCCGAGAGGCGGTTGAGATAGGCGAGCGCTCCCGGCGGCGCGCCTCCGGACCCCGGCGCGCACGCGGCGCGTTCCGCCCGGCGGCATACGGCCCGCGCCATGTGCAAGAAGGCGCCCGGCGCGGCCCCGCCCGGCAGGATGAACCGATGCGCGGGCTCGAGGCCGGAGGCCATGCGGTCGATCTCCGCCTCGAGCCACGCGGCCGCGTCCTCCGGGAAGGCCGCGGCGGCGCGTCGTGCCTGCGGGAGAGCGAGCACGGCGCCGAGGCGCAGGAGATCGGCCTGGACCCGGGCGAGGTCCGTGCTCAGCGACCGGAAGGTCCGGCGGCGCGGCAGCACGCTGAGCGCGGCCCCGATCGCCGAGCTCAGCTCGTCCAGCTCTCCGAGGACCACGATGCCCGGATCGTCCTTCCTGACCCGCCGTCCGCCGCGCAGTCCGGTCTTCCCTTTGTCGCCGCTCCGGGTGTATATCCTCATGGCGTCTCGATCGTACGAATAATGCGGGACCTTGCGCAAACGTCCGGTATTCTATACCATGCGCATCGGAAAAAGCGGGCGAAGGGCCGACTTGGGACCTCCAGGGAGGCCGACGGAGAATCGATGTCGAGCAACAGCTGTTGGCTAGAGGTCGCGCGTGTCCCGGTTCGTTGACCTCCACACCCATTCCAATCGCTCGGACGGGACCGTGTCTCCCGCCGAGGTCGTCCGCCGGGCCCGCCGGCAGGGGATAGAGACCCTCGTCCTGACCGACCACGACACTGTCTCGGGCTTCGAGGAGGCGCGCGGCGAGGCCTTGCGTTTGGGGCAGCGCTTCGCCTGCGGCGTCGAGATCAACACCCGCGAAGGGGACAACGTCCACATCCTCGGCTACGGGGTCGACCCCTCGTCCGGACGCCTCCGGGAGAGCCTCGAGGAGTTCTGCGGCCGGCGTCTGCGGCGTGCCGAGGGCATCATCGGACGACTGGGCGAGCTGGGCGTCGATCTGCGGCTGGAGGAGGTCGTCGGCCTTTCCCGGGAGGCGATCGGGCGTCCGCACGTGGCCGACGCCCTCCGCCGCAAGGGTGTCGTGCGCTCGCGAGCGGAGGCGTTTCGGAGGTATCTGGGGCGGGGGGCGGCGGCGTACGTGGAGCCGATGGGCCCGACCGTGGAGGAGGCCATCGCTCTGATCCGGGAGGTCGGGGGCTTCGCTGTGCTCGCGCATCCCGGCCTCCTGGGGAGAGACTTTCCTCTCGGCCCGTGGGTCGACGCGGGGCTCGAGGGGATCGAGGCATACTACGTGACGCACACACGCCCCCAGGTCCAGCGCTATCTCGAGACGGCCAAGCGTTACGGACTGATGCCCACGGGGGGCTCCGATTTTCATGGACCGCGCACGGGCCACCAGGATAATCTCGGCGTCCGCCTCCCGGAGGACGTCTTCTCCCGGATCGAGCCGAGGCTACGGGTGCTGGGGGGCTCCTCATGAGGCTCATCGCGCACCGGGGGGCGTCCGGGCGCCGGCCGGAGAACACGCTGGCCGCCTTCCGCGCCGCGCTCGAGATGGGCGCCGCCGAGCTCGAGTGCGCTGTGCGGCAGACGAGGGACGGGGAGTTAGTCCTCCTACACGACCCCGAACTGCGTCGTCGGGAGGAAGGGGCATGACCCGGCGCTCGCCGCGTCCCAGCGGCCGGCAGATCGAGGCCGAGGTCGACCGCTTGGCCGCCAGGGGCCTCTCGGCCCTGGGCTACAGCGAGATGGAGCTCGAGGGCCTCGCCGCCCTGACGTTGCGCGTCAACCGGCTCAAGAAGGAGAAGAAGGCCGTGATCCCGGCCCACGTCTACCAGCGCGCCGAGATCCTGGCCGGGATCGCCGACTTCGTCGGCGACTCGTACAAGCTCGCCAAGTCCTGCGCGGGGGTGGACGCGGAGAGGATCGTCTTCTGCGGCGTGCGTTTCATGGCCGAGACCGCGAAGATCCTCAATCCCGACAAGGAGGTCTTTCTGCCGGCGAAGGAGGCCGGCTGCTCTCTGGCCGACTCGATCACGGAGAGCGACGTCCGCGCGCTCAAGAAGCGACATCCGGGGCTGCCGGTCGTCACCTACATCAACACCGCCGCAGAGGTGAAGGCCGAGAGCGACGTCATCGTGACGAGCGCGAACGCGGCGAAGATCCTTCGCCGGATGTACGAGCGGCACAAGCGCTTGATCTTCCTTCCGGACGCTTGGATGGGCCGCAACCTCGCCCGCGAGCTGGGGAAGAAAGTGGGATCGGAGCTGATCGTCTGGGACGGCAAGTGCGTCGTCCACGAGAGTTTCGATTCGGACTCGGTCGCCTTCTACCGGAAGACCTATCCCGGCGTGAGGATCCTCGCCCACTCCGAGTGCAGCCCGGCTCTGGTCGGGTTGGTGGATTTCGTCGGCGGGACGGGCGACATGATGCGCTACGTCAGGGGGACGAAGGCCCCGTTCTTCATGCTGGTCACCGAATGCGGCCTGGGGGAGCTTGCTCGCGGCGAGATGCCGGACAAGCGCTTCATCCCGATGTGCCGGCTCTGTCCTTATATGAAGGCGATCACCCTCGAGCGCGTGCTCGAGACGCTCGAGGACCCGAAGCCCCACCACCGCGTCTCCGTCAAGCCGGAGACCGCCGCCAAGGCGCGCCGCGCGCTCGAGCGCATG
>JBDREN010000219.1:0-58900 GCA_043819795.1 Elusimicrobiota bacterium
CCTGCAATCGCCTGGAAGCGGCCTGCGCCTGCGTTGCTCCTCGGTCACATCCCGTCGAGGGATGCTCCCTCGTCGCGCCTTGGCTCGGCTCGCTCCAGGCGATTTCGCCATCCGAAATACTTTTGCCACGGGCTGCTAGCGGGCTCGGGGTCCTGTCGCAGTCCCGGCCCAGCGTGGGCGCGCGCGCCGTTTCAAGTAGCACTCGCAAGTATTACGCGAGTACGGCCGCGCCGAAGATCGCTTTCGGCGCGCGCTCGGGCTCGTCGCCCGGGTGTATGCGTATGCCGGGCAGCCTACGCCCCGGTGGCCCGGGCCCCCTCGTCGGCAAGCCGCGCTTCCCACGGTATTGTTATAATATTGGGGCAATGGAGCTGAAGCTCAAGGGCCTCACCTTGCGCACCGGGGTCATCCAGTCCCCGATGGCCGCCTGCACCGACCTCGCGTTCCGCCTCCTCGCCCGCGAGATGGGGATGGAGCTCGCCTTCGCGGAGATGGTCTCGGCCCATGCGTTGGTTTATGACAACAGGAAGACGCTGGAGCTTCTGAAGACCGCGCCCGGGGACCGTCCGCTCGGGGCACAGCTCGTGGGCGCCGACCCCGCTCGCATGGCGGCGGCGGCCGCGCGCATCGAGGAGATGGGCTTCGACGTGCTCGACCTCAACCTCGGCTGCCCGGCGCCAAAGATCACCCAAGGGGGGGGCGGAGCCGGCTCGGCCCTCCTGACCCGCCCCGAGGCGGCGGGCCGCATCTTCATCGAGGTCATGAAGGCCGTCAAGCGCATCCCCGTCACCGTG
Source organism: Elusimicrobiota bacterium (assembly GCA_043819795.1). Classification (GTDB taxonomy): domain Bacteria; phylum Elusimicrobiota; class Elusimicrobia; order UBA1565; family UBA1565; genus JBDREN01. The sequence continues at coordinate 795 of JBDREN010000219.1, forward strand.
AAGATGCGTCTCGGCTTCGCCGATCCCAGCGGCGTGGAGGCCGTCGAGATCGGCAAGCGCGCCGAGGCGGCCGGGATCTGCGCCGTCACCGTCCATGGCCGCACCCGCGAGCAGGGTTACAAGGTCGGAGCGGACTACTCGGCCATCGGCCGCGTGAAGCGGGCGCTTTCGATCCCCGTCATCGGCAACGGCGACGTCATGAGCGGATCGGACGCCAAGCGCCTGGTCGAGGTCAGCCGCTGCGACGCCGTCATGCTTGGCCGGGGAGCCCTCGGCAACCCCTGGATATACAAGGACGTCGAGTCCGCGCTGAAGGGCGAGCCCGGAGCGCGGCGCGAGCCGACCCGGGATGACCGTCGCCGGACGCTGCTCAGGCACCTGGAGTTGGAGGTCCGGTTCGGGGGGGAGTGTCGGGCCCTTCTGCACATGCGCCGGATCGCCTGCTGGTATTTCGCGGGGCTTCCCGGGGCCGTCGCCTTCCGGCGGGACGTCTGCGCGGCGCGGAGCACCTCCGAGATGCGCGGCATCATCGAGGCCTTCGGAATATCGTCCGCGGGAAGGGCTCCCGGCGGGGGCGCTACTTCGTGCGAAGCAGCTCCAGGAACTTGTTGTCGGTCGACAGGATGAGCTTCGTGTCCTCGGGGAGGGCCTTCTCGTAGGCCTCGAGGGTGCGGACGAACTCGTAGAAATCCGGGTCGGCGTTCATCGCCCCCGCGTAGATGCCGATGGCCTCGGCCTTGCCGCGGATCTTTCGGGCCGTGCGGTAGGCCTCCGATTCGATCACCTGCAGGTCTTTCTTGATCTTGCCCTCGATCTTCGCCTGCTCGCCCTTGCCGACGGAGCGGATCCGCTCGGCGATGCGCTGGCGCTCGGAGACCATGCGCTCGAACACCTTGTTCTCCACGCTCTTCTCGTAGACGATCCGGCGCAGCTGGACGTCGATGATCTCGATGCCGAACTCCTTGAGGCCGGCCCTCGCCTTCTCTATGATCCGGGCGCTGAGCTGCTCGCGGCCGACCAAGATCGGCTCGATCTCGCCGACGACCTCCTCCTGCTCGTCGGAGAGCTCGCCCTTATCGGACCGGATCTGCTGGGCGCGGACGACATCGAGGATCGCGTTGCTGTTGCGCACCGCCTCGACGAGGTTGTTGTTGGAGAATACGTCGCGCGTGACGGAGTCCAGGATCCCGTCGAGACGCGAGCGCGCCCCGTCCTCGTCGCGCACCGTCTGGATGAAAAGGAGCGGGTCCACGATGCGCCAACGGGCGGTCGTGTCTACCCAGATGTACTTCTTGTCCTTGGTCGGGATCTGGTTCGGATATCCGTCCCAGTTGAGGATGCGTTTGTCCAGGCGGTGGATCTTCTGGATGAACGGCATCTTGAAGTGGAGGCCGGCCTGGGTGACGGGCTCGCCGACCGTGCGGCCGAACTGGGTGATGATGCTCTGCTCCCACTCCGAGACCCGGTAGGCCGAGGCCCGAAAAAAGAACAGCCCCAGCGCCACGGCGATCAGGATCGGAAGTCCGCGGCCGCTCATCGAGCCTTCCCTCCCTGAGCGGAGTCGAATACCGGCAGAAGCCCCTTGACGCCCTTGTCGACGATGATCATTTCCTTGAACCGGCTGTAGATCGTCTCGAGGGTCTCGAGGTGGAGGCGCGTGCGGGTGACGCGCGGCGCGGTCCGGTAGGCCCTGAGCACGTCGCGGAACCGCGCGGCGTCGCCCTTCGCCCTGTTCACGACGCCCGCGGCCTCGCCCTCCGCGTCGCGGATGGTGCGCTCCGCCTTGCCGCGGGCCTCGGGGATCACCTTGTTGTACTCCCGCTCGGCCTGGTTGATCACCTTCTCCTGCTCCTGCTTGGCCGCGTTCACTTCGTTGAAGGCCGGCCGGACCGACTCGGGCGGGTTGACGTCCTGCAGCTTCAGCGTGATGATGCGTACGCCCATGTCGTAGTGGTCGAGCACCTCCTGCATGAGGCGATGGGCCTCCTCGGCGATCTCCACGCGCCCGACCGTCAGGACCGAGCTGACCGTACGGTCGCCGACCACGCGGCGCAGGACCGACTGCGAGACGTCGCGCAGGTTCTTCTTCACGTTGCGCGTGTTGAAGAGGAACTTGCGCGGCTCGGCGATCTTGTACTGGACGATCCACTCCACGTCGGCGACGTTGAGGTCGCCGGTGAGCATCAAAGACTCCTCGTCGAAGGCCTTTTCCTCATAGGCGCTCCGGGTGCCCTTCTGGCCCGTCGAACGGAAGCCGAACTCCTCCTGGAGCACCCGCTCGGTCGGGACCTTGATGGCCTGGTCGATCCCGAAGGGGAGCTTGAAGTGGAGCCCCGGGGGCGTGGTCGAGACGTAGCGTCCGAAGCGCAGGATGACGGCCTTCTCTTGGGGCTCCACCGTATAGGTGGAGCTCAGGAGCGCGAAGGCCCCGATGACGGCGAGCACGATGGGCAATAGGAATTTCTTCTGAATGCCGGCGCCATGCTTGAACCGGCTCGAGATGTTGTTTAGCAGGTCGCGGATCTCTTCGCCGGGGTCGTCCCAGGGTTCGGGCATGCGGAGAGTATACTATATTAGAGGTTGAAGCTCAGTAGGTATTCCTTTTTCTTCGCCACGATCTCCATGGCGTCCAGCCCGGGGCCTTCGCTGAGCGTCGAGCGGATGGAGCGCGCGAACCCAAGCCCGTTGTCCTCCAGCCGCATCAGGTCTACGATCACGGGGGGGGCGTCCTGCTCCCCGTCGGCCGCCTGCGAAGGGGCCGACGGCGCCGCCTCATCGGGCGGAGGGCTTTTGGCCTCGAAGAGGTACACCTGGGGCCTGGCGACGTTGGCGGCGTTGGCGCGGACCACGACGCCGCGCTGTCCGTCGTCGAGGCGCACCAGCGTCCCGACCGGATAGAGGCCCACCAGCTGGACCAGCAGCTTCGCCAGCGTCGGGTCGTACCAGCGGCCCCGGTGGCGGAGGATGCTCTTCAGGACGCGGTCCTGCCGGTGCTTCCTCCAGTACCAGCGGTCGCTGAAGTTGGCCAGGTCGTAGGTGTCGGCGAGATTGAGGATCTTGTGGAGGATGTCGGGGGTGTAGCCGTCCTCGGCCGCCGCCGCTCCCGCGGGCCCCGGCTTCTCGTGGTGGTGGGCGGCGAGCAGGGGGATCTGGGTCGGGATATCGTCGTTGCGGGCCAGAAGGAGGAAGCCCCAGGTCCGGTGCTGGCTGACGGCGGCCCGCTCGAAGAGGCCCAGGGGGCTCGGGTTCTCGGTCCATTCCAGCGGGATCGTGCTGCGCCCCAGGTCGTGCAGGAAGGCGCCCACGCACAAGGTCTGGATCTGCCCGGAGTTGAGCCCGTAGAGCTCTCCCAGAGCGCAGCTCAGGATGGCCACGTTCACGCTGTGGGCGACGTGCGGCTGCATCCCGCGGCCCAGCAGCGGCAGGAGCAGGAACGGCTCGTATCCCTTCGTGCGGATGGTCGCCATCAGGTCGTCGGCCAGGCGGTAGAGCGGCTTGAGGTCCGCGTTGGGGCCGCCGAGCAGCTCCTCGTCGGTGGATTTCAGCGTGGCGACGGCCTTCTCGTACCAGTCGAGCAGGGTCCGCCGGCGCACCATCTTCGACTTGCTGGCGACGTCGTCGACCTCCGCCTCCACGACATGGATGGTGCGGACGCCGTTGCGCGCCAGGATCTCCCCGGGAGGCTCCATGGACGGCTTGTTGGCTTCCGCGTTCATCAGCTTGAAGAACTCCGTCAAATCCTGCTGGGTGACCCCCTTCATGATCGTCAGGTACTTCACCCGGCATTTCGCGAACCGGTCGACCAGCATCTGGTTGTTGGCCGTCTCCTCGATGGATATCGCCCCTTCGACGTAGAGCATCTCGTCCATGAAGCCGAAGCCCACGTCGTCGGTCTCGTCAAGCACGGGGGAGAGGCCTGCGTGCAGCTTGGAGATCACCGCCGTCACCTCTTTGTGGGTCGGGGGGTAGAGGCGAACGTTGTTGAAGGCGAAGTTCATGTCCCGGAGGCAGGCGATCAGCTGCTTCCAGCGCTCCAGTCCCGCCCGGGACTTCCTAGCGCGACGCGCCATGGGATGGGGATTCCTCCTCTATCTGGTTGAGCGAAGCGAGGGCCGCCAGCCGGAGGCTCTTCTTCGCCCCGGGAATCCACTCGCGCCACACGTTGAGCCACTCGCGCCAGGTCCGCCGGGCCACGCCCTCGAGGAAGTCGCGAGTCAGAGCGCTCGGCAGGCGTCCGAGGGCCGTGACGACGGCCAGCCGGATCTGGTGCTCCTGGTTCTGGTGGTAGGAGTCGATGAGTCTCGCGTCGACATCGGGTTCGCCGATCAGCGAGAGGGCCGTGACCGCCAGCTTGGCCTCCTCGGGGTACCGGCCGGAGGCGATGAACGAGGCCAAGGCCTCCACGGCGTCGGGCCCGCCGGCGCGTCCCGCCGCGCGCACGGCCGCCCCGCGGACCTTCGGGTGCTGGTGGCGAAGCAGCGGCGCGACGTGCTTCACGATCTCCCCGTAGTGCATCTCATCGAGGATCCCGATCACTTCCACCACCAGGAAGTAGTCCTCGTCGCCGAGCGCGTCGATGAGGGCCTTGGGCCCGAACGGACGGGACACGGCCGCCAAGAGGCTGGAGAGCTTCTTGCGGAGCTGCTTGTCCGCGGCCCGGCGGATCTCGTCGAGAAGCAGCGGCACGATCTTCCTCCCTACCGTCAGGACGAAGTCGTGAAGCTCTTGGAGCGCCTCGCTGCCGGGCTCGACGGCGCCCAGATGGGCCGCCATGCTCTGGGCTAAAGCGGGGGTCGGGACTTTGTCCTGGACGTAGGTCTTCAGGATCGCCAGGTAGGAGCCCCATTTGGGGTCGGACGCCAACCGGTGCCACATCTCGTATTCCTTCAGAAGGGGGGGCAGGTTGCCCGTGCGTCCCAGGTCCGCCAGCAGCCGCGCGTAGGCGTACAGGGCGAATTTCGGCTGCTTGTCCCCGGCGGGTTTGGCCAGGATCGCGTGCACCTCCGAGAGAGCGTATCGGAACGCCGCCTTGGCCTCGTGGCTCTGACGCTCCTGCAGGGCGGCCAGATCGTTCGCGTCGAAAGTCGTGAGCTGCGATGCGAGCGCGTGGCGGTCCCATTTCTTGCGGCCGCCGAGGTCGCGCTGGAAGCGGTCCCAGCAGGCGCGGATCCGGGGGTCGTAGAAGGACCAGGGCATGCTGCCCAGGAACTGCTCCAGGGAGATGTCGTGGTACAGCACCTGGTCCAGGAGGGTCGAGATGGATTCCGCGTCCTTGGATGTCAGCGGCTCGTTCTGCTTGGCCAGGAGGTGCAGGAAATCGGGCAGCGTCTTGGCGGACGTGAAGGCCGTGATCTGTTCTTCCGAGAGCTTTCCCGGCTCTTGCTGCGCCTCGTCCTGCTCCCCGGTGACGACGAAGCTCATGATGCTGACCAGCTGCATCCCGTCGATGCGCAGTTCCTGGATGGCCTTCTGCAGGTCGGTCAGTGTGCGCTTCTCGTCCGGTTTCCACACCAAGATGCCCATGAACTGAGTCATCCCCTCGTCGGTGAGGCGGTTGGTGAACAGCACCTGCCCGATGCCCAGCGTGTGCAGGGAGGCGGCCAGCGACACGACCTCGGGAGTCTCGTTGAGAGGGCCCTCCTCGAATAATACTGACTTAGCCTTGACCTCCAGCATGAGGTTGGGCTCCTCCCCGATGGCGGCGCGCAGCAGCTGGTTCACGCGTCCCACCACCTGCGGGATGACGGAATGCCCGGCGTGGTAGAGGGAGATCGTCCTGGATCCCTTGACGAGGGACCCGACAAAAACCCCGACCGCGTCCTGCCTGCGTTTGAGCTCCGCTTTGTCCCCGGTTATCTCCGGCACGCGTGGTCCTCCGGACGCAGTTAGTTTAGCAGCGGGGCGCTTACTTTTCAATGACCGTGAAGCATTTTCGGGCCCGGGGCCGGGAGGCGGAATTTGTTACAATGGGATGCCGTCGGAGAGCGGCGGCAGGGAGGTCCCCGTGGCTTATACCGCTGAGCTGTTGGTCCGCGAAGTTGTGACCGTCGCCCCGTCCGAGCCCATCCTTGAGGTGGCGCGGTTGATGCGCCGCAAGCATATCGGATGCGTGGTGGTGGCCGAAGGCGGAAAGATCGCCGGCATCTTCAGCGAGCGAGATTTGGTCAACCGGGTGGTGGCCGAGGCGGTGGACCCCCAGCAGATTCCGGTGTCCCGGGTCATGACGGCCGCCCCAGTGACCGTCGAGTCGTCGGAGCCTCTTGAGCGCGTCTTCGCCGTGCTCGCCCGGCGCCGGTTCCGGCACGTACCCATCACCAAGGACGGCCGGCCGGTGGGAATGGTCAGCCTCTCGGACTTCGTCGGGGTCCTCGGGGAGGTCTTCAGCGAGGAAAGGTACGTCCAGTACTTCGCCGACTACTTCAATCAGGAGGCCTCGGCGCGCTGAATAACGCATCCCTCCCCCGCGGGGAGGGATGCGCAAGCGAGAGGGGGCTCGTCGTTGCCCTTCGCCGTGCGGCCGTTCCCGCATCCCCGACCCCGCCGGCACGACGCCTCAAGGCGCCCCCACCGCAGGGCGTCCCTCCTCTACGACGGACAGCGCCCCCCTCCCACATGCGCGCCCCTCCCCGTGGGGGAGGGGCGCGCATCAATGCCCGCCCGTCTTGAAGGTCCCGACGAAGACGGCGGCCAGGAATCCGAGGACGGTCATGAGGCCGTTGGCGGGGCCTCTCTGCTCGGCGGCCTCGGGAAGCATGGTTTCCGCGATCATGGCGAGCATGGCGCCGGCGGCCAGCCCTCCGACAAAGACGGCGATCGTCGGCGTCAGGTAACCGAAGGTCAGGTTGCCGATGAAGGCGCCGATGCCGGTCAAAATCGCCAACGACAGCCACATCCAGACGATCTTCGCCGTGGTGTAGCCCTGCTGCTTCATCCCCACGGCCGACGAGAGGGCTTCGGGGAAGTTCGCCAGGAACACGCCAGCGATCAGAGACAGGCTCACCGTTCCGCTCCCGATCATCGAGCCCCCGATCACGAGAGACTCCGGGATCCCGTCGAGGAGGATGCCGAGCCAGATCGCCAAGGCCGCGCCGCCGCCGGCTTCGGAATGGGCCTCCACGATATCGGCCGGGGTCGGGGACACCGAGGCATGGCTGATGCTCGCCTTCGCCACGTTCGCCCATGTGCGCGACGCCGCTTCGGAATCGTCGGCCGCGAGCCGCTCGAGCGCCTCTCTGCGCTTGCGGGTCAGGTCCGTGACCGCGCTCTTCAGAGCGGGCGAGACCACCAACAGGCGGTCGAAATGCTCCTTGTCCAGGACCCAGGCGGTCACGTCCTGCATGGCCCGGACGGTGGCGGTCCGCGGCTCTCCGGTCAGCAGGGCCATCTCGCCGAATGCGTCGCCCTCTCCCAGCCGCGCGATCTTCGTGTCCCCCTGGCGGTGGCCCCGGACGATCTCGACCTCGCCGCTATCGAGCAGGTATAGGCGGTCTCCCTTGTCGCCTTTGCGGAAGATCGTCGCCCCCTTCGGAAACGAGGCTCGGCGCAGGGCCGGAAGCAGGGCCTGCATCTCCCCCGGAGGCAGGGCGCGCAGCAGGGCGATGCGCGAGCATTTTTCCAGGAGGGATTCCGCCCGCCGCCGCTTGACGTGCGTGAGATGGCTGACGGTGGTCGAGAGCTTGCGCAGGAAGCCCCCGTGGCCGTTGAGCATGCCGTTGAGGCCCATGAAGAGGAGGGCTCCCGCGACGCACCCGAAGCCGAGCGGCCAGAAGCCGGCGGTGTGCAGGCTCTCGGCGACCAGCTCCAGCGTGAGCGCGGCGAGGAGCGCTCCCGCTCCGAAGGACATGAGGCTCGAGGTCCATTTGTTCGAGGGACGGATCCATAAGCCCAGAAGGGCGCCCAGCGGCAGGGAGACCGCGCTGATGATGCCCCACCAGAATGCGGTGAATGCGTTGCCGAGTTCCATGTTTGTCCTCCAAGAATGAGCTAGTGGGCGGCCGATTTCAACGTCCGCCGTGCCGAGTCCGGGGGCGACGCGCGCCGAGCCTGAACAACCCCAAGGCGCTGCCGAAGCGGGCTTCCGGAGGTTCGCGCTCTTCGTCGTCGAGCGACATCTGGGACCACGTATCGCTCAAGACGGACCCCGCCATCTTGTCGCGCAGAGCCATGCCTGCGAGATACCCCTCCCCCATGATGATCGTTTGTCCGCATTCCAGGCGCTCGGTCAGTCGCTCCGGCGTCTGTCGGGGCTTGCCCGCGAGCACGCTGCGGGGGTTCTCGACGTATATCCAGTTCATGGTGGTCCGGGCGCTGGACAGGCAAAGGGCGGTCCAGCCCGGGGGGCTTTCGGCGGCGGCGTCGGCCGTTTCTCCGCCTTGGGCGGCGGGCTGATCCGCGGATCCGCCCCCGGCGAGCGAACGGAGTCCTCCGATCGCCTGGAAGTAGTCCGGCTCCGGATCGCTCCCGGGATGCATGCGGCCAATCCACACGCGGTTGTCCCGTCCGATGATCACCGCGGGCACCTCCGGAGGATCGGGAGCCAGATGGACGTTTCCGTCGATGATCGTCAGGCCCCGCACGTTCATCCGATTCGATGGATGGCCGGCGCCGAGGGCCACGAGGGCTCCCGATCGTCGAGCCATCCCGTCGAGGGCCTCGCGGGCGGCCGGGCCGCCGTCGATGCGGTCATGACCGAGCAGCGGCTTGACGTATAGGTCCTTGCGCCGGAGGTCTATGGCGATCACGTGCGCGTACTCGCGGCTTTCCGCCTGCCATCGCGCGTAGACGACCCCCGGGGCGAGATATTCGACCCGAGAGCCCGGGAGGCGGCCCTCGATGGTCTGCAGCAGGGGTATGACGCGGCCTTCCTGCTTGGGAAGCGGCGTGCAGCCGGAGAGAGCCGGGATGATGAGCCAGACGAGCCAGGCGGCCGCAGGCGGGGCGGAAGCCTTCAACGCCCGGGTCCCGCTCACAGCGCCTCCAGGAAGTCTCGGATTCCCGCTCCCCAATACGGGGTATCCAGGAAACCGTCGTTGTGGTTTCCGCGGGTCTCGATGAACCGCTTCGGCTCCGGGGCGGCATGGTAGAGCCGCTGGCCCATGGCGAAGGGCACGATGTCGTCGTCCGGGCTGTGCATGGCCAGGAGCGGAGCTTGCAGGCGCCCGATCTTCGACAGGCTGTCGTAGCGGAAGCGGATGATCCAGCGGACCGGCAGGAAGGGGAGGATCAGCCGGCCCATGTCCGCCGTGGAGGTGAAGGCGCTGTCGAGGATGACGGCGCGGGGCGGGAGGCTCAGGGCCGTCTCGACGGCCACGGCGCAACCGAGCGATTCCCCGTAGTAGACGATCCTGCCCGGCTCGACTCCGTAGTCGCGGACGAGGGTCTCGGCCGCGGCGCGCCCGTCCCGGTAGGTCCCGGCCTCGGAAGGCCGGCCTCGGCTCTTGCCGTAGCCGCGATAGTCGAATATGAATACCGAAAGACCCATCTGGCGGAATATGCGCAGCTTCTGGACCCGGTGGCTGATGTTGCCCCCATTGCCGTGGAAGAAGAGGATGACCGGGGCCTTGTCGGCGGCCGAGCTCAGCCGGCGCAGCTCGGGCAGCGGCGGCTCGTCCACGAACATGTTCGAGGGCCGCGGCCGTCCGGCGTCCAGATACCAGCCGTGCAGGGGTACCCCGTCGCCGGCCTGGAACAGGACGTCCTCGTAGGGGAGGCCGTAGGTGCCCGGATGGATCTCGTGCTGGCGGGTGGGGAAGTAAAGGTTGACGCGCTCGAACCAGCGCAGCGCGCCCCAAAGCAGAGCCGCCGCCAGCAGCACGTAGGCGAATTTCAGCGCGACCGACATGGGATAAAGTCTAACTTCTTGCGACGGCGGAGGTCAAATCGGCGTCGGCGCCGCAGGCTTGCCCGGCGGCGCTTACCGCTCGGCGCGCGTGCTGCCGATGAACTGGAGCACGACCCTGCGCTCGCGGGGCCTCGTGTCGAACTCCTCGAGGACGATCTGCTGCCACGTGCCGAGGAGCATCGCGCCGTCCGCGAAGGGGACCGTGAGCGACGGGCCCTGGAGGGCGGCGCGGACGTGGCTCGAGCCGTTGTCGTCGCCCCAGGTGGCGTGGTGCGCGTAGTCCTGGCCGGCCGGGGCCAGCTTTTCGTAGAGCTCAACCATGTCCCGGACGAGGCCGGGCTCGAACTCGATGGTGGTGACGCCGGCCGTGGACCCGACGACGAAGATCGTGACCTGGCCCTCCCCGAGGCCCGAGGCCTCGAGGCGGCTACGGACGCGCCCGGTCAGGTCGATCATCTCCCCCTGGCCCTTGGTCCGCACATGCACGGTCTCGCTGAGTATCTTCATGGGCGCATCCTCCTGACGGCTATAGTCGACACGATTCGGCCCGGCCGGTCAACCGTTGTGCGCGTCCCTCCCCCACGGGGAGGGGCGCGGAAGTAGGAGGGGGTCGAGCCATCGCCCCCCTACTTAAGCCGCCCCCCGTGGGGGGGCGGCTGGCTCGGCCCTCCATAATTTTGCATCTTATCCCATGCGATAGCGCCGGGACCCTGTCGCGCGGGGCCGGCAAGCCAAGGTAGCTTCGAGGTGGTCATGTCCAGCGTCAAGAAGGTCATCATCATGGGGGCGGCGGGCCGGGACTTCCACAACTTCAACGTGTTCTTCCGCGACAATCCCGACTTCCGCGTAGTGGCCTTCACCGCGTTCCAGATCCCCAACATCGCGGGCAGGACTTACCCCAAGGAGCTGGCCGGCTCTCGCTATCCGGCGGGCATCCCGATCTACGACGAGTCCAAGCTGACCTCCCTCATCCAGCGGCACGGCGTCGACGAGGTCGTCTTCGCTTACAGCGACGTGTCCTACGATGAGGTGATGCACAGGGCCTCTATAGTCAACGCGGCCGGCGCGGATTTCCGGCTCTTGGGCGCCGGGCACACCATGATCGAGTCCAGCAAGCCCGTGATATCGATCTGCGCCGTCCGCACCGGCTGCGGGAAGAGCCAGACCTCGAGGCGGGTGGCGAAGCTGCTGCGCGAGAAGGGCAAGTCCGTCGTGGTCATCCGTCATCCCATGCCCTACGGGAAGGACCTGAACGCGCAGCGCTGCCAGCGGTTCGCCACCCTCGACGACGTGGACAAGCATCACTGCACCATCGAGGAGCGCGAGGAGTACGAGACCCACATCCAGCAGGGGAACCTGGTCTACGCGGGCGTGGACTACGAGCAGATCCTCAGGGCCGCGGAGCGCGAGGCGGACATCATCCTCTGGGACGGGGGAAACAACGATGTCCCGTTCTACCGGCCCGACCTGCACATCGTGCTGGTGGACCCCCTGCGGCCGGGCCACGAGGTCCGCTACCACCCTGGGGAGACCAACCTCCGGAGGGCCGACGTGGTCATCGTGAACAAGATCGGCTCGGCGAGCTTCTGGGCGATCGAGGAGGTTACGGCGAACGTCCGGCGCCTCAACCCCGGAGCGCGGCTGATCCTGGCCGACTCGAAGGTGAGCGTCACGGACGCCGAGGCGATCCGGGGCAAGAGGGTCCTGCTCATCGAGGACGGGCCCACGTTGACCCACGGCAACATGAGCTACGGGGCCGCCCACGTCGCCGCGCGGCGCCACGGCGCGGCGCAGATCGTGGACCCCAGGCCCATGGCGATCGGCTCCATCAAGAAGGTGTTCGCGAAGTATCCGCACCTCAAAGAGGTCCTCCCCGCGATGGGCTACAGCGAGACCCAGGTGCGGGAGCTCAACCATACCATCAACAAGACCGCCTGCGACCTGGTGCTCGTCGGCACCCCTTTCGACCTCGGCTGGATGCTCAAGACCGAGAAGCGCCTGCTGCGCGTCACCTACGAGGTGGACGAGTCCGGCACCCGGGCCCTGGACCGCCTCCTCGACGACTTCCTGTCGCGCAAGGCGTGAGGGGGAGCTGCTTATGAATCTGCAAGGCCGGGACATGGTGACCCTGAAGGATTTCAGCGGTCCCGAGATCCTCCATATCCTGCGCACCGCCATGGACCTGAAGAGGCGCTTCAAGGCCGGGGAGGACTTCCGCCCCATGCGGGGCAGGATGATGGCCATGATCTTCCAGAAGCCGTCTCTGCGCACGCGGGTGTCTTTCGAGACGGGCATGTTCCAGCTCGGCGGCTCCGCCATGTACTTGGGGCCCGCCGACATCGGCCTGGGCAAGCGCGAGACGACCGAGGACATCGCCAAGGTCCTCTCGCGCCAGGTCGACGTCGTCATGGCCCGCGTCTTCGGCCACGACATCATCGAGGACCTCGCGCGTCACGCCGATGTCCCCGTCATCAACGGCTTGAGCGATTTCACCCATCCCTGCCAGGCCCTGGCCGACCTCCAGACGATCATGGAGCGAGGCAAGCGGCTCGAGGGCTGCAAGCTGGCCTTCATCGGCGACGGGAACAACGTGGCCAACTCCCTGATCTTCGGCGGCGTGCCGCTGGGCATGCGCGTGACGGTCGCGTCCCCGGAGGGCTACCAGCTCGACGCAGGGGTCAGGCGATGGGCCGAGCAAGCCGGCGCGCGATCCGGCGGCTCGCTTTCGGCGTCGACCGACCCGCGGGAGGCGGCCTCGGGCGCGGACGTCGTCTACACCGACGTCTGGGCGTCCATGGGCCAGGAGAGCGAGGCCGAGCGGCGCCGCCAGCGCTTCGCGGGTTTCCAGGTGGACGCGGAACTGCTCAGGCTCGCCAAGCCCGACGCCATCGTCCTTCACTGCCTGCCCGCGCATTACGGCGATGAGATCACCCATGAGGTGGCTCATGGCCCCCGGTCCGCCATCTTCGACGAGGCCGAGAACCGGCTCCACGCGCAGAAGGCGTTGATCGCGCTGATCGCGGGAGCGAGGGGATGAGCATGAACGACGGCGAGGTCATCCGGTTCTACGGGGGACGGTTCGTCTCCGCTTTGCCCATGCTCTTCTTCATCGTGTGGGCGATCACCGTCTGCCTGGCCGGGGCGCCCGACGTGAAGGGGCTCATCCTGGGCGTGATCATCGGCATCATGCTGGCGATGATCTTCGCGCGAGGCGGGTGGTACGGCTACTGCGAGGAGATCTTCACCGGGATGGCGGATAAGACGGGCGTGATCGCCATCGTCTGCTGGCTTTGGGCCGGCATGTTCGCCCAGGTCCTGCGCGTGGGCGGGCTGGTCGAGGGATTGGTGTGGCTCAGCGAGACGGCCGGGGTCGGGGGGGGGATATTCGTCGGGCTCACCTTCCTCCTGGCCGCCCTCTTCGCCTCGGCGGTGGGGACCGGCTACGGCACCACGGTCGCCTTCTGCACGCTCATGTATCCGGCCGGCCTCATCATGGGCGCGGAGCCCGTCGTCCTGTTCGCGGCGATCCTGTCCGGGGCCGCGTTCGGGGACAACCTGGCTCCGGTCTCCGACACGACCATCGTGTCCGCCGCCACCCAGGAGACCGACGTGCCCGGCGTGGTCCGCTCGCGCTTCAAGTACGCGGCGGCGGCCGCCTTGCCCGCCCTGGTCCTGTTCGTGATCTTCGGCGCGTCCGGACAGGCCGCCCTCGGTGTGGCAGCGGAGGGGGCGTTCGCGGCCTCCGTCGGGCCGGAGGGGCTCGTCCTGCTGGCGCCTTTCGCGCTGGTGATCGTCCTGGCGATGAGCGGCAGGCATATCATCACGTCGATCACGTGCGGCATCGCGACGGCCGTGGCCCTGATCCTCGCCTTCGGGCTCTGCGCCGCTGGGGAGATCGCGGCCATCGACAAGGGGAAGCAGGCCATGACCGGCGCGCTCGTCGACGGCATCGCCGGCTATGTGGATATGGCGGTCCTGATACTCCTCATCCTTTCGGCGAGCCACATCATGAAGGTGGGCGGGGCCATGGGCGCCATCAGGGACTTCACGCTCAGGATCGTCGGCCGGTCGGTCCGCCGCGCCGAGGTGGCCATATGGGCCTTCGTGGCCTGTCTCAACTTCTTCATAACGGTCAATACCGCGGCCGAGATCGCGGCGGCCCCGCTGGTCAGGGAGATCGGCAAGGCCTTCCGCCTGCACCCCTACCGCCGTGCGAACTTCCTCGACGCGGTCAGCTCGGCCTTGGGCTACATCTTCCCCTGGAGCGGCGGCGTGCTCATCGGATACGCCACGATCTCGGGCTTGGCGAAAGGGGAGATGTCGTGGCTGCGGGTGGTGAGCCCCACCGAGGTGTGGCCCTACGTCTTCCACGGCTGGCTGCTGCTCGCGGTGATGCTCGTCGCCGCCCTGACCGGCTTCGGCCGGCGGTTCGAGGGGGAAGCGTAGCTCAGGCCGCAAGCAGGTGCCGGGCGATGGCCTCGGCGCCGTCGGCGGCCAGCGGGCTCCCGAAGTCTTTCATCTCCAGCAACGCCTCCAGGTGCGCGCGCCAGCGGCCCGCGAAGAAATCCTCTCGCGGGATCGGGCGCGCGCAGCCGTGGAGCTCGAGGCCTTCCGTCAGGGCGGGTATCTCCCGGTAGCCGGGGCGGTCCAGATACAGCATCCGCACGCGGTGCGCGAGGGCCTCGGCCACCGTCCCGAACCCGGGCTTGCCGATCATCACGTCGCTGGCCGCGACGAGGTCGATGTGGCGCATGGGCGTGCGGGTCGGCAGGGCCCTCCATTCCGCCTTGAGTCCCGAGGGCTTGGGCGCGAAGCCGACGAAGAAGAATCCCGAGAGGTCCTCGCCCGCCGTGGTCTCCCTGATGCCGCTTCCGAAGCCGCCGAAGGACACCAGCACCATGCGGCGCGGGTCTTCGGGCCGCAGGCCGAGGCGGCGGCGTACCTCACGGCGCGGGCTGCGCGCCTCGCGCACGACCAGGCCCACGTCGATGACGGTCCGGAAGGCGGGGAGGTCCCCGTGGAGCGGCATCCGGAGCAGCGCCGTGGCTTCGGCGTAGGCCCCGGCGTAGCGCTCGACGACGGGCCGCCAGGCCGGGTCCGCCTCGGCGTAAGGCTCGAGTATCCAGTCCCAGGACATGTTCGACATGGCGATCGCCGGCACGCCGCACCGGCGCGCGGCCGCGCAGGGGAGCGCCGGGACGTCCGCGACGACGACCGAGGGGGCCACGCTCTTGATGAAGGCGGACTCCTCCTCGAGCAGGAGGTCCCAGCGTTCGCCGAGCCGCCGGTGCGCCGCCAGGGAGGCGGGAAGGTCCGTGTCGATCCCGTTTTTCTGGATCATCCCCACATCCAGGTCCGCCGAGGAGCATACGGTCGCCGGATCGTCGTCCGTGAAGAGCCAGTGGGGGGCTGAGGTCCGTACGTGCGCCCCGAGCTCTTTCGGGCCGAGACAGCGCAAGGCATCGATGACGGCGACGGTGCGCGTCGCGTGGCCGAAGCCGTGACCGGTGACGTAGAACAGGATGCGGGCCTTCATGGGACGAGCACCGGCACTATCCTGGGCAGGATCTCGAATACCGCGGGAAGGCGGCCGAGGGCCTCCCCGTCCAGGTTCAGATAGCTCGGCTCGACCGATCCCGTAGGCAGGCTGGCTTCCAGGCG
This sequence comes from Elusimicrobiota bacterium, assembly GCA_043819795.1. Lineage (GTDB taxonomy): Bacteria > Elusimicrobiota > Elusimicrobia > UBA1565 > UBA1565 > JBDREN01. The sequence goes on from JBDREN010000219.1 coordinate 16,297, forward strand.
TTTCCCTTGATAAAGGCTCACGCCTTTCTCCTCCAGGTGTCTTCCGGAGTACAGCTTGCGCATCGCGAGCAGCATCCGAAGGCGGGTCACGTCGCCGATGGTCATCACCTCGAAGAGCCCGTCCGTCGCGTCGGCGTCCGGAGCGACCAGCATGCCTCCGCCGGTCGACGAGGTGTTTGCCAGGATCGCGGTGTGCAGGCGTCGCTCCGGGAGCGGCTTTCCGTCCAGCTTGAGCGTGTACTCTCGCGCCCGGGAGCGCAGCAGCAGGGCGACCGTCGTCATTAAATAGGAAAGGGTGCCGCCCGCGCGCTTGCCGGTCCGTTGGACGGCCCGCGCGACGTCCCCGCCCAGGCCGAACGCGGCCATGTTGGTCAGGGGCACGCTCAGCGTGCCTCCGTCTTCCGCGGTGACCGTGGCGCGGACCAAGTCGATGAGGCGGGTCTTGTCCCCCGAGAGCACCGACAAGAGGGCGTCCTCCTCCCGCGGATAGCGCAGGTGGCGCGCGAAGTCGCAGCCGGAGCCCGTCGGGTAGCAGCCGAGGGCGGCGCCCGCGCGCGCGGCTTCCGGCGCGGAGAAGTAGCCGGCGACCACCTCGTGCCAGGTCCCGTCTCCGCCGACCGAGATGATCCTCTTCGCGCCGCTTTCCAGCGCCGTCCGGGCGAGCTCGGCCCCGTGTCCGGGCCGTTCGGTGCGCAGCTCCTCGAAGGCCCCCAAGGCCTCCCGCAGGGAGCTCCGCCGTCCGGCCCAACGCGAGCCGGAGCGTCCGGCGCCGGCCGCGGGGTTCACGATGACCGCCGTCTTCTGCATCAGGGTATTCGACTACAGGTCTCGGGCGCTAGGAAGAACCGCTCGCGTGGGCGAAAGCTTCATAGGCCGTGCCCGGTTCGGCCGCCGGCGGGTCGGGAGTCCGCTTGGAACCCCGTTTCCCCCTGGCCAGCGTGCGTGAGGAGAGGTAATACAGCGCCGAGGCGGCCGTCATGGCGGCGGCCAGGATCATGAACCCGGCCGAGGCCGAGAAGGCGTCGAACGCCCATCCCATCGCCAGGATAGCCGCCATGGAGGCCGCGGTGGCCAGGGAGTAGATGAAGCCCGTCACGGAGCCGACCTCGTCCTCCTTCGCCGCCGACTGGAAGTAGGCGGTGAGACCGAGCTCGCTGCTCATATTGCCCGTGGAGAGCATGAATACGACCGGCACGGCCACATAGATGCTGGGGAACGCGATCAGGGCCCACGCGCTCAGGCTCATGAGAGCGGCGTATTTGAGCCAGCCGAACGAGCCGCTCCGCTGGGAGTTCTTCCTAAGGAAAATGGCGGCGGCCAGCTCCCCTGCGTTCCATGCCATGAGGAGCACGGCCGCGAGGGCCGGACTCTCCAGGATCTGCGTGGCGTAGACGACCGCGAGTATCGAGTGGAAGAGCTTGTGGGGGCGATGATCGGGATGTTGACCAGCGCTCCGATGCGGAGCGTCGGGTCGCGCCAGACGACGCGCGCGCCGTGAAAGATGTCCACGACGTTGGGCTTCGCTTTCCCTTTTCGGACGGGCGCCGTCCTGTCCGTCCCTCCTCGCGGCGGGCGGCGCAGCGCCAGGCGGGCCAGGAAGTAGAAGACCAAAGCGTAGGAAGCGGGATGCATCGCCAGCGCCGTCAAAGCGCCCAGGCGCTGGAGCAAGAGCCCGGCTCCGCCGACGGCGGCGATGGAGAGGATCTCGCGCAGGATGTAGAGCTTCGCGTTGTGCTCCCGCAAGACGCCCTCGTCCCGGCCGAGGATGCGGGGCATGGCGGCCCGGCGGGCGGTGTCGAATACGCCGGAGAGGCCGCCGTTCACGGCGAAGAGGCCCAGGAACAGGGGCAGGCCCACCGGCAGACCGGCCGCGAGCGCGAGGGGGACCACGCCGACCACCGCCATCTGAAGGCCGGCGGTGATCGCCAGAACCCGGGAGGGCTTGAACCGGTCGATCAGGGGGCCGCTCGCCCAGCCCGCGAGCATCCCGGCGAGGTCCGCCGCGATGAAGATCATGCCCACGTACGTCGCGGCGCCGTACTGGCTCAACAGCAGGATGGGGACGACCAGGTTGAGCGCCTCGACGCCGACCTTCGTGAGCGAGACCCCCGCGGCGTAGAACCGGAAGGCTTTGCGCTGTTCGGGGGAGACCCCGGGGGCCGGAACCGGCTTGGGGCCGGGCTTCGCGGCATCCAGCTCGACATGCGGCAGCCGGGGGGAATCCGAGCGTGATGAGCGTGCGGCGGCGACGGGCGGGGTGGCGGAGCGGGCCGCCGTCCTTCTGCCGGTGAGGACCTCCTCCAGGCCGACGCCCGCCGCGTGCAGGCCGCCGGGGGTGCCGCGCGCGGACGATATGGCTTTCAGGAACGGCGCTGCCTCGCTCCCGGCCGTGCGGACCCTCGCCCGCAGGCCTCCGAATCCCCGGGAACGGACTGCTCGGGCGGCTTGCCGCGGCCCCGCTCCGGGCCGTGGCGCCTGAGCCGCGGCGGGGAGCGCGCCCGCCGGGATCGCCAACCGCGCCGCGGGACGGTCCGCGGCTCTCCCGGTCGAGGACGTCCGGAGCCCGGCGAGCCCCGGCAGGAGGCTCCGGGTCAGAGAGGGGGCGGAGGAAGGGGCGCGCAGGTCAGCGCCGAACGCGTTCGTTCCGTCGAGAAGATGCGTCGCCGGGGAAAGGGGCGCCGCGGCGTGTCCGGCGGCGACGCGTACGGCGACGACGGCGGCCCAGACCCGGGGGCCGGGGGCGGCGGTGAGCAGAGCCGCGCACAGCAGCGGGGAGATGATGCGTGCCGCAGGTCGCATGAGCGCATGGTATGAAATCGCCCGTCGAGACGACAGAGTCCTTGGTCCCATCGCGGGCAGGACAAACGGCCCCCCCGGAGCTTCCTCGTTGGGCCCATGTAGGTTTTTCCGGGAGTTCATACAATGGAACCTCTGCTCATGATGGAGGACGCTTTATGAGGCGCCGGTTCAACAGGATCCAGAATATCGCGGCCGTTAGCCTGCTGTCGCTGTCGGCGGCCATCGTCTTCTCTCGGGAGGCGGACGCCCAGGTCGTGGTCCTGCCGGCGCGCGCGGGGATGGCATCGCCCGTCGCCGGGCCGGGGCTCTCGGCCGGCGCGGTCGCCGGGCCATCCGGGCTCCAGGCGCAGGTCAGGTCCGGGGCGCTTTCTCTGCGGAGTTCGCTTCCCTCGATGCACGCTGTCCGGATAGGGCCGGCCGTGAGCCCGTTTCGCGCGGCTCCCGCGGGAGCGCCCGCCCCGCTCGCCCCTGCTCGCGGGGCCCAGTCGTTGAAGGCTTCCGTCCTTCGGGCGGTCCCCACGGCAGGCATGGCTCCGGCCTCTCGCGGGCAGGAAGCCGCGCGGGATCATTCCCGGACGCGGACGGCGGCTCGCTTGCGCAACGCGGTCGGCCGGCCGGGTGCGCGCATCTCCGCGTCGCGTCTTGGGCGGCTGTTCGACAACGCATCGAGCCGCGAACGGGGCGCGGCCGGTCCCGTTCACGCGGGGATCGACGCCTCCGGCGCGCGGTTCTCGCGGGCGTCCCGGCTCGGGCGCGGGCACACCGCCCGGTCCCGCGCGCGGCGGGCGTCGCTGGAAGGTCCGGCTCCCCTCTCTCCCAAGGGACCGCGCCGCCGGCCGTCCCGCGCTAAGGACGCCCTTCGGGCGGTTTGGGGGGGAGTGAAGGGAGTCGCCGCGGTCTTGGGCTCCCTCTACGCGGGAATTCAGGCGGGCGACCTGGCGTACGGCTTCCTGCTCAACGGCGCGGGCTGGGCGGGCGCGCTCGGCCTGGCAACGGCCCTCGCGGGTCTCGTCTGGTACGCCCGGCGTTCCACCCCGCGGACGACGGCCGACCGGATCATCCTCCCCACGGTCACGGCCGCCTTCGCGCTGACGACCGTCGGCCAGCTGGTCTGGGACGCCGCGGGCTCGGTGTGGCTCGGTTTGGGCGCCGGGCTGGCCGTCGCGCTCGCCCTGGCGGCCGCCGCCGGGATCCGCCGCCGCCGCGCCTAAGGGTTGGCTAACCGCGCGCGCGCAGCCGCGAGGCCGCGGGCGCGTCCAGCAGGTAGGTGAGGCGACCCTCCTCCGGGCGGATGAGCTTCGCGGGGGTCTTCTCCGCCTTTCCTTCGCCTTCCAGCAGCTCCTTGACCGCCTCGGCCTTGTCCTCCCCCGTCACGAGGAAGAGCGCATGCCGGGACCGGTTGATGACGTGCGCCGTCAGCGTGATGCGGTCCCGGACCCCGGCGTCCGCGCGCGCGGCCGCCACCCACTTGCCGCTTTCCCGGGCCGCTTCGCTCTCCGGAAAGAGGGATGCAGTGTGCCCGTCGGCGCCCATGCCCAGCAGTACCAGGTCGAAGACGGGCCGCTCCGCGCCGCTCTGGGCGAAATGCGCGCGAAGCCTTGCCTCATAGAGGGCCGCGTCCTTGACCGGGTCCCGGCTCTCCGTGGGGATGGCATGGACGTGTTCGGGCCGGACGGGGACGCGCGAGAGCAGGATGTCGCGCGCCATGCGGAAGCTGCTTTCGGTATGCTCGTGCGGGATGTAGCGCTCGTCGCCCCAGAATACATGGGTAGCCTGCCAGGGCAGCGTTTGGTAGCGTTCGGCGGCGAGCAGGAAATAGAGAGCCTTCGGCGTTTTTCCTCCCGATAGGACGGTCCGGAAGAGGCCGCGCTCGCGGACCGCCTCCCGGGCGGCTTCCGCCCAAAGGTCGGCCGCGGTGCTTACGGCCTCCGCCGCGTCGCGGCCTATGAAAATGGTCGGCTTTATGGCGGGAGCCATATCTGATCACCTGGCCAGGGCCGCTTGAGACACGACAACGGCGCTGAGAGGTCGGGCGCGCGCGCCCGACGTCACGGAGCGATAAGGTTGCGCAACCCCGTGAAATCCGCTTCGCGGATCTCACGGGGTGCGGGCTAATCCACCCGGACCGATAGGTGCTTGCCGAGCGACTCGAAGCGCTCGACCCAACGCTTGGCGTCGTCGTCGCCGCGGCCGGCTTTGTCGCGGAAGCCCGGGAGCACCTCGTGCAGCATCGCGTAGAACGCGTTCTGGATCTTCCAAAGGTCGACTTTGGGGCTCAGCACGCGGGCCAGGCGCGCCGCGGAGTCGAGCCTGTCGAGCCGCTCGATGCCGTCGGGCTCGGCGCGCAGCCCGTCGCACAGGCGCTCCATCACCGGTTCCAGGGCATAGCCCAGCCCCTCTGCGTCGAGCGGCACTCCCGAGCCGCGGACCTCCTCGACGAGCCGCTCGACCTTGGAGAAGTCCGGCTCGCGCGCCGCGAGGGCCCTGCGGATGCGGGTGTTGAGCGCGAACTCGGCGGCGGCGCGGAGGGCCTTGGGCTGCGGCACGCCGAGCTCGGCGATCACGCGCATCAGCTCCGCGCGCTGCTTGTAGATCCGTCCGTAGGCGGCCTCGGTCTCGGCCAGGGTCCTCTCCAGGATGCGTCCGATGATGCGGCGCTGGTCGTCGCGCAGCAGCGACCGCAGCGAGAAGGTGGAACCTTCGAAGTGCTTGTCGAGGAGGGCGGTCGCCGTCGGGATGTCCCCGTCCGAGAAGCAGCTCGTGAGCTCCAGGAGCATGGCCTCGTAGTCGTCGGGCCCCCGGAAGATGCGGGCCCCTCCCTTGAGCTCGTGGTCGCCGGCATGGAGAAAGCTGTAGCTCACCTCGGCGGTCTCGCGGGTGACCTTCGATTCTATCGTCGCATGCCCGATCGCGAGCTTCGCTGGCCCCGAGCGGAGCAGGCGCGGATCCCGCTGGCGGACGCTGTAGCCCTGCAGGCGGGCCTGCTCGGGAGTCTCCTCAAAGAGCTCGCTGACGCCGTAGTGGGCGCCGAGCTTGACCATGTCCACGATCGCCGGCTTGACGGCCTGCTCGTAGACCCTGCGCCCGTCACCTTTCCCCGGAGCGCTGGACTTCGCGCGCGCCAGACGCTCGATGAACTCGGGCTCCAGGTCCTCGGCGGAGAGATCCCGTCCGAGCTGGAGCGCCCGGGCCGCGTACTGCAGGATCTGAGCGGTCTCGATCCCGGACACATCGTCGAAGAACCAGCCGCAGCTGGTGAACATGAAGAGGGCGTGGCGCTGCATCTCGAGGAGCTTGAGCGCGCGGACCTTGTCGGCCTCGGCGAGCTCCCGGCTGGCGTGCCGCGACAGGAATGCCTCCGCCTTGTCCCGGGAGCGGTCCGCGACCACGTCGACATAGCCGTCGCGGGCGGCCCAGGGGTCGGCGAGGAGCCCCGCGGCGCCCTTCTCGAACGTTTCGGCCAGCCGGTCCCGCAGCCATTCCAGAGCCTCGCGCAGGGGGGCGCGCCACTCTTGGCGCCAGCCGGGGTGGGCGCCCGTGCTGCAGCCGCAGTCCGAGCGCCAGCGCTCCACGCCGTGGGCGCAGCTCCAGGAGGTGCGCTCGACGATCTTGGCCTCGTGGGTGGGGGGGTGCTTCTCCAGGAACTCGCCGTAGTTCGACAGGCCGACCCGGGGGGTGGCCTCGATGCGGTCGAGGGCGTAGGCCAGGGCCATCTCCCCGAATCGCTGGTGGTGGCCGTAGGTCTCGCCGTCGGTGGCTATGTGGACGAGCTGGGCGTCGCTTTGGGTGCGCGCGAACGCATCGGTCAGGCGTTCGGCGAAATGGTCGCCGCGGGTCAAGAGAGCTTCGAACGCGACGGCCCGGGAGATGGGTCCGTCGTAGAAAAATACGCTGATCGTCCGGCCCGAGGGCAGCCGGACCAGGTACGGCATCGTCGGGTCCACCCGCTCTCCCCGGACGTCCTTCCACGGGCGCGAGCCGATCTTGCGCACGCGGCGAGCCTGGCGCGGGGCGAGGACGGTGAAGCGGACTCCTTCGGCGGCGAGGATATCGAGCGTCTCGATGTCGACGGCGCATTCCGGAAGCCAAAGCCCCTCCGGGCGGGCGTGGAAGCGCAGCTCGAAGTCGCGAACGCCCCAGCGGACCTCGGTCCGCTTGTCCCTCCGGCTGGCCAGAGGCAGGATCGAGTGGCTGTAGGCCTGAGCCATGGCCGACCCGTGGCCCGAGAAGCGCCACCGGCTCTCCCGCTCGGCCTCGAGGATCGCGGCGTACACCGCGGGAGCCTCGGTCTTGAGCCAGGAGAGCAGCGTGGGCCCGAAGTCGAAGTTCGTGCGGGAGTAGTTGTTGACGATCCGGACGATCCTGTTTTCGCCGTCGAGGATCCGGGCTTTGGCGTTCGGCCCGTAGCATTCGGCCGCGATCCGCTCGTTCCAGTCGTGATAGGGATACGCCGACTCCTGCCGCTCGACCTCCTCCAACCACGGGTTCTCCCGGGGGGGCTGGTAATAGTGTCCGTGGATGCAGATGCAGCGTTTCACGAGCTCTCGCCCTGCTCGCCTTCCGACGTTCCGTCGGGAGGGGACTGCGCGTAGAGGAGAAAGGACTTCGCGTTGAGGTCGAGGGTCGCTCCGTCGGAGACGCCGATCTCGGGGGCGCTTCTCGCCCCCGGCCCGCCCCAGCGCTGGTCCGAGGAGTCCAGCAGCCGCCTCCAGTTGCCGGGGGGGACCCGGAGGGCGACCGAGGCCGGCCTGTCGCCGAAATGGAAGGCGGCGAAGACGCTGCCGGCGTCGCTCGCGCGCACGACCAGAAGCGTCTTTTGCTCTTCCAGGGCCGTCGCCGTGGCGCTTCGCTTGCTGAGCTCCTTGAGGGCCGGCAGGCCCCGGCGCAGGCGCAGGAGCTCCGTGTAGAGCCCGAGCAGCCGCCGATGGGGTTGCGCGGCGCAAAGCCCTGCGTCGGGCCGCGAGCGCTCGAAGGTGGCGGGGTCGGCCGGATCGACGAAGCCGGCCGGCCAGCGGAACTCCGCGAACTCCTCCCGGCGCCCGCGCCGCACGGCATCGTCGAGCCCCGCGTCGGAATGGCTCGTGAAGAATAGGAACGGGGCCGTCTCCCCGTATTCCTCGCCCATGAACAGCAGCGGGATGAACGGCGAGAGCAGCACGGCTCCGGCCGCCAGCTTCTGCGCCTCGAGGGAGAGCAGCGAGCCGAAGCGTTCTCCGCCGGGCCTGTTGCCCGCCTGGTCGTGGTTCTGAGCGTAGACGACGAACTTGCGCGCCGGCATGTGGTCGGCCGGGACCCCGTGGCGTCGTCGTCGGTAGGCCGAGTATTGTCCCGTGAATACGTACCCCTCGCGGTAGGCCTTGGCCAGGTGCTCGATCCGGCCGAAATCCTCGTAGTAGCCGTTGCGTTCGCCGGTCAGGAGGGCGTGGAGCGCGTGGTGAAAGTCGTCGTTCCACTGAGCGTCGAGGCCGAGCCCCCCGAGCTCGGGCTGCCGGACGAGGCGCGCGTCGTTGAGGGTCGTTTCGGCGATGACGTAGACGAGGCGGTTGGCGCGGCGTGCGAAGCCATGCACGGCGGCGGCCGCTTCCTCGATGAAGGTCCGGGCCGACTGGTCCGCGATCGCGTGGACGGCGTCCAGGCGGAGGGCGTCGATATGGAACTCTTCGGCCCAGGCGACGGCGTTCTCGACGTAGAACCGGCGCACCGCGTCGGAATCCGGGCCGTCGAAATTGATGGCCGGTCCCCAGGGCGTCCGGTACCGGTCCGTGAAATAGGGGCCGAACTCGGCCAGGTGATGCCTTCGGGCCCGACGTGGTTGTAGACCACGTCCAGGACCGCCGCCAGGCCCAGCTTGTGGCACTCGTTGACGAACCGCTTGAGGGCCGCCGGGCCGCCGTAGGTGTTCTGTACCGCGTACGGGTAGACTCCGTCGTAACCCCAGTTCCGGCCCCCGGGGAACTGCGCCACCGGCATGAGCTCGACGGCCGTGACGCCCAGGTCCTTGAGGCGGCGCAGCTGGCCGATCGCCGCGTCCAGCGTCCCGTCCGGCGTGAACGTGCCCACGTGCAGCTCGTAGAGGACGAAGTCCTGCAGGGGGAGGCCGCACCAGAAGCCGTCCTCCCACCGGAAGTCGTCGGCCACGACCTCCGAAGGCCCGTGGAGCCCCTCCGGCTGGAATCGCGAGGCGGGATCCGGGCGCTCCCGCTCCCCGTCGAGCCGGAAGAGGTACCTGGTCCCGGGCTCGACGTTGTCGACGATCGCCCGGAAGTAGCCGCCTTCGAGGCGCTCCATGGGGACGGTCTTCTCGAAGGGGGCTACGAGGCGCACCTCGATCGTCCGGCATGACGGGGCCCATACGCCGAAGAAGCAGCGCCGGTTGCCCAGGGGACGGGCGCCAAGCGGCAACGGGGCGCCCGAAACCGTCGGAGTCCGGGTCTCGCTCACGGCTAGGCGCTCCGGCCCTTTAGGAACACGGCCGCCAAAGGCGGCAGGGTCAGGCGCACCGACCAGGGGCGGCCGTGGAAGGGGGACTTCTCCGCCTGCACCCGCCCGAGGTTGCCCTTGCCGCTTCCCCAGTACACGTCCGAGTCGGTATTGATGAGCTCCCGCCAGGGGCCGCCCCAGGGGACTCCGATCCGGTAGGCCTCGCGGGGCACGGGAGTGAAGTTCACGGCGAGCAGGACCGCCTCTTGCCGCGATCGTCCGAAGCGCAGGAAGCTGATGACGCTCTGCTGGCTGTCGTTGGCGTCGATCCACTCGAAGCCGGCCGGATCGCTGTCGAGCTCGTGGAGAGCCGGCTCCTTGGCGTAGAGGTGGTTGAGGTCCGCGACGAGCCGGGCGATCCCTTGGTGGGGCGGGTGCTCGCGCTGGTGCCAGTCGAGGCTGTCCTCATGATTCCATTCGTCCCACTGGCCGAACTCGCAGCCCATGAAGAGCAGCTTCTTGCCCGGCTGGGCGTACATGTAGGCGTAGAGGATCCGGAGGTTGGCGAACTTCTGCCAGTCGTCGCCGGACATCCGGCGCAGGAGCGACCCCTTGCCGTGGACGACCTCGTCGTGGGAGAGCGAGAGCATGAAGTTCTCGTGGAACGCGTACACCATGCGGAAGGTGATCTCGTTGTGGTGGTGCTGCCGGAAGACGGGGTCCTTCTTGAGGAATTCCAGCGTGTCGTGCATCCACCCCATGTCCCACTTCATGCCGAAGCCCAGGCCTCCGACATAGGTCGGGCGCGACACCATCGGCCAGTCGGTGGACTCCTCGGCGATGGTCTGCGTGTCGGGGTAGTGGCGGTAGACCTCCTCGTTGAGGCGCCGCAGTAGAGAGATCGCCGGCAGGTTCTCCCGTCCGCCGTACTCGTTGGGCACCCACTCGCCCTCGGCGCGCGAGTAGTCGAGATAGAGCATCGAGGCCACCGCGTCGACCCTCAGGCCGTCGATGTGGTACTTGTCGAACCAGAACAGGGCGCTGGAGAGCAGGAAGCTGCGCACCTCGTTGCGCCCGTAGTTGAAGATCAGGCTGTCCCAGTCCGGATGGAAGCCCTTGCGCGGGTCGGCGTGCTCGTAGAGGTGGGTGCCGTCGAAGTATCCGAGCCCGTGCTCGTCGTTCGGAAAGTGGGAGGGGACCCAGTCGAGGATCACTCCGACGCCGCGCCGGTGGAACGCGTCCACCAGGGCCATGAAGTCCTGGGGCGTCCCATAGCGGCTGGTCGGAGCGAAGTACGCCGTGGTCTGGTAGCCCCAGGAGCCGTAGAAGGGATGCTCCATGACCGGCATGAGCTCGACGTGGGTGAAGCCGTTGTCCGCGACGTAGTCCGGCAGCTCGGCCGCGAGCTCGCGGTAGGTCAGCCGCCTGCCTCCTTCGTCCCGGCGGCGGCGCCAGGAGCCGAGGTGGACCTCGTAGGTCGAGATCGGGGCGCCATAGGAGTTGCGGCCCGCCCGGTCGCGCATCCAGGCCGCGTCGCCCCAGTCGTAGTCCAGCTCCCAGACGACCGACGCGGTCTTCGGCGGAGCCTCGGCGCGAAAGGCGAAGGGGTCGGCCTTGTCGGCGCGGTAGCCCCCGTAGCGGCTGACCACGTGGAACTTGTAGAGGGCCCCCGGACCCACTTTCGGCACGAAGCCCGCCCAGATCCCGGAGGTGCCCGTGGAGCGCAGCGGATGGGCGCCCTTGTCCCAGCCGTTGAAGTCGCCGGCGACCGAGACGCGCTCGGCGTCGGGCGCCCATACCGCGAAATGCGTCCCCTTCTTCCTGCGAGGCCCGACGCCCGGGTGCGCGCCGAGCTTCTCGTACAGGCGCACGTGGGACCCCTCGTTGAAGAGATGCAGGTCCGTGTCCGTCAGGGACCGGATGGTGGTCTTTGGCATCGGCATCTCGTATTATAGGACTTCCTGACTGGAAATGAGCAAAGTCAAAATCATGTCGATCCCGGGCCGCGGTCCATGCCTCGCGCGCCGGAAAGGCGACAGCATCCCTGCCGCGGAGTCCTTAGATAACGCGAAGGTGTAAGACCGCAAGGCGAGCTTGCGGCGCTGGATTGACCAAAGTCACGTTGAATCCGGATCGGGCATCCCCTATACTCTGGGTATGGCGGCCTGCCGGATCTGCGGTTGCTCGAACTGGTTCTTCTCCGTCTCGGAGCGGGGTCTTTGCCGCAGCTGCGATCATCTCGCCTCGATCGACATCGACCAGCGAGCCCGCGTCGTCCTGGAGGCGAGCCGGCTGGCCGAGCAGTCCGGTGATCCCCGCTCGAAGATCGAGCACATGGGCGTGGTGGTGCGCAACCTCGAGGCGCTCACCGAATACGAGCGGCGCGGGATCGCCACGTTGCGGGACTCCGCCGAGGCCCGTCTGATCAAGAGCCGGGCGGATCTGGATGAACTGGTGGCCGGTACCGCGAGGCGGGAGCTCGAGGAGGTCCTCGACAAGGTCCGCGAGACGCGCGGCTCCTGCCAGAAGACCAAGCTCTACTCCGATTTTCTCATCAAGCTCCTCGAGCACCGGGCCTGGCACGGCTGCCAGAAGCCCATCGAGGCCTTGATCGGCCAGGTCCGGAACGCGATCTACCGCGTCCGCCTCAACGCATTCCTGGAGGAGGCGCGGCACGCCGAGTTCACCGGCGACGGTTCCTCGGCGCTGGAGCACTACCGCCGGGCTCTGGGCTACTGGAAAAGGCAAGCCCCGGACGACCCCGCCGCCTGCGAGCATCGCAACCTGATCGAGGGCCGCATCCGCGCTCTCGAGAGGGTCTGCCCCGCCTAGCCCGCCCCCAGCCCCCCAGCCCCCTACCCCGAGCCGCCGGTTTTTTGTTCAATTGTCCCCATGAGACGCCTTCTGATGCTGTTCGCGTTCGCCGGGATCCTGGCTCTGGCGGGGATGCCGCTGTGCACGGCCGCCAGACACGCGCCCGCCCCGGAGCCCGGGGACAGGGCGGTCGATCCCCGAGGGGCGCTCCTCGCCGATGAGAAGTCCACGATCTCCTTGTTCCGGAAGGCCACGGACTCGGTGGTCTACATCACCAGCCTGGCCGTCGGGCGGGACTTCTTCAGCTTCAACGTCTTCGAGATCCCTCAGGGGACCGGCTCGGGCTTCATCTGGGACGAGGACGGGCATGTCGTCACCAACTACCACGTGATCCGGAACGCCGACGCCTTCAAGGTGACGCTGGCCGACCATTCTGTCTGGGACGCGCGCCTGGTGGGGTCCGCGCTCCACAAAGACCTGGCGGTCCTCAAGATCGACGCGCCCGAGGAGCGCCTCAAGCCCATCCCCGTGGGCGCCTCCAACGACCTTCAGGTCGGCCAGAAGGTCTACGCCATCGGCAACCCCTTCGGCCTCGACCAGACGCTGACGACGGGGATCATCAGCGCGCTCGGGCGCGAGATCCAGTCGGTGACGCGCCGTCCCATAACCGGCGTCATCCAGACGGACGCGGCCATCAACCCCGGGAACTCGGGGGGGCCGCTGCTCGACAGCGCCGGGAGGCTCATCGGCGTGAACACGGCCATCTACAGCCCCTCGGGCGCCTTCGCCGGCGTGGGGTTCGCCATGCCGGTCGATACCATGCTGCGCATCATCCCCCAACTCATCCGTCACGGGAAGGTCATCCGTCCCGGTCTAGGCGTCATCCTCCATGAGGATTACCTCGCCGAGCGCATCGGAGTGAAGGGGGTTCTCATCCAGCAGGTCGGACGCAGGAGCGCCGCGGCCGGGGCGGGCCTGCGCGCGACCCGGCTCGACCGCCACGGGCGTCTCGTCATGGGCGATGTGATCGTCGGCCTTGACGGGAAGGGGATCTCCACGACCGACGACCTCTACAAGGCCCTGGACGAGCGCGAGGTGGGGCAGAGCGTGGCGGTCACGGTCCTGCGCGAGGGCCGCGAGCGCGAGGTCAAGGTCCGCCTACAGGCCTTGGAGTAAGGGCGTCAGTTGTTGACTTTGTTAACTAGTTGCTCCTGAAAAAGTCGACGATTAACGGTCGGCGAAATCTTCGTAAAATAGAGCATCTTTCCGTCGGAGGAACACATGCTCCAGCTCCGTCCACAAGGTCCCGACCTCTGGGATAATCTCCTTCCCGAAGAACTCCGAAAGCTTCCGGAAACATTGGCCCGCGTCGACGAACTGCTCCAAGACGAGCGCCTCATGCAGCCATTCTTGCAGCGGTTCAACACGAAGATGGGGCGTCCGGGGGTTCCAGTTTCGACGTACTTACGGTTGATGTATCTGAAGACACGCTACAAGCTGGGTTACGAGACGCTCGTCGAAGAGGTTTCCGACTCGATCCGCTGGCGGCGTTTCTGCGGGATCGGCTATGCCGAACGGGTTCCCGACCCGAGCACGCTGATCAAACTGACGCACAAATACGGCGAAGAGACGGTGGCGAAGTTGCACGGCCTGATCCTCGAAAGCTTGGTCAAACGCAAGGTGGTCCGGGGTCGCAAGATCCGCACGGACACGACGGTTGTCGCCTCCGACATCCATTACCCGACCGATGCGAGCCTCTTGCTCGACGGCCTTCGCAGGATGCGGCAGAAGCTGGTCAAAGTCCCTGGGGTGGGGGTTCGCCTGGGACGGACGCTCAATAAGGTCAAGAAGTTGATCTTTACGGTGGCTCAGACCCTGCGCAAACGCGACGCGAAGTCGCGCGAGAAAGTAAAACGGATCAACTTTGAAGTCATCGGCCTCGTCCGCAATGCCGCAGAGAAAGTGAAGGGAGCGCTCAGGCTAAAGCGGGTAAAAAGCAAGAGCATCCGGGAGCATCTGGAAACGACGATCGAGTTGATGGAGAAAGCGGCGTCACAGAGCGAAGAGCGCCTCAACGGTGGCAAGCCCAAGGATCGCTTGGTCAGCATGGTTGACCCTGGAGCGAGGCCGATCGTGAAGGGCAAGCTCGACAAACCCGTAGAATTTGGACGGACTGCGCAGGTGACCCAGGACGAAGGCGGTTACTTTACACAGTACGGGGTCCACGAGAGCAACCCCGGCGACACGACGCTACTGCCTGGCATTGTGGAAACACACGAGAAGCATTTCCCAAAGAAGCTCAAAGCGTTCGCGGCGGACATGGGTTTCTCCTCGGAGGATAACCACAACTTGCTCAAAGGCAAGGGAGTGCGAAAAATCGGAATGGCGTGGCGGGGGAAACCGCCGCCCGAAGTGCGGGCAAAGCAGAAGAGGCCGTGGTTCAAGAAGCTCATGCGGTTCCGGGCGGGAATCGAGGGAAGTCTGAGCTTCCTTAATCGGAAGTTCGGGCTAAAGAGGAGCATGTTCCGGGGCGACGCGGGAACCCGGATATGGGTCGGATGGGTGGTCGTCGCGGCGAATCTATACCGGTTCGGTCAGGGTCCATGAGCGTGGAACGCCCTCAAACGCGGAGAAAATCGGAAAAAGAGTAAATCGGGCAGGCCTATTTGTGAGAAAGGGGTTGTAGAACCTCGCCGTGACAACTTTTTCAGGAGCAACTAACTAAGTGGGCCGCGCGCGAGTCCCGACAGCAGACTCCTCTCGGAATTAGTTGACAAAGTTAACAACTGACGCCAGATGCCAGTGTCTGGCTTGCACGTGAAGGGACAAGAATTGCTATAGTCTAAGTACCTCCTCAGCCAATCTGATCCAGGAGACATATATGGCAAACAAAACCAAGTCACAGACGTCCCACTCGCGCATCACCGTAGGACTTCCGAATCTTCAGGGCCAAATCGGGATGATCAATCGGGTCGCTGCGACGGCCAGCGAGCCTAATCTGGAGCGGTGGACGGATATTAAGGAACTCCTCTCGGATCTATACAGCCAATTGCAGCGGCAAAAACAAGTCACGGTATATCGACTCGCCAATAAGAACCAGACCAAAGTCCGCGCCGACTAAGAAATTCGTTAGACGTCTAAACGAAAGAAGCCCTCGCTCGGTAGCGAGGGCTTCTTTGCTGAGATTTGGCTCCCCGATCGGGAGTAATAACTGACGCCGGCTTCGGCTGATTAGCGAGCCGTGGTCGGTTCAGGCCGAGGGGCAGACATCGCGTCGATCACCGCGTTGAAAGCGCTGCTCGGCCGCATGGCTTTCTCTGCCTTGGCGTCATCGGGCAGGTAGTACCCCCCGAGATCCATGGGATTGCCCTGGGCGCCGATCAGGTCTTCGCTGATCTTGGCCTCATTGGCTTCGAGCTCTTTGGCGACTTTGGCAAAGCGCGCCTGGATCGCCGTGTCTTTGGTTTGCGCGGCCAGGGCCTGGGCCCAATAGAGCCCAAGGTAGAAGGTGCCGCCGCGGTTGTCGATCTCATTGACCTTGCGCGACGGCAGTCTGCCGTTTTCCAGATACTTCCAGATGGCTTGGTCTAGGGTCTCGGCATAGATCGCGGCTTTCTGATTCTTGGTGTTCTTGACGATCAGCTCAAGCGATGGGACCAGGGCGCAATACTCACCGAGGGAATCCCAGCGCAGGTGGCCTTCCTTCAGGAACTGCTGGACGTGCTTCGGCGCAGAGCCGCCGGCGCCGGTCTCGAAGAGCCCTCCGCCGTTCATGAGGGGCACGATGGACAGCATACGGGCGCTGGTGCCGAGCTCAAGGATCGGGAAGAGGTCTGTCAGATAATCCCTGAGAACATTGCCGGTGACGGCGATGGTATCCTCGCCCTTGCGGATCCTTTCAAGGGAGAACTTCATGGCATCGGCGGGCTTCATGGTCCGGATATCGAGACCGGAGGCGTCATGGTCCGGCAGGTACTTCTTGACCTTGGCGATGATCTCCTTGTCGTGTCCGCGGCGCTCATCGAGCCAGAACACAGCGGGCGACCCGGAGGCTTTCGCCCGCGTCACGGCCAGCTTTACCCAGTCTTGAATCGGCGCGTCTTTGACCTGGCACATCCTGAAGATGTCGCCGGCTTCGACGTCCTGCTCGAGCAAAGTCTTGCCGGAGTTGTCGACGATTCGGATCACTCCTTTGCCGGGAGCCTCGAAGGTCTTGTCGTGGGATCCGTACTCTTCCGCTTTCTGGGCCATCAGGCCGACGTTGGAGACGCTGCCCATCGTGGACGGATCGAACTGCCCGTTGCGCTTGGCGTCTTCGAGGATCTCCTTGTACATGGTCGCGTAGCAGCGGTCCGGCACCACGGCGATGCAGTCCTGCAGCTGGTCGTCGTTGTTCCACATCTTGCCGCCGTCGCGCACGACGTTGGGCATGGAGGCGTCGACGATGATATTGTTGGGGACATGCAGGTTGGTGATGCCTTTCCGCGAGTCGACCATGGCGAGCGCGGGCCGGGTCTTGTAGACCGCTTCGATGTCCGCCTCGATCTCGGCCTTCTTGTCGGCGGGCAGCCGGTTGATCTTCTCCAGGACGTCGCTGAGGCCGTTGTTGACGTTGGCCCCGATCTCCTTGAGCACGGCGGCGTGCTTGTCGAGAGCGTCGTTGTAGTAGACGGAGACGCAGTGGCCGAACATGATGGGATCGGAGATCTTCATCATGGTCGCCTTGAGGTGCAAAGACAGCAGGACGCCGTCTTTCTTCGCCTCGTCGATCTGACCGGCGAAGAAATCGCGCAGCGCCGCGACCCTCATTACAGCGGCGTCGATCACCTCGCCCTCGAGGAGAGACACCTTCTTCTTCAATACCTTGGACGCGCCGTCGGCCCCGGCGTACTCGATCTTCACGTCGCAGGGCTTGCTCATGGTCATGGATCTTTCGGTCTCGAAGAAGTCCCCGCCGCTCATGTGCGCCACGCGCGCCTTCGACCCGCTCTTGGGCCAGGGCTTCATCATCTTGTGCGGTTTCTTCTGGGCGAACTTCTTGACCGAAGCCGCCGCCCGGCGGTCGGAGTTGCCCTCGCGCAGCACCGGGTTGACGGCGGAACCGAGCACCTTGGCGAATCTCTTTTGCAGCGCCTTCTCGGCGTCGTTCTTCGGCTCTTCCGGATAGTCGGGAATGTCGTAGCCTTTTTCCTGCAGCTCCTTGATCGCGGCCTGCAGCTGAGGGATGGACGCGCTGATGTTCGGCAGTTTGATGATATTGCCTTCAGGCGTCCTGGCAAGGTCGCCGAGCTGCTTCAGGAAGTCGGGGATCTTCTGCTCCGGCTTGAGCTTGTCGGGAAAATTCGCGATGATCCTGCCGGCCAGAGAAATATCCCTTGTCTCCACGTCGACACCGGAGCCTTTCAGATAAGCTCGCAGGATGGGGAGCAAAGTGTAGGTCGCCAGCGCGGGCGCTTCATCCACCTTTGTCCAGATAATCTTAGATGTGTTCATGGCTTCGCCTCGATTTTGATGGATAGACCGGATGTTTTAGAAAACAGAAGGCTGCTTGGGAGGGCAGGATCAGGGGGGGGCAGGATTTTGCGTATCACGGCATGAGTATATAATAAATGAAAGCCCGACGGGCGGCGGGGTTTCGACCTTTCCCCCGGATTCACCTCCAGCTAAATGTTGGTCTGGAAGCTGAAAACGGAGGGGAGAAGTGAACTTTCCAAGCAGAAACCCCGATAGATCGGTCTATCGGGGTTTCCGGAAACATCAAGATTTTCTCCCCTGGACGAACCTAGCGGGGAACCAATTATATGTTGAAAAAAGCGTCAGAACTCGTTTCCTGGCCTTGCCGGATCTGGAGAATGCGCCCCTGGGGGCGCGTCTTCGGTACCTCAGGCGGGCTCGGGGCCTCACACTCGAAGAGCTGGCCAAATCGTGCGGGATCGGCCTCAATACGCTCTCCCGACTAGAGCGGGGGGAAACGCCTTTCAATCCAGCAGTCATCGGACGGATTCTCGCCTATTTTGGCTCCGAAGCCCGGAAGGTATTCCCTGAGGGGGGAAAAACCCCTACGACCAGTTGATTCCCAGCGAGGACTTCGGAACCTGGCTGCGAAACTTCCGCCTTCGGAGGGGGATGCGCCAAAAGGACCTATCCGACACCCTGGGGGTTCATAAGGTCACGGTCTGCCGGTACGAGAGGAACGGCCTTAAGCCGGACATCCGCGTTCTGAGGCGACTGAGAAGGAAGTTTAAGCTGGGTTCTGAGGCGCGCTAAAGGGGCGGCCAGTTCATAGATGGCAAGTGATACAATCTCACCTATGAGACACCGTTTGCGAAACATGCGTTTCGACCTAGGCGAACTCTCAGGCTCACTCGGCGATCTAGGTACTTTTATCCCGCTTGCCGTTTCGATGATAAGCGTCTGCGGCCTCGACGCCGGGACAGTCCTGGTGTTTGCCGGGCTCTTCAACGTTTTGACGGGAATCGCATTCAATCAACCCGTCCCGGTCCAACCGATGAAGGCCATCGCGGCCGTGGCGATTGCTGAGCAACTTGCGCCCGGAGAGATCGCCGCCGCGGGCTTCGTGTCGGGCGCCGTCGTTCTGGTCCTCGGACTCAGCGGCCTGGTATGTTGGGCGGAGAGGATTATCCCCCGCCCTGTGGTGCGCGGCATCCAGCTAGGCGTGGGGCTCAAGCTCGCGGCAAAGGGAATAGGGATGGTACTTGGACTTGACTGGCTGAGCCTTGATGGCCGGCTTGTCGCTGCAGTCGCGGGGGGGATAGTCCTGGCAACGAGCCAACGGAAGCGATTTCCCGCCGCCCTCGTCATCTTCGTCGCCGGGCTGGTGATTTTCCTCATTGGCCGGACGGATGTTCTTCATGGGCTATCTTGGGGGTGGGATGGTCCGCGACTAGTCCTCCCTGATTTGGCCCAATGGAAGACCGGGATCCTCCAGGGGGCCTTGCCCCAAGTGCCGTTGACGCTGCTGAACTCGGTCATCGCGGTTTGTGCCCTGAGCTCCGATCTCTATCCCGGCAAGGGCATCGGAACGCGTCCCATGGCTGTGAGCGTCGGGCTTATGAACGTCGGTGCTTGCCTGTTCGGAGCGATGCCCGCTTGCCATGGCTCGGGCGGTCTCGCCGGCCAGCATCGCTTTGGCGCGCGTACGGGCGGCAGCGTGGTCATGTTGGGAATTGGGAAAATCCTCATCGGAACTGCCTTCGGCGGCGCCGCGATGATCGTTCTCGCGGCCTATCCTGCTTCCATCCTGGGGATACTCCTCGTGTTCGCGGGCCTCGAACTTACTTTGCCGGCCAGGGATTGCGTCGAACGCAATGCCTTCTTTGTTGCGGCCGCGACCGCGGGCGGGATCCTTGCCTTTAACACCTGGCTCGGCTTCATCCTGGGGCTATTTGCCGCCGCCTTTGTCCTCCGAGGCAGTAAGGATTCTATCGCCTCAGAGTAGATTTCCCAACCGCCTGGCGAATAGGGAAAGTTCGAAACCCAAACGCCTGCCCCGGAATTCGGCCCCGAGGCCGAAAAGGTTTTTCCCAAGGGCCAAGACCTCTACGACCACCTGATCCCTACGGAGAGCTTCGGGGACTGGCTGCGGAACTTCCGCCTTCGGAGGGGGATGCGCCAAAAGGACTTGGCCGACGCTCTCGGGGTTCACAAGGTCACGGTCTGCCGTTATGAGAGGAACGGCCTCAAGCCGGAAGTACGCATTCTGAAACGGCTCAAGCGCAAGTTCGAGCTGGGAGCCCCTCGTATCTAGCCGAGACTTCTTAACGAAGATAAAATCCTCCAAGCTTTCAAATACCGCGCTATATTCGTCTATTGCTCGAATATAGTCAAGAATTCGCCATCCGACGGGTTCTTTCTACAGCTTCAACGAGCCAACTTCCTTTTCTCTTCCTGTAAGTCTTCAATACGCTCCATTGGCGCGATAACCAACCCCAATTTCGGCATTCGCCCGAATCGCGACACTTTGTCGCGCCCCCGGCACCTTCCCAGGCAGATCGTGTCATTCGACGATCTGCCAGTGCCCGCCCTTGTCCGGTCCGACACGGCGACGTAGTTTGCGTCGCTTTAGCGTTGATAGATTTTTCTCAACGGCCCGCGTGCTGATTCCCAGCTTCTTAGAGAGAACTGATATCGTAATCCGCTTGTCCCGTCGAATGAGCCCGAGAATCTTGGCTCCGGTTTCTCCCAACTTTTCTCCCAACCTTTCTCCGAACCGCTCCGAACTCTTCTCCGAACCGCCTTGACTCGGGGAATGCGCCAGAAGGACCTCGCCGACGCCCTGAGAGTCCATAAGGTCACGATCTACCGCTACGAGAGGAATGGCCTCAAGTCGGACGCTCGCGTTCTGAGGCGGTTGAAAAGGAAGTTTGAGCTGGGAGCCGAACTGGATATCTTCTTTCGAAGCGAATCCTAAGGTTTCGACTCGACGGCGGACAGACGTTTCTCGTGATCTTGGAGCTTGGCCTCATGCCCTTGCAGTTGATCGCCGTGGCTGAGCGCCTTGCGGTCGTAGGCCTCGGCCTTTCTCGCGAAAGCGTCGATCGCATTCATGATGCGATCCACGTCGGCCTTCGTCGACATCGTTTCCTTGATCTGCCGGACATCAGCCTGAGTCTTGATCAGCTCAACGGCTACTCCTTCGATTTTCTTGTCAAGCTTGTTCTCAAGTCCGTTGAGCTTGATACCAAACTCATTTCCGAGCTTCTTCAAATCAGCCTTGGTGGCGGGAGCGCCGTCGTCGGACACCATAAAGTCATTTTACATTGTCCCCCGAGGTTTGTGAAGGGCCCAAAGGCCCAAAGGCCCAAGCCAACAAGACGAAAGAGCGATCCCCGAAAAAGGACCGCCCTTTCCTACATTATCGAGTCAAATTTCTCCCCTGGACGAACCTAACGGGGAACAAACTATCCGTCGAAAAAAGCGTCAGAACTCGTTTTCTGGCCCTCCCGAACCTCCGCGTAGCACCGCTCGGAACGCGTCTGCGCTACCTTAGAAAGCGCCGCGGCCTGACCCTGATGGAGCTGGCCCGGCGGACAGGCGTCAGCCACGGAGCGATTTGCCGCTTAGAAAATGGGATGGTCCCGCTCGACCCGGCCCGCCTCGGCCGCATCCTGGCCTTTTTCGGCGACGACGCGCGGGAAGTGCTGCCCGACGGCGCCGACATCTACGACCACGTAATTCCCGTCAAGGACTTCGGGAGCTGGCTGCGCAACTTCCGGATGCGGAGGGGAATACCCCAAAAGAACCTGGCTGAAGCCCTGGGAGTCCACAAAGTCACGGTTTGCCGCTACGAGAAACACGGACTCAAGCCGGACGCTCGCATTCTGAAACGCCTCAGACGGCAGTTCAACCTGGGAGCCGGAGAGCCGCAGCCCAATCCACACAACTGTTATAATAGGAAATAGCCATGGCCCGCAAACCCGGCATGGATGTCGCTCCGCTCCTGCGCCGAGGGGAGTCCGAGAAAGTCGAGTTCAAGGAGTCCTTCGGCCAAGCCGCCATTGAGACGATCTGCGCCTTCGCCAACGCCGCCGGCGGCACGTTGCTTATAGGCGTGACCGACAAGGGTATCCCCCGCGGCGTGCAGTCGGGCCCGGCGATACTTAAGGACTGGGCCAACCGGATCGCCCAAGGCACCGGCGTCCACCCTTCCATCGTGACGCGACGGGAAAAGGGAAAACCGGTCGTCGTCATCCAGGTTCAGGAAAGCAAGATGAAGCCGGTCTTGTTCCACGGCCGGGCCTACAAGCGGGTAGGAAGCACGACCCGGCAGATGAGCCCCGAGGGACTGGCGCGCGTCGTCTTGGACGGCATGGGCGTCACCTGGGACGAGCTGCCGGAGACCCGCGCGCGCCTTAAAGACATCAGCGCCGCCAAGGTCAGGGAGTTCGTGCGGCTGGCCAACGAGACCGGCCGCAGGCCCATTCCGGGAAGAACGCCGGTCGCGGAGGTCCTTGAGAAGCTGAAGCTCGTCAAGGACGGCCATCCAGTCCGCGCGGCCGTCCTTTTATTCGGGAAAGACCCGAAGGGCTTCTATTCTCAGGCCTACATCAAGGCCGGCCGTTTCAGGTCCGACACCTTGATCGTGGACGACAGGGAGATCGAGGGCACGGTCTTCGAGCAGATCGACTCGGCCATGAATTATTTCCGCGAACGCTTGATGACGCGATTTGAAAAGACGGAATACCCGCGGCGCAAGACGATCTGGGAATATCCTCTGAAGGCTCTGCGGGAGGCCGTCATCAACGCCGTCTGCCACCGGGACTACATCGGCACCGGTGCCGTCCAGATCCGCATCTATGACGACGAAACCTGGATTTGGAACCCCGGGAGCCTCCCCAAAGGGTGGTCGGTCGAAATGCTTAAGGAACCGCACCCTTCCAAGCCGAGGAACCGGCGCATCGCCGAGATTCTGTTTTATGCGGGCATCATTGAGGCTTGGGGCAGCGGGACCCGCGACATGATCCGTAGGGCCCTTGATCATGGGCTTTTAGAGCCGGTTTTCGATCAAGAACTGGACTTCAAGGTCGTTTTCAAGAAGTCGGCCAAAGTCATTGCCCCCCATGATACCACCCATGTCACCACCCATGATACCACCCATGTCACCACCCATGTCGTCAAACTCCTAAGGGCCGCAGGGAAACCGCGCTCCCGGACGGAATTGCAAAAAATCTTGGGGCTCAGGAACCGCCGCTATTTTCAAAAGGTCTACTTGGCGCCGCTAGTAGAGGCGGGATGGTTGGCTATGACTCTACCGGACAAGCCCCACAGCCGCAGGCAGCGCTACCGGACGACGTCCGCCGGCGCTAAACGACTAGAAACCGAGGAGTAAGCAATGAGACTGAAATTTGGATTTGCCTCGTATCGGCCGGAACAATGGGAGCGCCTCCGTTCAATCTCGGAGGACAAGGACGATCTTGAAGACACTTACGACGAATGGCTGCCGGCCGCGCAAACCCGTTTCGAGGAGCTGAAGCGCTCCGGGACGGACATCGTGCAGGTCGAAGTGGATGTCGAAGATCTTGTCGGTTGGTGTCGAAGCCGAAACCTGAGTATCAACGCCCAATCGCGCTCACAATTCGCCGCGCACAAACTGCGGGAACTGGACGCTGAATGAGGATTCTGCTCGTCGGATTGAGCTGTGTGGGCAAGACGACGATCGGCCGGCTGCTCGGTGGTCGGCTCGGATGCCCTTTCTTCGATCTGGATGAGGAGGTCGAGCGGCATTTCGGCACTTCCATCCAGCGATTGCAGGCCCGATTTCTGACCGGCTATTCCTACCGGGCAGAGGTCGCCGTCGTCCTGCGGCGCATCACCGCCCAGAGCGGGAACTGCGTGATCGCGCTTCCCCCAAGCGGCCTCCGGGACGCCTTCTTGCGTGTGGTTCGCAAGCTGGATTGCGTGACGATCGCTCTCGGGGACGCGCCGGAAAACATTCTCGCAAGGGCGACATTTTACGATATCGACTCCAGGCCGGTCGAGAAGAGCCTCACGAGAGAGGAGAAAATCCACTGTCTGAACGATATCAAGCAGGATATCGCATATTTCAATCGCTCCTATCGACGGGCCGACCTTCACGTGAGCCTTGCCGGTCTCGATGCGGAAGCCGCCGCTGAGAGGATTGAAGTCCTGCTGGCGCGCCCAACTCCTCCAAGCCGGGCGCAAGCGGCGGCCGGCCTCGGCAAACTGCGGCCGCCGCGCTCCCGCAGGAGAACCAGGAGAGTGCGGAAGGATACGGGCGAGAGGATCTATCAGTTCAGGGTTTGGCTGGAGTGGGAAAGCGAAGTCTGGCGGACGGTCGAGCTCCGCGATAGGCAGACCTTGGGATATCTTCACCGCGCGATTCAAACGGCATACGACTGGGGTAACGACCACCTGTACGCCTTCTTTTTGAGCGGCAAGTACTGGGACGAGAAAACGTGCTACGTCTCGGACCGTCAAATCGGGATCGAAGCCGAGGACGGCTTGGGCAGCGGGATGCGCCAGGCGGAATCCGCGCGATTGGACCGGCTTCGACTCCGGCGCGGCAAGCTCTTAGTCTACCTGCTCGATTATGGCCGTAGGTGGCGGCACCGGATCAAGCTTCTGGAAATCGCCCCGGCTCAGGCGGGAGAAGACTATCCGCGGATTACGGAGGAATTCGGCGAGGCGCCTGAGCAATACCCGAACCTAGAAGAGAGCGGCGACCCGCGTCCGAGCGAGAGGGTTCTCCTGAGCCGGTTGGGCCCCGCGGCGCCCCTCGCCAAGAAGGCCAGGTTGGAGCTCAAGAACGCCGTCCTCCAGCAACCCTCGCGCGGACGGCTCCTGAGGGCATACCGGCTGACGACGGAGTTGTCGGCCGTCTGCGGTAAACACAAGGGCATGACCGGCCTCCTCGACGAGTTCCTGCGGGACAGGCTTCGAGCATGGTTGGGCAAACTCCAAAAGAACCTAGCAGATGAGGGCTTGATCGAAGAGGCATCCTCCATCGGTCCCGCTTGGCCCTTTCTTGGTACGGCAGGGATGCTTTTAACGGGCAGGGCCCAAATCCTTGCCGATGCCGGATGGGTCCAGGAAGCCCGCCGGCAGGTCCGCGAGATAGAGGAGAAGTTCGCTGGAGATTGGGCGCCTCGCGTCCTATCCGGCAAGGCCCTCGAAGCCTTCGGGGATCTTGCCGCCGCCGAGGCGCTTTATCGCCGATGCCTCAAGGACCTGGAGACCGCGAAGGAGGTGCGAAACCGCCGCTACTATCGCCACGCCACGCTGCGGAGCCTTATCTCCGTGCGTAGGCGGCTCGGCAAGAAGGCAGAGGCCGGAGCCTTGCAGGCTTCCGCATCCCCGTGAAGCCGGAAGGTCAAAAGCGCCTCACGAAAAAGGAGAAGAGCCACTACCTAAACGAGATCAAGAAAGATATTACGTTTTTCAAGAAAACCTACCGGCGGGCCGATCTCCAGGCGGACATCACCGGTCTCGACGCAGAGGCCGGCGCGGAGATGCTTGAAGGGCTGTTGGCCCGCCAGGGGCCGCCGGCCCCGGCCGGTCGTGAGCGGCAGGCGGTCCGGACGGGATTGGGCGAGGAGTCGGCGGGATCCGGCCGTGCGTCCGCCGAGGCCCGTATCGACTGGAGCCGGCGCCGGGCAGCTGAAAGTCGCTGAAGGCAAATGAAACGATCTTATCCGGCAGAGAAAAGGAAGGTTTCGCCGTAGACCCGGCACAAGACTGTCCCATGCCCGTGACTTACCGGAATCGTAAGAGGTACCTGTACTACCTGCGGCGCAAAGCCGCGAAGAACGGCAAGCAACGGTATTTCTTTTCCCGAAAACCCATCGGCGATCCCGTAGAGGAAATTCCCGCAGGCTTCGAGATTGTTGAGAGCGTCAACGCAGTGGTCTCACTGCGCAAGATCGCCGCCCCGGTCATCCCGGCCGCTGAGATTGGAAAGGTCGAGTCCGTTCTAAAGCTCTACCGGCATCTCGAGTACTACAAAGCAGAGGCCCGGAAGAGGGATATCGTCGTCTATGAACGGTTGGGCGCTTTGAGCAGAGCCTTCCTCAGCGGATTGAGTGGGCGGCCGCACGGACCGGTTTCCGAGTTGGAGAGCCGGCCCCTAGATCCGGGAAAGAACGCCCGCTATGAGCCCGTGATGCGCTTTCGCCTGGTGGATGCGAAAGCGAGAACCTACACGGTTGAGCGGATGTGCTATCGCTCGAGCGTGGACGGATGGCTTTCGCTGCATGATCTAGGCCCGCTTTCGGCCCTGGCGAAACGCTATCTTCCCCACCTTGGAAGGGAATCCTTCTTCGAGCTCTGCTAAGGACGCGGAAAAACCTCCTATGGGACATCGGTGTAGAATCTGCGGAAGAAATCGGCCGAATGAGAAATTCTCGGGGATCGGCCACAGAAGTCACCTCTGCAAGACTTGCTCCAAACTGCCGGCGGAGGATAGAAATGCGGTCGATCAAGAGAACGAGATCTTCGGGTATCTCAAGCAGTCAAACATCTCTGGAAGAAATCTCCAACGGCTCAAGAAGCTCTCTACCTCATCCGACGGCAAGAGCGCGGAACTGGCCGCCATTGTCCTCGAAATCGGTTCCGTAAAGCCCCACAAGCGAAGGCGTCTAAAGTTCCTGGCAAGGAACCGCCGGGACCTGCTGGTTAAACTCAAAGAGACAGGCTTGATTTTCGCTCATCAATATTGAGACCCATGAAGTTCACGAAGAAGCAGGGACAGTACTTGGCTTTCATCTACAACTACACGAAGATAAACGGCCATCCTCCGGCGCAACGAGATATGCAGTATTATTTCCGAGTGACTCCGCCCTCGGTTCATCGGATGGTTCTTGCCCTGGAGGAGGGGGGCCTGATCAGAAGGGAGCCTGGTGCGCCCAGATCGATTTGGGTGCTTGTTTCTCCGGAGGAGTTGCCGTACTTGGAATGACCTGCCGCTTCAAAGTCAATGTGCGAAAAAGGGGGGGCAGGCTGGATTCGAACCGAAGACGCAATACAAGCTGCCTTTCGCGCTCGACCAGACGATCGATACGAAATCAAAAAGGCATTTCTTCCGAAAAAGAAATGCCTTTTTGACTACCGCGTACAAAGTGGCTCCCCTGGACGAACCTAGCGGGGAACCAATTATGTATCGAAAAAAGCGTCACAACTTGTTTTCTCGCCCTGCCGGATTTGCAGAAAGCGCCCCTTGGCGCGCGGTTGCGCTACTTACGGCGGAGCCGGGGGCTAACCATCGGGGAGTTGGCCGAGGCGAGCGGGGTAGGACGCAATACGCTCTCGCGGCTGGAGCGCGGGGTTACGCCCTTTAATCCGGCCGTTGTTGGGCGTATTCTGGCTCAGTTTGGCCCCGAAGCTCGGAAAGTTTTTGCCGAGGACCCCTACGAGCACCTAATACCTACTGAGAGTTTCGGCGCGTGGTTGCGGAACTTCCGGATGCGGATGGGGATGCGCCAGAAGGACTTGGCAGAAGCCCTCGGGGTCCACAAAGTTACGGTCTGCCGCTACGAGAGACATGGATTCATGCCGGATGTCCGCGTTCTAAGGCGGCTCAAGGAGAAATTTCCGTAGCGGGATGAGTCGGGAGAGCGTATAAGGGGTATATCTTCCCCTTGTATTTTTAAAGGTTACCTATTAAAATACAATAATGATAATCCCCCGCGACGCCGGCGCGACGCTGCGCTCGTTCCTCGGGACTTTCCCCGTGGTTCTCATCGTCGGGCCGCGGCAATCCGGCAAGACCACGCTCGTGCGTAAGCAGCTGCCGTCGCTGCCCTATCTCGATCTTGAGAATCCGACGGATCGAGCCCGTCTTGAGGAGGATCCGGAGGGCCTCTTGACGGGGCATTCGAGGGGGGTGATCATCGATGAGGTCCAACGCTGGCCCGAGATCTTCCCGGTCCTGCGCGGCGCCGTGGACCGCAAGCGCCGTCTGGGAGCCTTCGTCCTCACCGGCTCCGCCGCACCCTCCCTCATGAAGCAGGCCGGCGAAACCCTGGCGGGACGTGTCGGGATGCTGGAGCTGACGCCGTTCGGATGTTCGGAACTCGCCCGGCGGCCGGGTTGGCTCAAGCAGCGTTGGTTCTGGGGCGGCTTCCCTCCTCTGTACGCCCTGTCGGTTCTCGCACGCAAGACCACCTGGCTCGACCAGTACGTCTCCACCTTTCTCGAACGGGACATCCCGTCTTTCGGGATACGCGTCCCGCCTGTGCGGCTGCGCAATCTTTGGACGATGCTGGCCCATTTGCACGGCCAGTTGCTCAACGTTTCGACTTTGGCCCGTTCTCTGGACCTGACGTCTCCGGCCGTTTCCCACCATCTGGACATCCTGGAAGGCGCGTTCATGATCCGGCGCCTGCGCCCCTATCACGCCAACATCCGCAAGCGGCTGGTCAAGAGTCCCAAGCTCTACATCCGTGACTCGGGGCTGCTTCATCATCTGGCGGGGCTCCGTCGGCCGCAGGACCTCGATGCCTGGCCCGGGCGGGGAAGTTCCTGGGAAGGCTTCGTCATCGAGGAGCTGATCCGCCGCGCCCGCCGCCGGTGGCCTGCGCCCGGCTTCCATTTCTGGGGTACTCAGGCGGGGGCGGAAGCGGACCTGATCGTCGAGAACGGACGCGATCGGCGGGTATTCGAGATCAAGGCCGGGGCGACCCTGTCGTCGAAGAGCCTCGCCGGAGTGCGGCAGTGCATGAAGGATCTGCGTCTCAAGCGCGGGTTCGTGATCTATCGCGGAGAGCGGGCTTTGACTCTCGGAGCCGGACTCAGAGCGGTGCCATGGCGCGCCATCGAAGCGGGCGGCTGGCCTTCATAGCTCCCAAGTCGCAACCAGAGCCATGGGGAAAAATGCCTCGAAAGGCAACCAGCGATGAATTCGTTCCCCCGTTCTGCCAGGGGAGCCATTTCAAAAAGCAGAACGAACGGCCCGAAAGGGCCGTTTATTCTTGGACTTTTAATTCGTTCCCCGATAGGTTCTGCACATTCCGGCGGACGAACCTAGCGGGTAACGAAATAAGTATCGAAAAAAGCGTCAGATCTTGTTTTGTGGCGCTCCCGGACCTCGGTACCGCGCCGCTCGGCGTCCGTCTGCGCTACCTTAGAAAGCGCCGCGGCCTGACCCAGTTCGAGTTGGCCCGCCACACAGGCGTGAGCCACGGAACGATCAACCGCTTGGAAATTGGGAAGGCTCCGCTGGACCCGGCCCGTCTCGGCCGCGTCCTGGCCTTTTTCGGCGAAGCCGCCCGCGAAGTGCTGCCCGGCGGAGCCGACGTCTACGACCACGTTATCCCCGTCAAAGACTTCGGAAGCTGGCTGCGCAACTTCCGGATGCGACGGGGAATACCCCAAAAGGACCTGGCCGAGGCCCTGGGAATTCACAAAGTCACGGTCTGCCGCTACGAGAGGCAAGGGCTCCAGCCGGCAGCCCGCATTCTGAAACGGCTCAGGCGGAAATTCAAGCTGGGAGCCAAGCTCAACTTCGTTCCCCATTCCCAATAGGCCCCCGTCACATTCTTGTGAATCGAGGGGTCAGGCCGGAAGGGCTGTCCCAGCGATTGGGGGAGCTGTGGGCGGCGGAAAGCGCCGTCCACGGCATCCCCACGAGCGGCGCGATTCACATGCCAATCAATCCCCTTCCTCTACTCATCACCTCAATCGCAATCCGTTTGTCGCGTCGAATGAGTCCGAGAATCTTGGCTCCGGTTTCTCCCAACCTTTCTCCGAACCTCTCCGAACTCTTCTCCGAACCGCCTTGGCTCGGCCGCCGATAGAACGTAACCAAGAAATCGCTCTTGAGGACCTTGAACTCGACCGGGAGGTCTGAAGCGCATTCCTTGGCGCTCCGCCTGAGTCCCGACCCCCATTCGTGACGTCAGAATCATGACCCATGGGCGGGTCTTTCTGGAGCTTCCGAACCAGGCCGCTTCGTTATGACACAAAGTGTCTTCCAGGCACTGGCCACTTCATTCAAAATGACCTGTAGGAGCGGGATAAACGCAATCGGCGCAACCACCAGGAGAATTAACGGTACGGCATCTGTCTTCCAGAGCCGAATGCCCACCAATATGAGCGCCCATCCAGGGACAAGAAAGTAGATCAAGATTGCGCTCGCCTTGAGGAGCACGTAGTAGGCTGCGCTTGTCCACCACAGCCAGTCCGGACACGCAGCCGCAGTTGCGAAAAACTGGTACTTGCCTCGTAGACTTTGAGCCAACGGCGCCACTCGGATCACACTCGGCTGGCAGAGCATGTCGAAAAATTCGCGCGGATGAGGCTTTTCGGCTACTTCCGACAGTGAGCCAATGTAGCCCTCAGCCAGCTTTCGCGCCCGAACCTGCTGAGCGTGCGCGGATGCGAATGCAACGCTCAGGATTATCAAAAGGGAGAACAAGACGGGATACAGAGTTTCCGGTGAGACCGAACCCAAGCCGAGAGGCAGTGCTATTCCTTGAGTTTGTTGCCCAGCGCCGGTCAACTGCAAGAGCGTGAATACCACCACCGTCATGAGGGTAAGCCAAAGACGGTTGGCAACCCGCGCTTGAGTCGAGACGGCAGACGCAAGATCCTTGATGTGCTGGTTTTGATTTTGAGTCATCCTATGCCTTCTCTCGCGGAGGTTCGCGGCCAATCAGTATCAGATACGAATCGAAGAATACCCAAGATAGATGGGCAAGATAGCGCGCTAGGCCCGTTCGTGTCTTATAATAGCGGGGCTTAACGTTCTTTAGGTGTTCCACGGATTCCTTGAAGGCAGATCTCTCTTCGATAATCGATAAGAGCCGGTTGCACGAGGTCTCAAGGAAGGGAATATCAAGCGGCTTGTGTTTCCCCTGGAATGCGCCGGAAAGATGCTTCGCGAAGGCTTCGCCGGATTGGGAGGGAATCTCTTTCCCCTCCTCTGAGAATAGGTACGCGGGGGAACGTCTTGCCCGGAAGGCGACGTAATGGGCGTCTCGGCTTGGGAGCCGTCCGATGGCCAGTGGTCTGAAAAACCTCGAATGCAAAAGGACCCGGCCGGTGAGGTATGCGGAATTAAGCTTCGGCTGGGTGTGGAACTCCGGGGCCGCATAGTAGACCACGTTTCCGGCGCTTTCGAGATCGATGAGTAGATCGTGTTGGTCTGAATGCCGCAACGGCCGGAGATGCATGCGGTAATAGGGCTCTCCAAAGACGGGCCATTCATTCGCGGTAGATCGACTCAGGTGATCCGAAAGCTTAAATTGCAGGTACAGTGGATACCCGACGAGAGGAATCTGGACATCGAAACCGCCACCAGGCTGTCCCTCCTCTCTCAAAGATGGGAATACCGGTGCTCCGATGACTGGGCCAAGAATGCCGGAGGCCAATTCCTGAGTAAGAGCATAGCCGTAGGAAAACTCAGAGATCAGCGGCTGCATTGAGCTACCGAGTCTTGGCTCTCTTTTTCGGAGGCTTCGCAGAGCCGGTGCCCTTATCGTCGGAAGACACCGCAGAGTACGAATGTGCTAAGGCCAGGCCACTTACTGTCATATTGCCGGCCACAACATCGTGAGGAATGAGGAGGTAAGACCACGGCTTCCCATCATGCGTCTGCGCATGGTCGGTCGCGTGCCGGCACCATTCCGCGGCGGCGCGGGCCTTGGCGAGAACCTCCGGGTCCTGCATGACTGCGGAGCTCTTGATCTCACAGACGAACTTGGCATCCTTCGTCTCGACGATAAAGTCCGGTTCGTAGGAGGCCTCTGTGCTGTGGTAAATCAAGATATCGCCTTTGCTCGGTCGAAACCACTTCTGGACGGTCTTGTCTGATTCCAGGACGGCGGTGAAGCGCCGCTCCGGGTCGGAATCGAACTTCTGAATGGGGAAAAGGCATTTCTTGAACCCACCGAAGAACATCCGCCGGATGTCCCTGCGTTCCTCAACGGGCGCTCGGAAATCGCGCTGTTCTTCGCCCGCGTTTGCGGAGAAGGTGCTGGGCCTCAAAGTTGTGAATCCCTTGCTGACATGGGCTTCGTAGGCTGCGGTTTTATCCTCGTAGTGCTGCTCCATCTGCGCGTGGATCAGGTTGACCAGAGCCTGTTGGTGATATTGGAGGACGTTACTTACTTCGTTGGCCTCCTTCAGGTACGACTTAAGATGGGCGACGACCTGCCCGGCCAGCTTGTAGAGCAGCTCGGAGTGATCGTCGTAGGAGATGTCGTTAAAGTCGATGAGGCCGCGAACCAGGTAGTTTTCCGGGCGCAGCTCCTGTGCGACGCCGTCGCCGCTCAAAAGCCGGTGCTGTTCTCTGCGGTGAAGCTCCTGGATAAGGATTTCGTTTTCGACCGGCTGATAATGGACGCCGGATAAGTCCAGCTTGAAGTCCTGGTAACCACGAGCCGCATCGCCCACGGGCTGCAGCGTGATGCGGGGAATATCGATGGAGAGGTCATTGCGGAGCTGGATGGCCTTGGCGACGACCTCCGCGATGTCCACACTTTCAGCGACTCCTTCCAGTTCCGCCTGAGCCGGGGCGATGGCGGCCTTAACCTTCTCGGCGATCTCCTGGCGGATCTCCGGCTTGGCCAGGTCGGCGGAGCACGGCAGGCGTTCGTATTCCTTCCGAATGATGTCCAGCGTCGCTCGCGCAGCTTCCTGTTCCTTGGCGGAACCGAAAGGTAGTTTTTCTTGAGACATGCGCATGGCGCCGCCAAAGCCTTTCCCGCCGACATCCGAGACCAGGTCGTCTATCGCCGGATACGTAACGACAACGCGCACCTTCTCTCCGGGAATGCCGACGATCTTTAGGCCGCCGCGGATGATGGACTCCGGGCTGTTGGCGTAGTCCACGATTTCCTGGAATTTGTCGTGCGATACGATGGTCAGCCGGTCGACGGGATCGACGCCGGTGCGTTTGCCGTACGGCAGGCGCAGTCCGCGGCCGATGGACTGTTCTACGAGCGTCTTGGAGTTCGCCGCCCGCAGGGGAACGATGGTATAGAGGTTCGTGACGTCCCAGCCCTCCTTGAGCATGTTAACGTGGATGACGATCTCGGTGGGATTGTCGGGCCGCTCAACGGTCATGAGCTGCTCGACCGTCTCGTCCTTTTCAGCCCCCTTGATGTTGGAATGGACCGTGATGACCTTGCCTTTGTATCGGCCCTCGAAGAAGGCTTCGTCCTCGATGATCTTTTGCAAGGCCCCGGCGTGCTCCGTGTCCTTTGCGATAACGAGCATGAACGGCTTGACGATCGGGACTCCGTTTTCACGCGCGTAGACTTCAATCTCGACCTTCGAATTTTCGTGAATGCGAACGCCGTCCTCAAGCTTGACGCGTTCGAGGCCGGCGGGATCATAGTTGTCCGCGTCGAAGTTCTCGCGTGTCGCCACGGCGGGTTCCTTCACGAAGCCGTCCTCCATGGCGCTGGAAAGGGGGTAGCTGTAGATGACATTTTGGAAGACTTCCGTCTTCGTGCCGCGCTCCACTTGGGGTGTGGCGGTCAATTCCAGGCCCAGGACCGGCTTGAGTTCGTTGATGGCCTTTAGTCCTGCCGAGGCCCGGTAACGATGGGACTCATCCATGAGGAGGACCAGGTCGTCGAGGCCGGAGAGGTAATCGAAATAGCTTTGCCCGATGTACTCCTGGAGCTTGTGAAACTTGGCCGTCTCGCCGCGGGTAATTTTGCTGATGTTGAAGATGTTGATGTGGACCGAAGTATCAAACAACTCGCTGCCGCGGACTCCGCGGCCGTCTTCGTAGTTGTCGCCTGTGACGATCCACGGAGGCTCGACGGCGAACTCGGCAATGCCTTGGAAGACATACTTCGGGGTGTTTGGCGTGAAATCGGCGATGAGTTTGTTGTAGATGGTTAGGTTGGGGGCCAGGACGAAGAAGTGGCGCATGCCCTCCTTCTTGTAGAGGTACGCAATGAACGCTCCCATAAGCCGGGTCTTGCCGACGCCAGTGGCCAGAGCGAAGCAGAGCGAGGGGAAATCCCTCTCGAAGTCCGCGACAGTTGAAAATTCTGCTTGAATCGCCTTGAGGGCCTCGACCGGGTCGGCTCCCTTCTCCAGCGAGAGGATGTCGGCCATGCGGGAGAGAATCTCGAGCGATGCCTTCTGAGGAGGACGCAGGCTGAGCCGATTTGAGATTGCGTTGACGTGCTGGTTCATTTGCCGCCTCTTCGCCGGCCCTGGCGAGTCCCTTTGTCGCGTTTACGGCGGGTCGGCCCCTTTAAGCTCTCCGGCTGTTTCGGTCCAGACAGGGCTTTCACCTCACGCCGCAATTCGGCTCTCAATTCGGCCTCGCTTGGAAGGTGCAGTTTGTAGCGGCTGGCGAAAATCGTTCGTTGCTGGTCCGGCCCGAGCGTGTATCGAACCACGGCGTTGTTCTTATCCGCGCAAAGAATCAGCCCGAGCGTCGGATTGTCTCCGGCGGAGCGGCGCTCGCGGTCGTAGTAATTGACGTAGAGCTGGAGTTGGCCGAGATCCTGGTGCGTAAGCTTCCCGGTTTTTAGGTCAATGATCACATAGCACTTGAGGACGGCGTGGTAGAAGACCAAATCTATGTAGAAGTGGTCGCCCTCCAGTGTGAGCCGCTCCTGCCGAGCGACGAAGGCGAAACCTTTGCCGAGTTCGAGCAAAAAAGTCTGAAGGTTGCTGATTAGCGCTTGTTCAAGCTCCGATTCAACCAGTTTTGACGACTCCGGCATGCCCAAAAACTCCATGACCACCGGGTCCTTAAACACATCCGCGGGGCGACGCACCTCGTGGCCCTTTGTCGCGAGTCTCAGCAAACCTTTCTTGTCGCGGCTCAACGCGAGACGTTCATAGAGGAGGCTGTTGATCTGCCGCTCCAACTCACGCGAGGACCAGCTGTTTTTAATCGCCTCGATCTCGTAAAAGGCGCGTTTGTCCGTTTCGTCAGCCTTCAGAAGCATCCGGTAGTGAGTCCAGGACAGATTCGGATGCAGAAGGCCCGGTTTCCATGATTTCCGAGGCGCCGCGTCGGATTTTCCACGCGGCGCGTGGAGAATGCTCTGCTCCCCGCGAGCCTCTGGCCCCGTCAATTCTCCACGCACCGCGTGGAGAATCTCATTCGATGGGAGAAGTCCCGGATAGGCTCGGTAGAACTGGACCATGTAAAACAGGTTCTGGATTGAGTAGCCCGCTCCATAGCTCTTGGTCATCTTCCGAGAAAGTCCCTCGATTAATTTCCTGCCGTAATCAGCCCGTGCTTGCCCTCCTTGCTCCTCCTCGACGATCTCGCGGCCGATGAGCCAGTTGGATACCACCTGTGCGGTGTTAACGGACCGCGCTGCGCCGGCGCGGGCAGATTCGATGATCTCCCGAATGCGGTCATAGAGGGGCAAGGGCTTCTTCCTTTTCATCACGAGCCCTCCTTGACCCCGGATAGGTCGAACAGGAGGGCCTGATCTCGGCGTTCGGACTTGGATCGCCGCTTGGGGACCTTCGGGGGGGGAGTCGTCTCCCCCGGTTTTATTGGGAGGTTCTTGATCTCTAGGCTGTAGTCGTCGTGGCTCCACTCGCAGCGCGAGAGAACCGCCTTGGGAATCTTCTTGACCGTGAGGTTGGGGAAATCGCCCAGGTTTTTGACCCGGAACGCTCCGCACATGACGAGCAGGCTTCGGTCCTCGCCGACTTCGTCCGAGAGCTGCTGAAGCTGCTCGCGGGACAGCGTCTGCGTGGTAACGTAGATGAAGTCCTTCTCGGTCGAATGGCCGTGGCGCCAGTAGAGCGTATCGCTCGGGGCGTAGGCGAACCCTTCGAGTTTGCAGATAGCTTCGGCGAGCATGACGGCATCGTACTTCTTGTTGATGACCCAATTGTCGAATTGATCCTTCTCTAAGAGCGAGGGCGCCAGGCGGTAATAACGGAAGCCGCCGCCGGCTTTCCAGTCGACGGCTTCGGTGATGCCGCCGGGGTCTTGGCCGTCGATGACTTTCTTGAGCCGGGGGATGATGTGGGTGTGGCAGTGTTCGCCGAGTTCTACCATGATCCAGCGCCGGCCCATTTTGTGGGCGACCGCGCCGGTGGTGCCGGAGCCGGCGAAGGAGTCGAGGACGATGTCGCCGGCGTTGGTGGCTATGTGGATCACGCGCTGAGCTAATCGCTCTGGCTTGGGAGTATCAAACACATTATCCATCCCGAAGAGAGCTTGAATTTCTTTCTTGGCTTCGTCATTATGCCCCGCTTCTTCGTGGGGCCACCAGGTCCAGGGAACCAACCCCTCAACCTCCGACAGATATCGAATTAAGCCAGGTTGTGAATTACCATTCTTGCCGAAAAAAACCTTCCCGGCTGAAACAAGTTCGATAAACTGGGGCTC
This sequence comes from Elusimicrobiota bacterium, assembly GCA_043819795.1. Taxonomy (GTDB): domain Bacteria; phylum Elusimicrobiota; class Elusimicrobia; order UBA1565; family UBA1565; genus JBDREN01. Next base: position 52,136 of record JBDREN010000219.1, read on the forward strand.
CAAAATTGACCAATGCCTTCCCTTTGGGGGGGAGATGATTTTTCCACTCGGTGTCTTGACTGGGTATTGTTGGTTTGGACGAAGGCCAGCGCCATTCATTGGAATCAAGCGCCATGGACCTTTAGGGTCGTTGTTTGGATTTCGATAGGCACTCTTGGTTTTTCCTTGCAGCGGAATACGATTTCGCACGTGTTTAAATTTAGTTGGATTCTTCGCATAGCAAATCACATAGTCATGAACGTCACCTATGGCCGAGTTGTTGTCTCGTGAATAGCGCTTTTGCCAGACAATCTGTGCGACGAACGAGCGACGACCACACACCTCATCAAGCAGTACGCGAAGGTAAGGCATTTCGTTGTCATCAATCGTAATCCACAGCGAACCATCATCGCGCAACAAGGTCCAAAGGATTGTCAATCGTGCCTGCATGAGCGTAAGCCACATCGAATGCTCAATGCCATCATCATAATGTTCGAATGCGCTACCCGTGTTGTAGGGGGGGTCTATGAGCGCGCATTTAATCTTTCCCGAAAACTCCTGTTCTAAGGCCTTTAGGGCGAGGAGGTTGTCTCCGAAGATCAGTTTATTCTCAAAGCCGTCCTTGCCATTCACGCGAAAGGAAGAGTGATAGGACATGCACTTGTCTTCAATAAGAATCCGCGGCTCCAGGTTCGGCCGATTCTCCTTGCCAATCCAGGTGAGTTCAAGTTTGTTTTTTGCGGATGGCATTAGTCAGGATTCTCCAGAGGGGTCAGTCTCAAAGTTTGCCCCTTCGCACACCGGCACTGCCAGTGCGTTCCCTCTTTTCTCGTCATTGGCAGAGACCCACATTGAGTGCAGATGAGCGCGTCGGCCAGTTTGACCGTCGTCTCGGCAAGGGCAAGCACGTCCTTGTCGGGCACGTCGAAACCTTTCATGTTCCAATGGCAGCCCACCTGATTGCGAATCCAGGCCACCTCCGATAGAGCATCCAGGAGAGGTTGGAGGACTACCACCTTCGGAGGATTGTCGTCACTTAGTACTTCGCACTTTAGTCCCTTGCGCAGCTTCTTCCCAAAGCACTTGAGCAATTCGCCCAACGTGTACTCAGGTTCCGGTCGCCGCGGCATCCGGCACCGATATTGAAGTGATAACTGATCCAACAGGCTCTCAAGCAGAACCCCGGCATCGGACGCAATCCGCTGTCGATTGACAGGTAACACGGCAATAGAATCTCGCAATTCTTGAAGCGGAAGCTTGCTTTCGCCGTGGCGAATTCCTTGCGCCAGCGTCCATGGAGCCAAATGCACGATCTGAACATGCGCGCTCGGTCCTCGCCCCTGCCGTATGCGCTCGATCCATGGGCGATAATGCGTGGCGACGATGATCTGCCCGAAATGCTCGGTCTGGTCAACAAGGAGGTCCAAGAAGCGGCTCATATGAGGAGAATCAACCGAAGTCACGACATCATCCAAGATCACGACAGCATCCTTGCCGCCGAACTTCTTGGTCAACGCGAGGAATATGCAGACCCCAAGCGTGTCGAGATGCGACTCGCTGTAATAGGCTTGGGGCGGGACGTTCTTTACCCCTTCAAACTCTCCTTCTGATTTAAGGGACCCCCGTGCCTTGGGATCGAGGAACAGGCGGATCTTGATGCCTTCGCCAGGGTTCAGCTTATCACACAGAGCCCCCACTTCCGTGGAGATGGCCACCAGGATGCCCTCTACGAAGCCTTTGCGCCGTTTCTCGACGATTAGGAGGATAGCTTGGCCGCGCTTTAGCTGGGCGTCGAGCTCGTGAGCCTTTTTGCTGTTTTCCTCGACGGCTTTGAGAGCCCGCTTGATCATGCCCAATTGGTTCGCCGCGCGCGTTGCCGCCTCTTGCCGGGTCTTGATGGAATCGTAGGCAGGCTTGGCCGCAAGCTGAAGCTTTTGGGCTTCTTTGAGAACAGCATCCGTTACTTCGGGCTTGTCGTTGGACAATATCGCCGGGAACTGGTCCCAGTTGAGCTTTAGGTCCGTGATTTCAGAAAGCTTCGCTTTCGAAATCTTCTGAGCCAAGTTCCGAACCGCCGAAACGAGGGTCGCACGGCTATGCTCAAAGACCGTTGCGGCTTTCTCCGCGGCCCCGCGCGCGGTGTCTAGATCGCGCTTCAGGATGACCATTCGCTTCATCGCTTCCATGCGTGCTTTGATCCGAGCGAGGAGATCGGCAACCGTTATCCCCGACCGCTCGCAAAGAGGGCATTCTTCAGGCTTGACCGATTTAGGGAGATACTTTTGCGCGGCTGTCAGCAACTCAATCAGGTCGGATTCCTGCGATTCCTTTTCCGCATCCTGTACGGCCTTCTGGGCTTTGGTTTTCCTGCCGTCGACTTCGTTGCGGACCTTAAGGGCGTCGGCCCAGGCGTCGACGGCGGTCTGGGCCTTATCCATGCACGTCTGGATAGCCTGGGCCTGCGCCGCGACGGCCTTCAATGCATCTTCGCTCTCGTTGGCGCGCGACTTGGCCCATGCGAGGCAGTCCTTGCCTTTGCGGCCTTCCGCCGTCCAGGAATCGTTCAGCGAGTCTTCCGCCTGAACTTTCGCCTGAGCCGCGCGGTCCAGGCTCCCCTTCAACGATTTTACGCAATCTCTGAGCGAGCTTTCGGCCGCCTCGACTTTCGGCGGAACGATGAATTCTTGAAGCGACTCATACCGCTTGGACGGCGGGGCATTAATCACTTGTTGGATCTTCCCCCGGCGCAGAACATGGGCCCGCGGGGCCGTCGTGGGACCGCTGACGGAGGGAGAGCCGTTTGCCAGCGTTGCCGTCCATTCGGACTTGTCGTAATGCAGTGAGACCTGGAGAGACGCAGGCGGGGATTTGACGGAAACGATATGCTGCTTCGGTCTTGTTCCGCTTCTCTCCGCCACGGAGCCGAATCCCTTGTTGCAGATGAAATCGATGGCATCGATGATGGAGGATTTGCCCGTTCCGTTTTCCCCGAAGATCATGGTGATTGGCTTCGCGGCGTCGAATGGGATGTCGACGGCCTTCGACGCGCCCCGAAAGCCGCGCAAAGAAATCTTTCCGATGCGTTTAGACATCTTTTTTGGCCTCCGCGCTGACGGACAATTCGATCATCACCTGCCAATCCGCCGCCTTAAGCTTGCCTGATGCGAGCTTTTCGCGAAGCGACTTAAGCTGCTTCTCGGAAAACAGGCGCTTCTTCTTTAGGTCGGCGAGGATTTGTTCAGAGAGCAGTGCATCGGGAGTCTTATCTTCGGCGGTCATAATATCGCTTGTACCTCCCAGCGGATCGTGAAGAGTTGCTTATCGGTGAATTTCAATTTCATCCGCTCTTCAACTTGCGACAGCAAGTCGTCTTTTTTTGCGTCGATTTGATCCTGTGCCTCGAAGATTCTCTTTCGCTTGTCGTTGCGCTTGCGCTCAACTTCCGAGACCTTTCGGTGCAGAGCCAGTTTCGATTCCAGGTCTGCCGCTCGGCGGGCCTCGCGTTTGGCTGCGGCGATCTGCCGTTGGAGCTCGCGGAGTTCCGACTCCAACCCATCCTTGAGGTCGGCGGCCCAGTCGTCCATCTTTTCGATCTCCGACTCGAAGAAATTCCGGTTCCGGGAGTCGGTCGCGGTACGAATCTCGTGGACTTCGCGCTGGATGGCTTCCGTGAGACGGGCCTCAATATCCGAAGGGATATCCACGGGTCCGACATCTTCCCCTGGAACTTCAAAAAGCTTGGCACAGGTCTCGTGATGCAGCGTCTGCCCGTCGTCCTTGACGGCGGAAAAAACCAGGTGGTCTTCCGGCTCCAGGGATTGAATCGACGCCAAGCTTAGTCGCAGCCAACCGGAAGAGCCGCCGAGCTCTCCAACCACGCTGATTCTGCGCTCGCCGGGGTCGTAGTTGAATCTCACCGCGCGCGGTTCGAGCCTGCGCTCGAGCGCCGCGGCCATAAGCCGTTCGGCAAGAGGATGGCCGATCCGGTAATAGTGGATCGCTCCGGTAGCCTGTATCGGCAACAATGCGTATGCCCCTGTCGGAATGCCGTCGCCGGAAATCGAGGCCGGCAATGCTTTGAGATCGAATTCAAGCGCCTCGTCGGATTTGAAGTCCGCGTGTCCTTGGAGTTCGCCCTTGGTCAGCCACCAGAGCAGCAGGTGAAACCGGCTGCGGCGCTTTTCCGTGTCGTCTTGGCTGAGTCGCAGCCGCTCATGCACCTCGGCGTCGAAATGCTCCAGGAGCTGCGACTTCGCTTTGTCGAGCCGGGATTGAATCTGGAGTTCCAACTCCTGTTGAAGCGAGTCGAAGGCGGCGTTGATTTCTTCGGTCGAGCGGCAGGTCTGGTAGATGTCGTTGACGCGCCGCTCGAAGTCCACGCCGGATTCCAACGCCCCGAGCACCTGATCGGACGCCCCGAAGATGCCTTCGAAGAGCCTGAATTTCTTATCGAGAAGCTCAAAAACCCGCCTATCGGCGGCGTTCCGCTGGTTGATGAAGTTGATCACAACGACGTCGTATTTTTGGCCGTAGCGGTGGCAGCGGCCGATTCTCTGCTCGATGCGCTGCGGGTTCCAGGGGAGATCGTAGTTGACCACGAGGTTGCAGAACTGGAGATTGATGCCTTCCGCTCCGGACTCCGTGGCGATCATAATGGATGCGCGATCCCGAAACTCCTCGACAAGAGCCGAGCGGACATCGGCGCTCTTTGAGCCCGTGATGCAGTCCTGGCCTTCATGGCGGGACAGCCAGGCTTGGTGAACGGCCTTAGATTCCGGGTCGTTGTTTGTGCCGTTAAAGACGACCACCTTGCCGGCGTAGCCGTTGTTCGTTAGAAGGTCCTTGAGATAGGTCTGCGTCCGTCGAGATTCTGTAAAAATCAGAGCCTTACGCTCGGCGCCCAGCGACGTCGCGCTCTGAAACCCCGCTTTTAGAGCTACCAGGAGCGCATCGCCCTTGGCATTGCGCGTGATTGTCTCCGCCAACTTCTTGAAACTTCTGAGATCTTCTAGTTCCTGCTCAATGGCGGCAAGGGCCTCGGCATTGGGGTTGGACGGCGGATCAGTTTCTGGGTTTGCGTTTGGGGGGATTTCATCCCACTCCTCTTTGGTTTCCGCCAAAGCCTCATATTCTTCCTTGAGACTGTTGCCGCCGTCTTCATCCGGACCTAGTTGCCCGCGCTTGGCTTCTAGCCGCTCAATTAGCTTGCCGAGGGTAGCCCCGATAGCGAAGGAAGAGGATGCGAGGATTTTCCGAAGGACCAAGGTGATAAGCGCCCGTTGACCGACCGGCAGAGCGAAGGATTGCGGCTGCTGGAGATAGGTCGAAACCATCTCATATAACCGCCATTCCTCGTCCGTCGGAGTGAAATCCCGCGTCAAGGAGACCCGATTCGTGTAGCGAATCTGCTCCTGGACTTGTCGGCGCAGGGTCCGCTGGCAGACCGGGAGTATCCGTTTCCGTAGCGCCGCGAGTTCGCCGTTGCCCTCCCCGACGCTTCTCTTCGCGAATTGTTCCCGAAATGACTCATCGCTCCCGAAGAGGTGCGGATCAATAAAGCTGATAAGGCCGTAGAGTTCCATTAAGGAGTTCTGCAGCGGGGTCGCCGTCAGGAGTATCTTCGGACGATGGCCGATCATGTCGCGGATTGCGCGGGCGATCTTATTACCGGTTTTGTAGACATTTCGAAGACGATGAGCCTCGTCAATAACGACAAGGTCCCAGGGGATCGCGTGGATAGATTCCGCCTGCCGTCGCGCGAATTCGTACGAGCATAGTATCGCCTTGTCCCGTTGTTCGAAGGGATTGGCTTGCCCTTGAGCGACGAGTGCTTTGTAGCTGGCGGATTCCATGACCAGGGAGTCGATAAAGAATTTTTCCGAGAGTTCACGCTCCCACTGTTGGCGTAGGGCTGCCGGCAAAATGCACAGTATGCGGCGCTTGCGCTCCGCCCAAAGCTGACTCATTACGAGGCCGGCTTCAATCGTCTTGCCTAACCCGACTTCATCGGCAAGCAATGCCCCGCGCGAAAGCGGGGAGCGGAACGCGAAAAGCGCTGCGTCGATCTGGTGCGGATTAAGGTCTATCGTCGCGTTGTTGATTGATTGGGACAACTTCCCAGGGCTGTCGGAGGCCCAGCGCCTTGTCAGCTCGTGAGCGAAAAATTTCGTGTGAAACGGTGTGCTCATATCTGCTCGATCGACAGTCTAGGGGGTGAAGAACTCAGCTCCGCAGAGTCGGCAGAGGGATGCTCAGGCGTTGAGGTCTTTTTAGGCCGTCCTGGGATCGGGCGGGATTCAAGTCCCTTGAGCCCCTCCTCAGCGAACCGCCGTCGCCAGAGTTTGACCGTGTTGCGGCTCACGCCAAGGTCCTGTGAGATCCGGAGATTGGGCTGGCCTGCGGCGGCGCGAAGGACGATCTCGGCGCGAAGACCCTGCCGCCCGACAGCGTCCTTGCGCCGCAGGCGAAGAATTCTATCGCTCTTTGGGTCCAATACGATGGACACGGATGCGGGAATAGGCATACATAGAGATATTAGCAAATCAGTGGTCAGCTATTTTCTAGCTCCGACGGGGGGGTAACAATGGCTTGTGCGTCGCGCCGCTCATGGGGAAGCCCTGGACGGCGCCTACGCCGCCCACCGCTCCCCTTATGTTGCGGCCCCAGTTATGTGGTCTCGCCAGAAAAAGACTGGGCGATTTCAGGATATTATTCCGGCCGACACAACATAAATCGACGCTATTGTCTGGTTAGGTTCCTCAAGAAGGCCATCGTCGCCGGATTTTC
>JBDREN010000220.1:0-14369 GCA_043819795.1 Elusimicrobiota bacterium
AGGCCACCGCCATGTTCATGCGCATCCTGCAGATCGACCCCGACAACGCCCAGGCCAAGAAGGCCCTCGAGCGCCTGCGCCGGAAACAATGAGCATCAGGACCAAGCTCGCCCTCGTCCTCAGCGCGGGCATCGCCGCGGCCACCGCCGCGGCCGGGATGGGCTTCGTCCAGCTGCAACGCTCCGCCCTGCGCGGGGCCGAGGAGGAGAAGACGCGCCTGCTCATGGAGAGCGTCGGGCGGATAAGCGGGGAGTCCCTGCTGGCCGGCGATCCGCTCATGCTGCTCGACTACCTGGCCTTCCTGCGCCGGGACCGCCCGGAAGTGCACCACTGCCGGGTGCGCCTCGGGGGCGGCTGGCAGGACGTGGGCGGGAAAGCCCCGCCGCAACCTCCCGGGGGGACCGTCATGAGGGCCGTCTCGACGCCCGCGCCCGACGCGGACCGGCGACGCGGCCTGCCCGCCGTCTCGGTCGAGGTCTATTTCTCGTCGCGCGTGCTCGCGGACCGCGAGCGCGCGGCCTTCGAGGCCATGGTCCGGAACGTCTCCCGGTCCGGAGGCATCGTCGTCCTGGCGGGCCTGCTCCTGTCGATCCTGCTGAGCCGCACGATGACGCGCCGGCTCGTCCGCATCGAAGGGACGCTCGAGGCGATCGGGAAGGGCCGGCTGGGAGAGGTGGCCGACGCCGGGGGCTCCGACGAGATCGCCCGCCTCGCCCGCGGGGTCAACGAGATGTCCGAAAAGCTCAAGGAGCTCGAGCAGATGAAGAAGACGTTCATCGCCTCGGTGACCCACGAGCTCCGCTCCCCGCTCGGCGCGATCGAGAGCCAGGTCAAGGCGATGCTCTTCGACCCTCCCGCCACCGAGGAGGAGGGCCGGCGCAGCCTGGAGCGCATCCGCAAGAACGCGACGCGCCTGGAGCATTTCGTCGCGAACCTGCTGGAGATGTCCAAGATCGAACGGGGCAAGCTGGACTATCGCCCCCGGCCGGCCGACCTGGGCTCGATCGTGGAGGATACGGCCCTGTTCCTCGAGCCGTGGGCCAAGGAAGCCGGGCTGTCGATCACGACGGACGTCGAGCCCGGACTGCCCACCGTCCGCATCGACCCGGACCTGATCGCCCAGGTCCTGACCAATTTCGTATCCAACGCCGTCAAGTTCACGCGCCCCGGCGGGCGCATCCGCGTCACCGCGAGGAGGACGCCCGTCGGCACGCCGGGGCCGCCCGGCGTCGAATGCGCGGTGAAGGACACGGGAGTGGGCATCCCCGCCGAGGCCCTGGGCTCGATCTTCTCGCCCTTCGAGAGGGTGCGCAACCCGATCCGCGCCACGGGCGCCGGCCTCGGGCTCGCGATATCCAAGTCCATCATCGAGACGCACGGCGGGACCATCGGCGTCGAATCGAAGGTCGGCGTAGGAAGCCGCTTCCGATTCCTCCTGCCGCTCAAGCCGGTCCGGAGGCGGTAATACGCGCACCTGGAGATCCGCGATGCGGATCTCCAGGTGCGCGCTTCCTCAATTGGTGCTTCATGTCGGACGCGCCGCGTCCGACCTTTCAATGCCGTTCGTGCCGGATTCACGCAATATTTTCGTCACTTTTTCACCCTACGGTATTGGCAGGTCATGCACGGCATACGCATTCTGACGATCGCGCTGTTCGCGGCGTGCCTCGGCGCCTCCCCCTTATGGGCGGAGGCGGAGGAGCAAGAGATCGCCGCGCGCCTGGAACGGGACGCGACCGCGGTCCTCGAGCGCATGTTCGGGCCCGGGCGCGCCGAGGTCCTCGTCACCGTCGAAGGGGAATCCTCCCAGATCCAGACGCAGAGCGAGATGATCACGCCCATCAGGCGGGAGCCGCCGACGGAGCGCCCGGACATGCCCGGATACGAGCCGTCCAAAGACGAGGTCGATTACTACCAGAAGGACCTGGAGAGCTCGGCCCGCCGGGCGAGCTTCCTGATCAAGAGAATCCTGCTGACGGTCGTCCTCGACGAGACCCTCACCTCGGCCCAGGAGAACGACGTACGCCGCGTCCTTCCGGACCTCCTGCGCATGGACGTAGAGCGCGGCGACGAGATGGCCGTCCTGCGGGCCAAGATACTGCCGCCCTGGAAGGCCCTCTGGGCGAGCCCCAAGGGGCTGCATACGCTCTCCCTCTCCGGCGCCGGGGCGGTCCTGATCATCTTCATCTGCGTGTTCGTCTGCGTCGTCGCCTACGTCGCTTCCGTGCGCATCTCGCGCGCCTTCGCCGTGGCGGTCGTCTCCAGGTTCTCCCAGGAGAGGCCTCCCGCGGCGCCCCGTCCCCCCTCCTTCGCCGCGGGTCCGTACGCGTCCGGCGAGGGAGATCTGCTGCTTCCGGGCGGCGCGCCCAGCATCATCGAGACCATCGGCGAGTTCTCCCCGTTCGGGGCCCCGCCCGCCATCGGACGGCGCTTCGATTTCCTCGCCGCGCGCGAGCCGGCCGACGTCGCGGAGCTGCTGTCCAAAGAGCCGGCCGCGGACCTGGCGCTGATGTTCGCGTATCTGGCGGACTCCGACCCGGACCTCGCCAGCCGCGTCTTCGCCCAGCTTCCGCCGGAGATCCAGGCCGACGCGTCGCAGGCCCTCGTCGACCTCGAGACGGTGGACCCCGTACGCCTGGGGATGATCGAGAGCCGGCTGAAGTCCATGATCGAGTTCGGCGTCCGCGGGCCGGAGCGGCTCGCGAGGATCCTGAGCCGCATGGCGCCCGAGAAGCGGGAGTCGGTCCTCGGCACCCTGACCACGCGCGACCCCGAGGGCGCCGAGCTGGTGGAGCGGACGGTGTTCCCGTTCGAAAGCATCGCCGAGTTCAAGTCCCACGAGCTCCGGCGCCTCATCGCGACCGTGCCGTACGAGGACTGGGGCGTGGCCCTGCGCGGGGCGCCGCGCAAGCTCGTATCGAGCGTCCTGGCCGAGCTCCCGGCAGAGGCGCGCCAGATCGTCAAAGTGGCCGCCGAGTCGCCCCAGTCAAAGGAGAACGTTCTCGAATGCCGCTCCAAGATACTCTCATGGATCTCCGCGCTCTCCGCGAAGGGGCAGCTCATGATCGCCCCTCACAGCGCCCCCCGGGGATTGGCCTGAGGTTCCGACCGCGAGCCCCCGGGCGATGAGCCGCGACGACCTCAACGCCACCCGGCGCCGGATGCGCGACCTCCTCGACCAGGCCGCCGCCCTCGAGAGCTCGGCCGCGTCCGAGCCCCCTCTTCCTCCGGGCCGCTCCGGATCGGACGCCCGCCTCCGGGAGGCTCTCGAGCTCAAGCGCCGCGTCGTGCGCAGGCTCGCCGCGGTCCAAGAGAAGCTCAACGAGCAAAAGGCGCGGGGGCAGGCCGCCGAGAGGGCTTCGAGCGGGCAGAAGCGCGAGCTGGAGGCCCAGCTGGAGGAGGCCAAGAGCGCCCTGCGCAAGGCGGCGCTCGCCTGGGAGGAGCAGCGGTCCGTCCTCGAGGCCAAGCTGCACGAGGAACGCCGGGCGCTGGAAGCCGCGCGCGAAGAGCTCGAGAAGGCGCGGGCTCCCTTCAACGAGCAGCGCGCGGAGCTCGAGGCCCGCATCCGGGAGCTCCACTCCCGCCTCCAGAACGCCCGGGCGGCCTGGGAGCGCGAGAGGCTCGCTCTCGAGTCGAAGGTCGAGGAGACCAACGAGAAGTTCCAGGCCGCGTACGCCATGGTCGAGCACGACCGCGCGCGACGGGACCGGGAGCACGCCGAGCTTCGCGGCCTCCACGAGAAGCTGCGCCGGCGCTTCGAGAAGGCCCGGGAGGCCTGGCGGCGCAAGAGGGAGTCCCTGGTCTCCCGCCTGCGGGAGGCCCGCGAGAGAGCGCAGGCGGCCGAGACGGAAGCGCGCAAGGCCGTCGAGATGTCGCCGGTGCCCCCCGTCGAGCCCGTTCTCGAGCCCGTCTGGCGGCGGATCAGCGCCCTCCTGCTCAAGCCCCTCTCCCAGGGCTACGCCCACCTGCGCACCTTGGCGGCCGCCCCCCTTCCGAAGGGGCAGCGGGCGGTCCTGAGGCTGGCGGCCGGGAACCTCGCGCAGGCCCTCGACCGCGTCAAGATCGTCGGGCAGTTCCTCGAGGAGGGCGGACCGGCGCCCGCTCCGGGCCAAGTGGAGCGGAGCGTGGAAGCCGCCCTCCCGGAATGGGAGGCCGCCTTCCGCAAGAGGAGGATCGCCATCGTCCGCCAGCTGGGCGCCGGCCTGCCGGCGGTCCGGTTCCGGCAGGAGACGCTCCGCGTCGCGCTCTACCAGGCGATCCGCAACGCCTACGACGCGATGCCTCGAGGCGGACGCCTGGTCGTGCGCGCCGACAAGGACCGGGAGACGGGCGGCGTGCGCGTCACGTTCTCCGATACGGGGCCGGGCTTCTCCGAGGAAGCGCTCGAGTCCCTCTTCATGCCGTTCTCCTCGCGGAAGACGGATCGCCTCGGCCTGGGACTCGCCCTCATCCGCGCCACCCTGCGCGGCTGGGACGGCGACGCGGAGGCCGGGAACGTCCCCGGCGGGGGAGCGGCCCTTACGCTGCGCTTCCCCCCCGCGTAGAGCCCGCCCGCCCGGGCCGACCCGGTCCCCTTAGGTGCTCTTTAGGACGTAACCGACCCGGACCACGGTCTGCAGGCGCCGGCCGAAGGAGCCCAGCTTGCGCCGGAGCGTCTCGACGTGCTTGTCGACCGTCCGCGTCGTCATGGTAGGATCCCCGTGCCAGACCGCCTCGAGGAGGGCTCCCCGCGTCAGCACCCGGTTGCGCTGGCGCAGCAGATAGAGGAGGAGGTCGAATTCGAGGCGGGTCAGCTTGACCTCCCTTTTCTGCAGCAGGCATACGCGCCGCTCGGGAAACAGCGTCAGGGCGCCGAGCCGGATGGAGTCCTCCACGGAAGGCTTCCCCGTGCGGCGACGAAGCAGGACCTCGACGCGCACCAGCAGCAGCTCCCGGTCGAGCGGCTTGAGGAAGTACTCGTCGGCGCCGGCGTGGAGCCCGTCCACGATGTCCTTTGTGCTCTTCTGCCGGCCCGACATGGAGACGATGAGCATGTCCCGGCTCTTCGGGTCGGCTCGCAGGACCCGGATGATCTCCTTTCCGTCCATGCCGGGAAGCTGCATGTCCAGCAGCACGGCGTCAGGGCGGCTCCTCAGGATGGAGTCGAAGAAGCGTCCGGGAGTGGGGTAAAGCGCGGTGTCGTAGCCTTCCCCGTCGAGGAGCCGCTCGAGGTAGTCGCCCAGCTCGGGATCGTCCTCGACGACCGCGATCCGGTACCCCCGGGGAGGCACGCCGCGACCGCTCATGCCTCTTCCGGGCTCAGGGCGGCCTTGACGCGCGACAGAAGGTCCTCGATCTCGAAGGGCTTGACCACGTAGTCGGTGCCGCCCGAACGCAGCCCTTCGGAGACGCGCGCGACGGCCGAGCGCACGGTGCAGAAGATGATGGGCGTGTCCGGACGCGGACCGTCGGCGCGGATCTTCCGGCAAATCTCGAAGCCGTCCATGTCGGGCAGGCGGACATCGAGCACGACCAGGTCGGGCTTCTCCTCGGCGTACGCCTTCAACCCCTCCTCCCCGTTGGCGGCCGTCACGACGGCGTAGCCCTTCTTGCCAAGGAGGTGGCTGATAAGCGAGCGGTAGTCGTCCTCGTCTTCGACGATAAGGATCTTCTTGGGCATACAGCCGATAGTTTAGAGGGCCCCTGTTACCTTGTCAAGGCGTAGGGATCAGGCGTAGGGATCAGGATCTTGGACTCTTGAAGAAATTCCCGCGGAATTTCTTCAAGAGTCCGCTCAGGTTGGCCCCTTATCGCGCGAGGGTTCGCTCCACCTGGGCCAGCTTGGCCTCGAGCGCCTCGTTGCGCGCGCGGAGCTCCTTAACGGCCTCGATGAGATGCATCTGGATCTGCAGACCGTAGTGGATGCGCTTGTAGCCGTCGTCTCCCGCGACCACCCAGTCCGGGAACACCTTCTCCACATCTTGGGCGACGAGGCCGTATTGCGTGCCGGAGCCGAGCGCGCTGTCAATGAACTCGAAGCTCACCGGCTCCAGGCGGGCGATTTTCTCCAGGGAGCCCGACAACGGCGCGACGCCCGTTTTGAGCCTGCTGTCCGATGAGCAAGAGCCCGCGATGCAGTTCCCGCTGTCCCTGTACCCGCCGCTCACGTTCACGTCGCCGTCCGCCACGTCCAGCTTGTACGCGGGGCTCGCCGTATCGATGCCGACGTTGCCGCTGGGCGCGATCACCAACCGGGGAGTCGAATCATTCTGCCCCCTGATCTTGAAAATCTTGTCTACGGGGCCGACCCCCAGCTCCCAGTAGAGGTCCGAGCCCGTGGCCTGGTCCATGCGGATAAAATACTCGTTGGTGCCCCTGATGTAGATCCCGGTCTTGATGTCGGTGGTCGCCGCCGAGCCGATGTTCAGCAAGCCGAAGTCGTTGCTGCCATAACGCCCCAAATACATATCCCCGTCCACATGAAGCCTCTTGAGCGGGCTCGTCGTTCCGACGCCCACGTTGCCGTTGCTGCTGTCGATATGGAAGAAGACGTTGTCCGTATGGGTGGCGATCTGGAACGGCGATCCCGTTTCCGTGGTGACATTCTTCCCTATCTTCCAGTCGTTACCCCCGGCGGAACCGATATACAAATAAGACGATTTTACGCCGCCCCCCTCCCGATAAAGATGCAGCAACTGAGCCACTGAAGAACTCTGGACATGAAGGGGAGCGTTCGGACCCGTCGTCCCGATGCCCACGTTGCCGCCCGACTCAAAAATAGCGGAATCGCCCAGCGTTTCGGCGCCGGTGAATTTAGGCAGATAGTCCGCCGTCCCGCTGCCGCCGACACCTCCGCCGCCCGATGGCCAGGAGGTGATCTCGTCGCCGCCGAGGTTGAATGCCGCTGCCTTCACCGTCCCGGCGACGTCCAGCTTCTTCGTGGGGCTCGCCGTCCCGATGCCGACGCTGCCGTCGGGTATCACTGTATTCCTGTCGCTGGCCAGGATGATATCTCCATCCGGATGCGTCGTCTGGATCGTGAAGGGGCCTATATTCGATTCCAGCACCATCATGCCGGCATATATCTTGCCGTTGCCGTAGACCGCGATCCCCTCGGAAGCGCCGAGATCCAGGAGCCGGCTCCCCGTGGGATTCTGGACGTATCGCGTCTTGAGGGTTCCTCCGCTTCCCATATCCAGGACCGGCCAGTTGTTCCCCGAATCGTTCCTCATCTGCAGGATGGGACCGTTCCCGGATTCCAGGTCGAGCTTGACCGCCCAGTTCTTCGTTCCGCCGACCCCGGACAAGCGGATGACGCCGTCAGCGTCATTGCCTATCGTCTCCCCGCTCTTCATGGTCAGCGTCCCGTCGACGTGGAGCGCGGTCGCCGGGTTCGTCGTACCGATGCCGACCTTGCCGCCGTCGTAGTAGATCAGCCCCGTCCCCTCCGTCCACAGGCTCGAGCCCCCGCCGAGGCTCACCGGCGTTCCGTTCTCGCGGAGCTGGCCCGTGAAGTTGATGTCGCCCGCCACGTCCAGCTTGTAGCCCGGGCTCGTCGTCCCGATCCCCATATTGCCTGACGGATCGAGGAACGCCGCCTGAACGCCGTTCCTGGTCTGGATACTCAATCCCGGGTTATCGGTATACGTGATCTGATTGAGGGCGGAGCCGCCGAAGTTCAGCGCCGGAGGGCCTCCGTGCTCGGACGCGATGCTCCCGCCGTCCCCTCCCATGTTGAAGATCCAGCCCCCGACCCTCGCGCTCCCCGCCACGTGGAGCGTCTCGGAAGGGGAAGCCGTTCCGATGCCGACTTTCCCGTCGTTGTCGACGAAAAGGGCGTCCGTCGGGCTGCCGTCCGCCGCGTCGAGCGAATTGCCGTCCCCCGCCCCGGGGTCTCCCGTGTCGCCCTTGGGGCCCTCAGGCCCTTGAGGTCCGGTATCGCCGGCATCGCCCTTCGGGCCCTGCATACCGATCTCGCCCGGGTTTATGAGCTTGAAACGCAAAGTGCCGTCGTCCTCCGTCTTGATGATACGCTTGTTCCCTCCGGAGTCCTTTCCGCGCATGACGCCGCTGTCTTCGGCCGATACGTATACCGAGCACAAACCGAGCGCCAGCCCCGACAGAATCAGTCTTTTCATGACAGCCTCCCGTCTCAAAATGCGCGAAGATCCCTTCAAGTTAATACCCCCCAAACTAAAAAAAGTCAACTCCCAGCGCCCCGTCTATCGGCCGGAGGGCGGAGTCTCGTTCTTCCGGAGGGTTTGGGCGGGTCAGACGCTGATGGACTGGCGCTCGCGGGCCGCGGTGCAGAGCAGCGGGCTGCGGGCCTGGCGGACCCTCTCTTGGCACTCGTCGAGGTACTGGTCCATCATCTCATCGGTGTGGACGGGGTCATGGTGGAACAAGACGAGGTGCTTGCAGCCCGCGGCGAGCCCGCGATCGACGGCGTCGTTGAACGTGCTGTGCCCCCATCCGCGCTTGAGATTGTACTCCTCCTCGGTGTACTGCGCCTCGCAGACCAGGATGTCGCTGTCGCGCGCGAACTCCACGATCGCCTTGTCCTGCTTGCGGGTGATGTCGCTGTCCCCGTTGAGGCGCCGGTAGCTCTCATGGTCGCTGATGTAGGTGACCGACTTGCCGTAGGCCTCGAAGCGGAAGCCGATCGCGATGCCCGGGTGGTTGAGGAAGTGGTAGCGCACCCGCACCAGGCCGATCTCGATCGGCCCCTCCATCTCGAAGAAACGCAGCTGGCAGGCTAGGCTGGTCAGGGGCACCGGGAAATAGTCGGCGGCCATCTGCCCGCTGAAGACGCGCCCGAGGCTCTTGCCGGCTCCGTGCACGCTGTAGACGCTGAAATTGTTGCGTTTGACGTAGAAAGGGGTGAAGAACGGGAAGCCCTGTATGTGGTCCCAGTGGGTGTGCCCCACGAAGATGTGGCCCTCGATCGGCTTGTCCCCGAACTCCTTGAGGAGCGAGACCCCGAGCTCCCGGATGCCCGACCCGCAGTCGATGATCACGAGCCGCCCCCCGATGCGAAGCTCGGTGCAGACGGTATTGCCCCCGTAGCGGACCGTGTCCGGGCCCGGAGCCGGGGAGGACCCGCGGGTGCCCCAGAATCGGACCTTGACCTCCGTCTCCGCGGAGCCGGACACGGGAGCGCTCTCCACCGGACCCTTTACCGCGACAGAGCGGCTGAAGGAACCGCTCTCCCCCGCCGCCAGAGCGGCCTGCTCGGGAGCGCTCCGGCAGTCTCTCCCCAGCAGCTCTCGGACCTTATCCCTGAGGTCCTCCGCCTTGTAGGGCTTGGTCAGATAGTCGTCGGCCCCGGCGTTCTTCGCCTCCTGGATGTCGGTATCGTAGGACTTCGAGGAGGTGATGAGGATGCGGGGACCCGCGGAGCCCGTCTTCTCGCGCAGCTTCTCGCAGACCTGGATCCCGTGCATCCCCGGCAACATCAGGTCCAGCACGATCAGGTCCGGCAGGTACGATAAAGCCTTCTCAACGCCTTCCTTGCCGTCATAGACCTGCTCGACTTCGTACTCTTCCCTTTTGAGTATCTCGGTCGCGTAGGCGGCGAGCGCGATGTCGTCCTCGACGACCAGTATCTTACCTTTCATCTCAGCCGCTAAGAGGGTAACAGACCCTCTTTAAGAAATCAAGAGTCATCGACCAAAATCACGCCTTTGTAAAATATGCAATAAAATAAAGCGCTTCATCCTCCGTCCAAGGCGCGAAGAGTGTCTTGAAGGCTCGCATGCTTTGCCTCGGCCTCCTGGCGCCGCTGGCGGACCTTGGCGACCTCGGACTCGGGGGCGCGCTCGACGAAAGAGCGGTTCGCCAGCTGAGCCTCGCAGCGCCGCAGATCTTTGTCCACTCGGTCAGCTTCCTTGGCCAGCCGAACGCGCTCCTTGGCGATATCGAGGATCCCCGCCAGCGGCACGTAAAACGTGAGCTTCCGGGCCACCGCCGTCGCGGACTGGGGCGGCCGGCCGCCCGAGGCGGCTTCGAGCGTCTCGAGACGCGCCAGGTGCGTGACCGTGGCCGCGTCCTGGGCGAGCGTCCCGGCCTCGGTCTTCTCCCCCGCGTAGAACGCCTTGATCCTGAGCCCGGGCGGGACGTGCAGCTGGGACCTCAGGGCCCGGATCGCGCGGACGGCCTCCATCAAGAACCCCATGCGGCCGGTCGCCTCTTCGTCGGCCCATCCCGACGGGTCCGGAGCGGCGGCGCCGAGCACGAACTCGGCCGTCTCCCCGGAATAGGGCCGCAGGGCGGCGAAGAGCTCCTCGGTGATGTAGGGCATGAACGGATGCAGGAGCTTCAGGGTCCCGGAAAGGACCTGCACGAGGATCGTCCTCACGGCCGGGGCGCGCTTCTCGTCGCTCAGGCCCAGCTTGGCCAGCTCCACGTACCAATCGCAGAACTTGTCCCAAAGGAACCCGTAGACCTCATCGGCGGCCGCCGCCGTGTTGTAGACCTCCATATGGCCGCGGACGCGGGCGACGCACGCCTCGAACTCCGCCAGGATCCAGCGGTCGGGCAGGTCCAGAGACGCGCGGTCCAGCGCGCCCAGGCGGTAGCCCCCCTCGGGCGCCGTCTCGGGCACGTTCATGAGCACGAAGCGCGTCGAGTTCCAGATCTTGTTGGCGAAGTTCCTCGGGCCGACGATGGAGTCCTCGGAGAACGGGATGTCCCTCCCGGGGTAGGCCTGGGACGTCAGCGCGAAGCGGAAGGCGTCGGTCCCGAACTTGTCCATCGAGATGAGCGGGTCGATCACGTTGCCCAGGGACTTCGACATCTTCTTGCCGTGCTTGTCGCGCACGATCCCGTGGATGACCGCGTGATCGAACGGCACCGCGTCCCGGAAATAGAGGCCCATCATCTGCATGCGGGCCACCCACAGGTACAGGATCTCGTATCCCGTCACCAGGACGCTGGTCGGATAGTAGAACTTCAGATCCTCCGTCTCCTGCGGCCAGCCGAACACCGAGAGCGGCCAGAGCGCAGAGGAGAACCAGGTGTCGAGAACGTCGGTGTCCTGCAGGAAACGGGACTTGCCGCAGCAGGCGCAGGGCTTCCCGGGGGAGAAGGCGATGGGGCCCTCCGTCTTTCCGTCGCCGGAACGGAACTGGTAGCGCCCCTCGGCCGCGATCGTCTCCAGCGAAACGCCGTCCGCGAGCAGGTCCCGGACCGGCCGGTCCGGGCCGCCCTCTCCATCGGCCGCCGGCACGAAGAGCCTGTCACCCAGGCACTCCGCGCAATACCAGATCGGGACCCGGTGGCCCCACCAGATCTGCCGCGAAAGGCACCAGTCCCGGATGCCGAGCAGCCACTGCCGGTACGGCTTGGTCCAGGAGCCCGGATAGATCGTGAAGTCGCCCTTGTCGACGGCCGCCAGCGCCTTCTTGGCGAGCGCGCCCATCTTCATGAACCACTGCTCCGAGACCAGCGGCTCGATCGCCTGTTGGCAGCGGTAGCAGACGCCCACCGCGTGGCGGTAGTGCTCGGCCTTCTCGAGGAGCGGCTTCCCGTCGGCGCCTAAGAGGGCCTCCAGATCGGCCACCACTCGCTCGCGCGCCTCCTCGCGGGAGAGCGCGGCGTACTTCTCGCCGGCGGCCTCGGTCATCTTCCCGTCGAGCCCGATCACCAGCCGGGGGCCGTCCATCTCCTCGAGGTGCCGCTGCCAGATGTCGAAGTCGTTGGGATCGTGGCCGGGAGTCACCTTGACCGCGCCGGTCCCGAACTCCCGGTCGACGTGCTCGTCGGCGACCACCGTCAGCGAGTGCCCAGTGAGCGGCAAGGAGAGCTTCTTGCCGACCAGGTCCTTATAGCGCGCATCGTCCGGGTGCACGGCCACGGCCGTGTCCCCCAGCATGGTCTCCGGCCGGGTGGTGGCCACGGTGACGAAGCGCCCGGGGTCGTCCGAGAAAGGATAGCGCAGGTGCCACAGGTGCCCCTTGCGGTCCTCGTACTCGACCTCGATGTCCGAGAGCGCGGTCCCGCAGCGCACGCACCAGTTCACCATGCGCTCGCCGCGGTAGATGAGGCCCTTCTTGTAGAACTCACGGAACGAATGGTAGACGGCCTTGGCCCGGGCCTCGTCCATCGTGAACGCCTCGCGCCCGAAATCCAGGCTGCAGCCGAGGTGGGTGAGCTGGCCGAGGATGGTCTTCTTGCAGTCCCGCACCCACACCTGCATACGCTCGAGGAACTTCTCGCGGCCCAGCGCCTGGCGCGTCTGGTTCTCGGCCCGGAGCTGCTTCTCCATGACGTTCTGGGTCGCGATGCCCCCGTGATCGGTGCCCGGCACCCAGCAGGACTCGCGCCCCTGAAGCCGGTGGTAGCGGATCATGACGTCCTGGAGGGTGTTGTTGAGGGCGTGTCCGATATGGAGCGCGCCCGTGACGTTGGGCGGCGGGATGACGATAGTGAAGGACCGCTTGCCGTCTCGCGACGGGCGGGAAAAGAACAGCCGCGCCTTTTCCCAGGCGGCCATCCACTTCTTCTCGACGAAACTTGGAGAGTAGGTTTTCTCGAGCATGGACGGATTATAGGAAAAGAGACCGGCCGCCGAAAAGCGAGACCCTCCCTTACTTGGCGCCGCTGTTCGGGTTCCTGGCGAAACGATTCTGCTCGGCCGACACGAAGCTCGCCAGGCTCCGGGAGATCGCGCGGGCGACGCGGTCCTGGAAGTCGGGGTCGGCCACGATCGCGGCCTCATCGCGGTCGCGGAGGTTGCCGATCTCGATGAGGACGCTCGGGATCCGGGGGCTCTTGAGCACGGCAAAAGGCCCCCGGTCGACGTAACGGACGTTCTTGATGCCGGCCTTTCGCAGCGCCCGCCCCAGGTGCTCGGCGAGCCGTCGCGAGCGGGAGATCTGGGACCTCGGCGGCGGCGGCAGGATCCTCTCGCCCGGCTCCCTCGGGGGCCCTTTGGGGATGCGGGGGTTCCGGCCGTAGACGTACGCGATCACGCCCCGCCCCTTGCGCCCGCGCACGTTGTCGACGTGGATCGAAACGAAGGCCTGCGCGCCGACGGCCTCGGCGCGCAGGACGCGGTCGGTCAGCGACACGAACTCGTCGGACCAGCGCGTCAGGAACGGTGAGATGCCCGCCTTGCCCGCGAGATGATCCGCGACGCGCTGCGAGATCCGCAGGACGATGCCTTTCTCCACGCGGCCGTAGACCACGGCCCCGTCATCCTTGCCCCCGTGCCCCGCGTCGATCACAACGACCTTGGGCAGTATGCGGGGAGGAAGCCCGGCCGCACCGCCGCCCCGGCTCACTTGCTCAGGGGGCGGAGTGCGGCCTCCCCGGAGGGGAGCGGTGCCCGGCCCCATAAGAGATTGCGTGGGGGCCGTGGTGCGGCCTCCCTCCCGGTCGGCCGTCCATGTCGGGGCGGCGCACAACAGCGGGACCGATAACGCCGCGCAGAAGGCCCGAAATAACATTCGCCAATTACTTAACAGGAATATGCGATTTTTTCAAGTGTTTTCTTGTTTCTCGCCTTGACCGTGAGGACCGGAAGTGATACTTTGGGTCCTATACGATATACGATGAAGGCCCAGAAATTATTCAACGAGACGTTCTTCGGCTTTCTCGAGAAGCTCTTTCTGATCGTATCGTTCGGGGAGATCTCCGGGTTCGGGCTGACGCAGGCGCAGCACGCCCTGTCCTCCAAGTACTCCGGCCTGCTGAAGAACCTGCTCCAAAGCCCCGCCTATGCCGGGATGCTCGGACAGCCCACGGCCCTGCTGGCGCGCGACCTGCCGTCCCAGCTGACCCGGAAGCTCACGGACCGGGCGTTGGAGAAAGCCGTCGGCTCCGTCGAAGGCGCCTGCTTCATCTATGCCCACACCCTGCTGGACACGGCCCTGTCGGATTATTGCCGCGCGGCGGCCATGGCCGATCCCAAGGGCTGGCGCGCGCTCGCCGCCAAAGCCGCGTCCCCGGACTCGAAGGCCATGGCCGCGGGGGCGGCTTACGAGCGGCGGCGCGGCCCGCTCATCGAAAGGGTCGATCTCTTGACGGCCGGCTGCCGCCCCCCGGCCGGCTGGGCGCCGGCCCCGGGCATCCGCCTCGACCGCCGGAGGATCGAGCGGCTGGACCGCCTGAGGGAGCGCGCCGTCCGCGAGGGAGGGAAGGTCCCCAGGGCCGAGGACGAGATGCTCTTCATGGTGCGTACGGCCCTGTACCTAGCGACGCTGCTCTGCTTGCGCTACGGCTTCCGCATCGACCCGGCCGTCCTGCTGCGCTAGCAGCCCGTGGCAAAAGTATTTCGGATGGCGAAATCGCCTGGAGCGAGCCGAGCCAAGGCGCGACGAGGGAGCATCCCTCGACGGGATGTGACCGAGGAGCAACGCAGGCGCAGGCCGCTTCCAGGCGATTGCAGG
>JBDREN010000221.1:0-13400 GCA_043819795.1 Elusimicrobiota bacterium
CCCAGCGCCGCCAGCAGGGCCGTCGCAGCGGCGACGAGGCCTGCCGGGGGGTCGAAGGGAAGCGGCACGCGGGCCGCGGCGGGCAAAGCGATGACGCAGGCCGCCAGCAGCAGACCCCCGAGCGCCGTGCCGAAGCCGCGCACCCACCGGTCGAGGCCGCGGTCGGTCTCCAGCGTGCCCAGCAGCCGGGCGCCGAGAATCGCCTGGTGGGCGAAGACGGGCAGGATGTAGGTGATCAGCTTCGAGCTCGAAGCCGAGAAGAACAGGAACACGAGCGCCGCCCAGAGGCTCAGCTGCCGGTCGCGGGGGTCGGAGCGTCTCCAGGCGAGCAGCGGAGCGAGGACCGCGGTGAGGATCAGCGGGGTCCACGGCATGGTCCCGACCAGCTCCACGCCGATGAAGTAGTACCACGGGCCGGGCCGGTTGTACTTGGACGTCAGGAATCGCTGGAAATGCTGCTCGATCACGAAGACGTGGAAGAATCCCGGGTTCTGCCGCTCCATGGCCGCGAACCAGGAGCCGATGACGATGAAGAATACGGGTAGCCCCCAGTTGAGGAACAGGGGCCTGAGCCCCTTGCGCAGCCCGGGGAAGAGGACGATCAGGCCCGCGGTCCATACGCACGGGAGCAGCACCCCTATGAGGCCCTTGGAGAGGAAAGCGCCCGCCATCGCGATCCAGGCCAGCGCGCCCGCCCAGCGCCCGTCTTCGGGACGGCGCAGGCAGCGCAGGATGAGCCCCGTCGCCCAGAGGAGGGCCACGCTGAGGGCCATGTCGGGGGTGATCACGTGGGACAAGGCGTAGTACTCGGCGCAGGTCCCGAGCAGGATGGCCGAGCTCATGCCCACAGCGGGCGAGTAGAGCCACGAGCCGAGCCACCACGCCCCCAGCATCCCGAGCACGGCCAGCAGAGCCAGCGGAATACGGGCGGCGGCCTCGCCGACTCCGAAGATCCTATAGGAAGCGGCCCCGAGCCAGTAGATCAAAGGGGGCTTCTCGACGTAGTCCACGTAGTTGAGGCTCGGGGTCAGCCAGTCCCCGCTTTCGACCATCTCTCGGGGGATCTCGGCGTAGCGGGCGTCGTCGACCTCCCAGAGCGGATGACCGAGGTCCCAGAAGGGGGTGGTGAGGACGACGGCGAAGACCAGCGGGAGCAGACGTTTCAAACCTTCAGGACCACCTTGCCGAACTGCCGCCGGGCGGCCAGGTATTCGTGCGCCTGGCGGGCCTCGGCCAGGGGGAATGTCCGGTCCACGACCGGCTTGAGCTTCCCCTCACGGAAG
This sequence comes from Elusimicrobiota bacterium, assembly GCA_043819795.1. Taxonomy (GTDB): domain Bacteria; phylum Elusimicrobiota; class Elusimicrobia; order UBA1565; family UBA1565; genus JBDREN01. The sequence continues at coordinate 1,284 of JBDREN010000221.1, forward strand.
AGGCCGACGACCTCCCGGAGTTGCTCGAAGGGCCCCATCTTTGCGCCGAGGATCTGAAGCTCCCGGAAGAATACGTAGCGCAGGTCCGCCTCGACCTTCGCCCCTCCCGTGGCCCCGCAGGTGACGAGGCGACCGGCAGGAGCGAGGCATCTCACGGCTTCCTGGAACAGCGGCGCGCCCACGTGCTCGAATACGATGTCGACGCCCTTGCCCCCGGTGAGCCTCTTCGTCTTGCGCAGCGCGCTCTCCGAGGGGGTATGGAGGGTCTCGTCGGCGCCGAGCTCCTTGGCGGCGGCGAGCTTCTCCTCCGATGTGGAGGCGGCGATCACGCGCGCGCCCAGGGCCTTGGCGATCTGGATCGCGGCGACGCCCACGCCGCTGCCCGCCCCGAGAACGAGGACGGACTCCTCCGGACGCGCGCGGGCGAGGTGCTTGAGCATGTGCCACGCGGTGAGGAACGTGAGCGGGATGCTGGCCGCGCGCTCGAAGCTCATTGCCTCGGGCGCGGGCAGGAGGTTCCGGGCCGGCACCACGGCGAGCTCCGCGTAGCCTCCCCAGCCCCCGTCGGCTCCCAGGATGGCGTAGCGCTCGCAGAGGTGGTCCCGGCCGGACCGGCACCACCGGCATTTCCAGCAGGAGACGCCCGGCGAGACGATGACCGCCGCTCCGGGCGAGGCCTGCCCAGAGCCCGCGCCGGGGCCGACGGCGACGACTTCCCCGGCGATGTCGTTGCCGAGGACGTGCGGCAGCTTGATCCTGTAGGCGGGGTTCCCCTCCCGGACCCAGACGTCCAGGTGGTTGAGCGCGCAGGCGCGGACGCGGACGAGGGCCTCTCCCGGTCCGGGGGCGGGGTCGGGAAGCTCGCCGTAGACCAGGCTTTCCGGACCGCCGAAGCGGTCGAGCCGTGCGGCTTTCATGTCGCCGGCGCCCCCCGTGTCGGCATCCCCCGTGTCGGCATCCCCCCCACGGGGGGATGCCTAAGTAGGGGGGCATGCCTCTCAAGCTTCATGAGAGCGCGGTCCTCTGCCCATGCCGGGATGCCTAAGTAGGGGGGCATGCCTCTCAAGCTTCATGAGGCTGCGGTTCTCTTCACGGGGGGCGTCACGAACGGGGGCCATGGCCTCAATTCCGCGCTAGGGGACCGGACGGCACCGCGCGCCCGCATCATTCGTGCGCGGCGGCCAAGAAGCGCAGCATCTCCCGGCAGAAGGCGGGCAGGTCGTCGGGCTTGCGGGCCGTCACGATGTTGCCGTCGACGGAGACCTCCTCGTCCACGTAGTCCGCGCCGGCGTTCACCAGGTCGTCTTTGATCGCGTAAAAGCAGGTGGCCCTGCGGCCCTTGAGCACGCCGGCCGACACGAGCATCCAGCCCCCGTGGCAGATCGCGGCCGTGAGCTTGCCGGCGGCGCAGACGGAGCGCACGAACCTCGCCGGTTCGGGGTGGCGGCGCATGAAGTCGGGCGCGAATCCTCCGGGGATGACGACGCCCCGCGTATCCTCGGGCCGGATGTCGGCGTAAGACGCCTCGGCCTCCGCCGGGTAGCCGGTCTTGCTCTTGTAGGTGCGCCCTTTCTCGCGGCCCAGCAGCACGGCCGGATAGCCGGCCTCCTTGAGGCGGTAATAGGGGACCCAGACTTCCAGGACCTGATACTGTTCGTCAAGGAGGACGGCTACCGGCTTCACAGCAGGGTCGCCGACGCCCGCTCGGACGTGTTCTGGCACTGGATGCAGTAGCGGGCGAACGGCACGGCTTTGATGCGCAGCTTCTCGATCGGCAGACGGCACAGCTCGCAGGCCCCGTAGGTCCCCTTGTCCATCTTGCGGAGCGCGCCCTCGATCTGGTCGAGCGTGGTGCGCTCGTTGTCGGAGAGCTCGAACTGGAGTTCCCGCTCGATCGAGAGCCCCGCCTGGTCGGCCTCGTCCCCGACGTCCCGCTCCACCTCCTGGCGCTGGGTGCGCCGCATGATGTCGAGCACCTGCTCCCGCTGCTCGACGAGCTTCTTGCGGATCGTAATGAGATCGCTCTTTCGGATGCCGCCTCGGGCCAGAGCCCTCTTGAGCGGGGGCGCCGCCGCGGGAACTGGGGCGGTCTTCTGGGTCTTCTTCTTCGCGGGCTTCTTTTGGGCCTTCTTTTTCCGGGCTCCGGCCTTTCCCCCCGCCGTGCGCTTGGCCTTTGGTCGCGTCTTCGTTTTCGGTTTTCTCTTCGCTTTCTTCATGGGACCGCCCTCTCTAGGAAATGTGGGTTATAGTGTAACGAGATTCTTCCATCTGTCAATATGTAAATTTAGGCGCCGCCAGGAAGGTCCGCGGCATGGCGACGACAATGACACTCTCTTGCGACGGGATGACTGATAACGCAGGAAAGCAAGCGCCGCGGGGCAAGCCCGCGGCGCTGACTCAGGCATCCGGCTTCTTAAGGAGGTTTTGGAAGGTGGCCGACAGCATGCTGATCATTTCGTCCTTCTTGCGCAGCGTCGCGTCGAGCTCCTCGCGCTCCTTGTCCCATCCCGAGGAGCTCTTCTCGACCGCATCCTTCTCGCGCAGGGCCCGGCTCATGTGCTCGCTGAGGGTCTGGATCCGGGCGCGCAGCTCCGAGACGGTCTCCTCGGCGCGCAGGCGATTCTCGCGCTCGTCGTTGAGGAGCTTCTGGTGCTCGACGATCCTCCCCTCCCAGCCCTTGTCGGACTCCATGCGCCCCTCGACCTGCCGCCTGACCTTTTCCGCCTCTTCGGCCAGGGCCGTCACTAGGCTGTCCCGTTCGGCGGCCAGGGAATGGAAGCGATCCTCCTTCTGCTGGACCTCGCTCTTGGAGAGATCGATCCGCGCCTTGAGCGCCTCGACCGTGTTTTCGAGGGAGCCGATGTGCTCCTTGAGTTTCTGGCGCTTCGCCCGCTCGACCTCGAGCTGCCGGTTGAGGTCCATGAGGCTTTCGCCCATGCCGCGCTCGACCTCCCGGCGCTCGAGGGTGTAGGCGCGGAGCTGCTCGGTGCGCTGGTTGAGGGCGGCCATGAGGTCGCGCTTCTCGGCCTCGATCTCCTGGATCATCTGGTCTTTGGCCTTCGCCGGCCGCGTCAGGATCGCGTGGACCTTCTTGGCGAGCTCCTGGAGCTGCCCGAGGACGTCGGCCGCCCCGGTCTGGCGCTCGGCGAGCGCTCCGAACGACGCCTTCAGCTCGGCGATCTGGTCGTTGAACTGGGTCTCGAGCGCGATGCGCTCCTTGGTGTATTCGTGGCGGACGCGGTGATGCCGCTCCTCGATGGCCTCCTGGAGCGCCTCGCGGTCGCCGGTCATGGCCGTGAGCCGCTCCTGGTGAGCGTGAAGCTCACCCGCGAGCCGGCGGTCGATGGCGCCGAGGCGCTCGAGCAGGCTCTCGCCGAGGCGGTCGGCCATGCCGCGCAGCTCCTCGCGCACGGCCTGGCTCTCGGCCTCGCGGCGCTTCACGGCCGCCGGGACGGATTCGCGCAGCTCGGCCATGCCGTCGGCGACGTCCGAGACCGGCGAGACGTCCTCGCGCAGCCGCGAGAGGCCTTCCTTCAGGAGGCGCAGCTCCTGCCGGAACGCGGCGAGGTCCTCCGAGACGGCGCGGATCGGCGGGGCGAGCGATTCGCGGCCCGCCTCCTGCCGCTCCATGGCGTCCTTGAGCATCCCCGCCCAGCTCTTGTGCATCTCGTCGAGACGGCGCTCCAGGGACTCGACGCGCCCGTGCGACTGCTGCTTCTCCTCCTCCAGGTCCCGGACGGTCTTCTCCTGGCGCAGCTGCTCGCTGATCTTCTTGAGCTGGCTTTCCACCTCGCCGCGCAGGGACTCCTGCTGCTTGAGCAGGCCTTCGGAGGCCAGCGCGCGCTCCCGCTCCTTGATGATCTCGCGCTCCATGATCTCCATGCGCTGGCGCATGTACTCCATGAGCGCGCTCTCCTCCTTGTGGATGAGCCCCGCGGCCGGCGGCGCGGGGGGGCGCGGGGCCCCGGGCCGCGGCGGGAGCGGCCGCTTCGGGGGCTCGGGGGGGCGGTCTTCGCTCATGGGCCGCTCACCTCGGGCGCAGCCGCCGGGAGTGCTTGGCCGGCAGGTTCCAGCTGACGGAGAATCGGTGGGCGTTGCCCAGCAGGCCGAACGGGACGAAGGCGTAGTCGAAGGTGATGTCCCTCGCCTTGACGCCGAAGCCGAGAGTCACGCCGCGCAGGCCGTCGAGGCCGCTGAAGAGGCTTCGCGAGTTGAATCCGCCGCGCAGGAACGCGATGAGCTTGTCCGTGGGGTTCAGGGAGACCTCGACGCCCGCCGCGCCGTAGGGGTGGTTCGAGATCGGGAACACGGCCTCCAGGGCGACGAGGACGGAGGGCTTCGGGTTGATGGAGCTCCCGAGACGCGCGCGGAACGGCAGGTTGTCCCGCACGGCGTCGAACTTCTGCCCCTGGCCGATGTTCTGCAGCACGAGCCCGAAGTGGTACGGGAGGTAGACGTCCGTGTAGTGGGCCTGGATGCCCACGTCCCCCGAGAAGCCGTCGGCGTGGGCGACGAGGTCGGAGTGGAAGTAGCGCCCCCCGATCCCCATCGAGACTTCGCGCTCGGCGTCGCTGAGGTCCGTGATGCTCTGGCCCCAGCCCACCTCGTAGACGTAGTTGCGCGGATGGAAGGTCCCGATGGTGTTGCCGTTGATGTCGGTGTTCGTGATCTCGCCGACGTCCATGTAGCGTATGGCGGCCCCGAAGACGGACGTGTCGGTGGCGCGCTGGGCGTAGGTGAAGTGCTGCATCCGTATCCCGGCGAAGTACTCGTTGTGCATCGCGGCGGCCGAGATGCGGGGGATCGAGCTCAGCCCGGCGGGGTTCCAGTACAGGGCGTAGGCGTCCGCGGTGACGGCCGAGAAGGCCCCTCCCATCGCGATGCCGCGCGCGTCCACGTCGATGTTGAGGAACTCGGATCCCGCCGTGCCGACGGCGTGCGAGCCGAAATCGGAGCCCCGCGCCCAAGGCGCCGCGAGGAACAGCGCCGCGGCGGCGATCCGGCAGGACCACCCCGCTCGCCCTCGCTCGCGGGGCCCAGGAGCGGAGGGCTTCCGTCCCGCTCGCATCCCCATCATCGCACCACCGCCAGCTTCACCGTGTTCGTCGTGTCGCCGGATTGGACCACCGCGATGTAGAGGCCGCTCGCGACCGGCCTCCCGACTTGGTTCGTGGCGTTCCATGTGAGCAGGCCCGACGCGTTCGCGTTGCGGTCGAATACCTCCTCGCCGTGCACTGTGTAGACGCGCACGCGGGCGCCCGACGGCATCCGGTCGAACGTGAAATATCCCTGGGTGCGGGTGTAGAGCGGGTTCGGGAAGACCCGGGCGGCCGAAAGCGAGCCGTGGGGCGCGATCTGCTGGAGCTGGAACTGGGACAGGTGGTTGACCTGAGTGAGCACCAGGTTCGACGCCGTGTCGACCGTGCTGTCGAGAGGGACGCAACTGTTGGAGACGGGGTCGTAGCGGACGATGGCGAGCGTGCTCAGGGAGCCGAGGTTCGTCTCACCCGGGAAGTATTCGAGGCCGAGCTCGAACGGGATCAGCGGCTGGACCGACGGTAACGGCGTGATGGTGATCGCCGCGTTGATGTTGCCGCAGGGGAGAGCGCTCTCCGTGGAGATGAATATCCGCGTGTCCGAGTCGAACGTCTCGGGGATGACGCGCATGGTGACGCGGCGGCCCGAGGAGAGCGTCCCGTTGAGCACGGACATCCTCGCTCTCTCGACGAGCACCGACAGCGAGCCCGCCGGGCCGCCGCCGTTGTCGGTGAAGGCCTGAGTCGAGACCGAGGCGGTCTCGGTCCCGTACTGGTTCGCCGCGGAGATCCGGATGGAGTAGGTCTTCCCGGTGAAGAGGTTCGGGATCGTCGTGGCGAGGCCGGTGAACGCGTCGGCGAACGATATGTGGGTCGAGAAGGCCGTCGCGAAATTGTCGCTCGAGTAGACCACCTTGTACGTGGTCGACGAGGGGTTGTCGTTGGCGTCCCAGGCGACGCCGATGGCCGACGGCTCCGCGACGGTGATCGTCGGGTTCGTCGGGGGCCGCGCGAGCGTGACGGTGCTGCTGAGGGAGGTGTACGCGGTCGAGATGTCGTCGCCGTTGGTCGCGGCGACGCTCACGTCGAAGCGCGTGTTCGGAGGCGTCCCGTGGTCGCCGGTGATCGCGATCGACTCGCCGACGAGGTTCGAGACCACCACGGGCTCGGTCGAGCCCTCCGCGGACACGCTGATCTCGTAGAGCGTCCCGATCGGGTTGGTGTTGGCGAACCAGACGGCCACGAAGCCGCCGGTGGAGACCTTCTGAAGCGGGGGCACTCCCGGCGTCGGGGGCGCCGCGAGCGTGAAGGTGGTCACGGCTCCCGTCAGCAGCCCGTCGCCCGCCTCGGTCACGGCTTGCACCTGCACGGCGCTCGCCGTGTTCGTGGAGAGCCCGGTCTGCAAAAACGAGTTGGAGGTGACCGTCGAGATGACGACTCCCGAAGAGGCCGAGTATACCTTGTAGGAGTTCGCGGCCTGCGAGGCCGGCCAGGACCAGAATATCTCGGTCTCGTTTTGCGCCTGGCCCTGCAGGCTGGCGATGACGCTCGAATAGGTGTGGATCGGGACCGTCGCGACCGATACCTCCCCGTCGCCGCTGACGTTGTAGGCGGCGACACGGATCATCGACGAGGTGTCCGGCCCGAGGCCCGACTGGATGAAGGTCTGCGTCCCCCCGCCGCCGGGGACCACCGTCGAGATGAATACGCCGTCGGTGGCGGAGTAGACGTTGTAGCCGTCGAAGATCCCGGCGGCCGCGGGCCATGTCCATGAGATCGAGGAGACGCCGAGCAGCACCCCTTCCGGGATGCCGGGCACGCCGGTGGGCTTGGCCGGCCCGACCTGGACGATCTTGCTCTCGGAGAACTGGGCGTTGGCGGCCACGCGCAGATGGTACCAGCCGAACGGGAGGGCTGCGCTGGTCGCCGGGACGGAGAAGGTGATCGAGGTCCCCATTTGGGACCACGAGTTGACGCCCGAGGTGTATGCCCCGCTGGTCAGGTCGAGCAGGAACCCGCTGTCGTTGGCGGAGCTGTTCCCCGACCCGTCGATCCGCTGCAGGTAGACGCGGGGGTGGGCGTGCGAAGAGTTCGCGCTTCCCGCGCCTCCGCCCGAGGCTTCGGTGACGCCCTTGAAGCTGGTGCCGCGCACCGAGACCGCGGCCCCGGGCAGGAAGATATTCGTATCCGTGCCGGTGATGGCCGGCCGGCGCCGGATGGCGCTCGGCGGCGACATGGCATCGGGCTCGCCCGCGAAGTACAGGCTGGTGGTGGTGTCCAGGTAATCGACGCCGGTGTAGCCGCCTATGCTGACGAGGTGGCCGTCAGGGAGCAGGACCGTCGTATGGTCGCCCCGGGCGACCGCGCCCTGCCCCTGGAACTGCCAGGTGGCGAAGTCGACGTCGAACCCCTCGGCTATCTGGATCGCTCCGCCGAAGGCTTCGAAGCCCCCCACGAACAGCACCTTCCCGTCGGGCAGCAATGTGGCGGTGTGGTTGAGGCGCGGGACGAGCATGTCGTTGCCCCCGATATCCTCCTTGGTCCGCGCCCAGGCGTTCAGAGCGGGATAGTATATCTCGGCTTTCCCGATTTCGCCGAAGCCGTCGTTGCCCCCCGCCACGAGGACCCGCCCGTCGCGCAGCAGGGTCGCCGTGTGGGAGTGCCGGCGGGTGTTCAGGGTCCCGGCGGTGGACCACTGAAGCGTGACCGGATCGAATATCTCCGCGCCCACCTTGCCTGTGGACGATTCCTGGCCCAGGACGCCGGTCCCGTTCACGCCTCCAACGACCAGAACCCTTCCATCCTGCATGATCGAGGCCGTATGTTGGGCGCGTTTGGTGTCCATCGAAGGGATCGACACCCAGCGGCGCGCGGTCGAGACGTAGATCTCGGCCGAATTCAGATAGTTGCCTTCCGTGATTCCCCCCGCGACCAGGATGTTGCCGTCGGGGAGCAAAACCGCAGCGTGGTAGGAGCGCGAGGAGCTCATCGGGGAGGTCGGGACCCAGGCGCCCGTGTCCGGAAAGTAGGTTTCGGCCCGGTTCGTGGTGCCGGTGGAGGCGGCCGAGGTGAAGCCTCCGGCCGCGAGGACCGTGCCGTTGGGGAGCAGGGTCGCGCTGTGATGGCTGCGCGCGAGCTTCATGATGCCGGAGTCGGACCACGTCTCCGCGGCCGCGTCGAAGAGCTCGGATTCGGGCCTGACCTGGACCCCGTCCGACCCCCCGGCCACGAGGATCCGTCCATCGGGCAGGAGGGTGCTGGTATGGTTGCTGCGCTTTCTGGAGAGGCCTGCCGTCTGCCGCCCGGCAGTCCCTTCCGGCCCCAGGTAGATATAGACCAGGACGCCCGACTTGGCCGTGAAGTTGAACGCCGAGTAGTCGCTGGCGCTGTCGCAGGAGCGCCCGCCCGGCATCATCTGGTCGCCGTTGGGCAGGAGCACGGCGGAGTGGTTGAAGAGCGGGGGGCCGTGGGGACCGAACGACCATGCGTCCTGAGAGGGGTCGTATTGCTCCATATCGGAGAATACCATCTGACGGATGCTGATCGAGGCGACGTCGAAATCGAACTCGATTTCGTCGAGATTCACCGGGCTCACGACGTAGAATAGTGCGAGCTCCAAGTCGGTCGCCAACAGGCCGCCGACGTCGATCGGACTGTTCTGGGGCGTGGTGGTGCTGTTGGTGATCGCCCCCGTCACGTTGCTGAAGGTGACCGGCATGGAGAGCGTGGCCCCCCCGAGGCCGTCCGAGACGATCGGGCCCCCCCCGGTGATGCTGGCCTGGCCGCCGGTGAGCTCGATGTCGAAGCCCGCCGAGGCATCCGACGAAGCCTTGGATATGTTCCCCCCCTTGATGGTGGCGATGCCCGAGGTTATGGAGCCGCCGATGTTGGTCGGCGGGAACTGGACCACGATCGTGCCGCTCAGATTTCCGGACGTGATGAGCGAGGTGCTCGAGGCTCCCACGGGGTTCGGGGTGAAGCTGAGGGAGCCGGCGGTTGTGACCACGGATTCCGATACGACTTCCTGAGGCTGGAACTCGATCCGGCCCGGTACGGTTTCCAGCCGCAGCGTATCGTCGAGCTGTCCCGGCTCTGAGATCAGAACCCCGTCCAGAGAGGCGCTGATACCCGGGTTGTCGAAGAGGATCTTTGCGTCGGGCAACGTGGCGGTGGGGCTTGAGAAGAAGATGTCGCCGTCCACGATGCGACCGGTGACCGCGGCGGACAGCTCGCCGACGAGATCGATCGTGACTATGGAGTTTAGAACGTCGATGTCCCCCGTGGTGTCGCTGGTGGGCGTCGAGGCCAGGCTGCCGCTGGGGAAAACCAGAGGGCCACTGATGTAGGACGTCGTGATGTTGCCGAGCCCCCCGTAGAAGTTGACCCTGCCCTCCGGGGCGAGCACCGCGGAGTGGAACATCTTGCGGGCCTGCAGAGAATCCGCCGGCGTCATGCTGTCCGAGATCGGGTCGTAGATCTCGGCGGTGTCGAGGATTCCTTGGTTCAACTTCACGTTTCTGTCGTTGAAGCCCCCGGCGATCAGGACTTGCTGGTTCCCCATCTGCGTGGCGGAATGAAAGGCGCGCTTCTGGATAAGGGCGGGTCCGGCCGTCCAGCGGTCGGCATCGGGGTCGAACATCTCCGTGGTCACCGCGAAGTCCGTGCCGGTGTAGCCGCCGGCCACGAAGACGCGTCCGTTGTGCAGCAGAGTCGCCGTGTGCCCGGCGCGCCCGAGAATCATGGCCCCGCCCGAGCCGCAGCTGGCGCCGCCGCTCTCGAACTGGTTGGTGGACGGGTCGAACAGGTCGCAGTCGGCCGTGGTCGCTCCCGTCAGCGCATTCGTCTCCCCGCCCGTGATCAGGACCTTTCCGTCCGGGAGGAGCGTGGCCGTATGGGCCCGGCGCGGTTGGTCCATAGTGTTGCCGGCGCCCACCCAGGTGTTCGTTTCCGGGTCGTATATCTCCGCGTCGCTGCAGACGTCGTTGTTGCAGCCAGTGTTGAAACCGCCGGTGACGAGGACCCGGCCGTCGGGCAGGAGCGTGGCGGTGTGGGATGTGCGCGCGACGCTCATCGGCCGCCCGGCCACGAAGCCGGGACGCGTGGAGATGTAGATCTCGACGGTCGTCATCGGCGTGTCGGCGCTGTTCGCGCCGCCGGCGACGAGCACGTTGCCGTCCGTGAGCAGCGTCGTCGTGTGGCCGTATCGGGCGGTGGTCTGCCCCAAGGCCGGAGCCGAGAATACGCACGCGAGGATGGGGAGGGAGAGGAAGGCGCCGAGTCGCATGTGCCGAAGGAGCATATCTCCACCCGCCGTCGCAATCCAAGGTCCGCCGGACCATTGGCGGTGGCATCCGAAGTTTAACAGCCGGGTGTTACAAAATCAATACAGTGAAAGGCTTGGATTTTCGAGGTAATCCCTTCGGGATTCCCTCGAAAATCCCCATAGCTCAACGGATCGGACTTCTTGGCGGGGGGCGGGGCGGGAGCGAGGGACCGGGCGCCTATTCGAAGACGTCGACGGTCTGCGCGGCCGTGATCTTCTTCTGGCCCTTCGCGTCGACGACCTCGAACTGGTAGCGGTACTGGACGCCGATATTGAGGTAGACCGTCGTCTGCCAGGCGCCCTTGCTGTCCTTGAACATGGGCTTGCGCCCGTTCGCGCGCACGAGGAACATCCCGAGAAGCGACACCTCTTTGGCGCTCGCGTCCACGTAGGTGAAGGAGACCGGGCGTGTGACCCGCTTCTTCTTCCCCTTCTTCTCGGCGATGGCCTTGCCGGAGTCGGCCGGCTTGGGCTTCGCGGGCGCCTTCTTGGCCGCCGGCGCCTTCGGCTCCTTGGGCGCCTTCTTCTCGGGCGCGGGCTTCTTGGTGGCCGGCTCGGCCGGGGGCTTGGCCTCCGGCTCCGGCGCGGGCGCCGGGGCCTTCTTGGGCGGGGCCGGGGCGCGCGCCTGCAGCGGGGGCGCGGAGGGGGCCGTCAGATGGTGATAGGCCCGTGCGGCGAGGACGCCCACGCACAGCAGGATGAGCAGGGCGTCGAGCGCCAGGAGCAGTCCCCAGGCGCGCTTGGGCAGCTTGGAGCCGGAGCCGCCGCCGGCGGGGCCGGAGGCCTCCGCCGGCTCGCTCTCTTCCTCCCCGCCGCCCTTGAGGTCCTTCTTGATGCCGAAAAGATCGAAAAGGGGCATGAACGAATTCTAGTCATTCCCCGGAGGGGTGTCAATACTTGATGTTTCGCTTGATGTTTCGCTGTCGGGAATCCCCGCGGCGGGTCCGGGCTCGGCGGCGGCGCCGGCCGCGGGCGGCGGCAGATGCTGGAACCTCCAAAGCGGCCTCTCGATGAGGCGGTCGAGGCCGTCGCGGCCCAGCCAGACCCGGCGTCCGCGCATCGTGAACGACGAGAGCGGGGCCTTGCCGTCGTCGAGTCCCGAGAGGCGATAGGCCTCCACGAGACTGAGCGACAGGTCCCAGCGGTGCCGGTAGACGAGCCTGTTCTCCATGTCGGCCGACCAGAACTTCTGCTCGTCGGCGAAGAGGCCCACCGGCCCGTGACCGACCGGGAACGAGCGCAGCACCGTGAGGTCGTCGTCGACGGCGTGCTGGTAGACGCGCTGTTCGGCCATGTCCGCGGACCAAAGATGCTCGCCGTCGAAGAAGAGGGCCGAGGGCCTCTCGCCCGGGCTCGGCCAGCTTCGGTCCAGGGTCGTCCGGTCGGCGCGGAAGTTCCATCTCTGGATCTGGCCGCGCCATGAGTCGGCGACGTAGACGCTCTCGCCGTCGAGCGCCATGCCCGTGATGTGGCTCTCCGGCATCGAGTAGCGCTTCTCGACGCTCAGCCCCCGGGGGGTGAGCCGCATGCGGAAGACGGCTTGCTGCTGCCAGTCGGCGGCCCACAGGCGGTCTTCCTGCCAGACGAGCGCCGTCGGGTGCGAGAAGGGGACGGCATAGTCGCGGCCGATCCGCGACGATCCCCAGAACATGGCGGCCGCGGCCGCGGCCGCGATCGCGGCCGCCGCGCCGGCCGCCCACAACCAGAGCCGGCTGCGTCCCGGGCCCGGCGCACAGCTTCGGCGTCGGCCCCGGAGGC
>JBDREN010000222.1:0-70656 GCA_043819795.1 Elusimicrobiota bacterium
CGCCTTCGCCGGCCTGTGGGACCGGTGGCGCGTCCCCGGGGAGACGCCGCTAGACACCTTCACGGTCCTGACGACCTCGGCCAACAGCTTGGTGGCCGAGGTGCACGCCCGCATGCCGGTCATCCTTCGGGAAGACGACGAGGCACTCTGGCTCGACCCTGAAGCCGATAGGGAGAGTCTCGCCGCGCTGCTCGTCCCCTTTCCGGAGAGTCCCCTTAGATCCTATGCCGTGACTCCGCGCGTCAACTTTCCCGAGAACGACGACGCCGCCTGCGTGCGCGCCGCCGAGGACACCCAGCCGGAGTTAGGCCTGTAGAGAGCCGGCCTTACGCGGCCCCGAGATTCTTCTTGGCGCCGTCCCAGGAGATGAAGTAGAGCTCGCGGCCGGTGTGGAAGAAGAGGCCTCCTTCCGCCAGCTGGACGGTCTCATCCTCGTGCCAGCTCCGCCGCCTCTGGCTCTTGGGGAGCCCCCATATTTTCAGGAGCTTTCCGCTTGTGTTGTCCAGCATGGCCAGGAAGCGGTCGTCCGCGATCAGCCAGGCGTTCGAGCGAGTGACGTGGACGACTCGGGCATGCTTGGAGTCCGTCCCGAGCTTTTGGAGGGCCGGGCCTGCGGCCACGGGAGGCACGTGGGTATTGTCGGGCGTCACGAGATGCAGAGTCGTGCCGTTCCGCCACCCCCATAGACTTTCGTCGGCGTTGTTTTCGAGCCGGTAGAAGGTGTTCTGGTCTCCATGCCATCCGGTCGCGACTGTCCCGTCCGGATGGCAGATGCTCCGGGCTCTGCGGCCCTCCCCAAGGTCCACGACGAACGACAAGTGCAGCGGAGGATTTGGCGGTAGGGCGATCTTCTCATGATAAGAGAGGAGGACCCTGCCGGGAAGCCTGCAGCGCCGGATCGTGCCGTCGGGGCTTTTTCGAACCAAGGTGCGCTTGTCCGCGCTTAGGGTGATGACGTTGCCGGAGCCTTCCCAGCCTTTACTCAAGAATTCCGTCTCATTGTCTCCCATCGGCGACCATCGGGGTCGTCCTCCCTTTTCCGGAAGCGCGGCGTAGAGGTTCGACTCGCCGGCCGGTCCCCAGGCCAGCATCCCGAGCTCGGGCCCGCGATGAGCCAAGCGAAAGGGCCGCGGATCGGATGGGCGCCGGCTGATGCTGGTGTGGAGGCTGAGGAGCCCGGTAGGCCTGCCGTGCCATAGCTGATAGTATTCGAGTGCCGCGGCTTTCCTGTCCTCGGGAACGCGGACCAATGCCCACAAGATTCCCTCTTTGTCCCAGGCGACGGATACGATGTTGTCCCACCATGGGAGGTGCACGATGTTCATGAGCGTCCGGCGCTGTCCCTGGATCAGGGTCGTCCGTTCGCCTTCCGGGGTGATCCAGACCAGCTTGCCCGCCAGGGATTTAAGCAGAGCCCCGTGAGAGGCTGCCCGCCGCGCCTTGACGGGGACGGTCAGATCGCGGCGCCGTTCCGTCCATGAGCGGAAGCCGTTGAAATCCGAGACCATATAGAGCGCCCCGGTGAGCCGGTGGAACGTAAATGAGAGGGCGCCGACCGAGGCGACGCTTCCGGCCGCCAGGGCCGCGGCGATCAGAAGGCCCTTCTTCCATCCCTCCTTGGGCCGGCGCTCGACCCAGGGGGCCGTATGGGCCAAGGCCAGGCCGCCGCCTGCGAGGGCGATGACGATGGCGGGGGTTCCCAGGTCCGCGAACGGCGCCCGGTACCCAAACATCGGGATCAGGCTGAACCCGAAACCCAAGGCCGCGACCGCCGGCCCCGCGAACAGCACGCCCAGGAAGCCCCCGATGATGGCCTGCTTGAATGCGTAGGCGCAGGTGAAGCTGACGACCAGGAGATAGGCGATCGTGAAGAGCGTCATCGCGAAGAACGTCCGGAGGAACGTGGGTTTGACCCAGTTATCCTGCGACAGGAGGGTCTCACGCCATGCCGGGCTGACCACGAACGAGACAAGGAGCACCAAGAGGGCCAATAGAAGCAGGTGAATCCCTCCGGCCAGCACCGCCGCGGCCGCCTTCTTCCGGGGAGAGACGGGAAGAAGCGCCTCCGCCTCGCGCACCGGTTCCGCCCGCAGGCCGGCCCCTCCCGAGGCCCCGAAGAGCACGGTGATGCCGGGGAGGCCCGCCAAGGTCCAGAACAGGAGGGCCGCGTTGAGCGCCTGGGCCGCCGAATAATCGCTCATGGTCGAGAGCATGGCGGCGAAGGGCATCGAGAGCAGGAACGCGCATCCCATCCCGATGAAGAGCGTCCGGTTCTTGCGCAGCTCGAGAGCGATATAGCTAGTCATGGGAGCCTCCGTTCGTCTTCTTGAGAAGGAATTTTAAAGTCTGCTCCAGGGGCACGGGCGTCCGCTCGATGTTCTCGAAGATGCCGGACGCGGCGAGCATGTCGGCCACGGCCTTCTCAAAGGCGATCAGCTCCGTGAGCGGCTTGGCCGCCGGCAGCTCGGCGACGGGCATTCCCGCCGGCAGCCGGGCGCCCTCTTTCAGGCGCCCCGTGATCCGGCAGGCCTGGGTCCTGAGCGTCTCGACTTGATGGACGCCGTGGACGGCCCCGTTCGCCAGCACCCAGATCTCGTCGAGAACCCCGGAGAGCTCCTCCATGCGGTGGTTGGCCACCAGGATGCTCTTGCCGGAATCGTGCAGCTCGCCGATCATGTGGCTCAGGACGTCCTCGCGCACCAAGGCGTCGAGCCCGGATGTGGGCTCGTCCAGCAGGAAGAGCTCCGGATCGTGGGCCGCGGCGCAGACCCAGGCGGTCTTGCCCAACGTTCCCTTGCTCGCGCCGCGGATACTGGTCTCGACGGGGAGCTCCATCTGCTTGGCCATGGCCAGGGCCTTGTCCATGCGCCACCCTTTGAAGAATCGGGCACGGAGGCCGAAGACCTCGCCGACCGTCATGAAGTCATGGAAGGCCGGACGCTCGGGGACATAGCCCACCTTCTGCCGGATGGCTCCTGTTCCGTCCGGTCTCATCCCCAGGACCTCCACCTCGCCTGCGTCCGTGGCGAGCATGTCGAGCATGATCTTGAACAGGGTGGTCTTGCCCACGCCGTTGCGTCCCAGCAGCCCCACCACCTTGCCGGGGGCCGCGGTCGCGGTGACGCCGGCGAGTACCTTCTTCCGTCCGAAAGAGCGGGTGACGTCATTGAGAGCGATGACGGGCCTCATTTTTCCTCCCCTTTGACCTTCCTCACTAGCGATTCGATGTCCGGCCAAACAAGCCCTCCCCGCCTGGCCAGCCGCAGGGACTCCCGGAGCCCGAGGCGCACGGCGTCGAGCCCGTCCTGGGCTTGGCGCTGGGCCGTGGCCGAGATGTAGTTGCCCTCGCCGCGCCGGGACTCGAGAAAGCCCTCCATGGACAGCTCCCGGAACGCTCGGGCCACGGTATTGGGATTGACGCGCAGGGTCTCGGCCAGGGCGCGGATGGAGGGGGCCTGGTCTCCGGGCCGCAGGAGGCCCTTGGCCACCATCCCTTTCAAACCGGCCTTGATCTGGTCGTAGATCGGTACGGGCGAGCTTTGGTCTATTTGGATCATTCGCGGTGCCGTGTCTTTGACTGTACTAGTGTTCTAGTACAGTAGTATAAAGGAAGCGGCTCGTCTTGTCAAGGCCCATTTGGCGGGACGGGCGGAGTGGGGCGGCGCGCCCCGGCGATTACTTGGGCAGGTTCTCGGCGTAGTGGCAGGCCACCAGGTGCCTGCCGCGGCTGGAGCTCGGCGCGTCCTGGAGCGCGGGGACCTCGGCCTTGCACAGCTTCTGGGCGTACGGGCAGCGGGTATGGAAGTTGCAGCCCGGAGGGGGGGTCCGGGGGCTCGGAACATCGCCCTCCAAGACCTGCCTGCCGCTTTTGTCGCTCGTGGGGTCCGGGACCGGGATGGCCGAGAGCAGGGCCTGCGTGTATGGATGAAGGGGCTTCTTGTAGATGGCGTCGGCGTCCGTGAACTCGACGATCTTGCCCAGGTACATGACCGCGATCCGGTCCGACACGTGCTTGACCACCGCGAGGTCGTGGGCGATGAAGAGGTAGGTCAGGCGCATCTCGCGCTGGAGCTTGAGCAGGAGGTTCAGGATCTGCGACTGGATCGAGACGTCGAGCGCCGAGACGGGCTCGTCGCAGACGATGAGCTTGGGCTCGAGGGCGATCGCGCGGGCGATGCCGATGCGTTGTCTCTGGCCTCCCGAGAACTCGTGGGGGAAGCGGTCCATGGCGGCTTGCGACAGGCCGACCTTCGCGAGCAGCTTCTTGGCCTGCTCCTTCCTCCATCCGGGCTCGCCGATCTTGTGGATGATGAAGGGCTCCTGGAGGATATGGCCCACCGTGTGGCTGGCGTTGAGCGACTCGAAGGGGTCCTGGAAGATGATCTGGATGTCCTTGCGCACCCGGCGGAGCTCTCTTCTCTTGAGGGCGGCCAGGTCCTTCCCTTCGAACAATACCTGCCCGCTGGTGGGGTCGTCCAGGCGCAGGATGGTCTTGCCCAGCGTGCTCTTGCCGCAGCCGGACTCGCCGACCAGCCCGACCGTCTCGCCCGGCTTCACGTTGAAGGAGACGCCGTCCACCGCGTAGACCGTGGCGATCTGGCGGAAGAGGACCCCGCCGTGGATCGGGAAGTGCTTCTTGAGGTCCTTGACCTCCATGAGGTAGCCGGGCATCAGAACTCACCCGTCCGGAGGCAGCGCGACCACCGGCCCTCGCCCACCCGCTCGAAGGGGGGGATGCCCGCCTTGCACCGGTCCATAACGTAAGGGCATCGGTTCTGGAAGCTGCAGCCCGCGGGCAGGCTCCCGAAGTCCGGGACCATCCCCTCGATGACGCTGAGCTCGGTCTTGCGCTCGCTCTCCAGGCGCGGGATGGACTCGAGCAGGCCCTTGGTGTATGGATGCTCGGGTTTCCGGAAGAGGTCGACCACCGGGGCCCGCTCCACGATCCTCCCCGCGTACAGCACCACCACCTCGTCGCACGTCTCGGCGATGACCCCGAGGTCGTGGGTGATGAAGATGACCGACATCCCGTGCTCTTTCTGCAGGCGCTTGATCAGCGTCAGGATCTGCGCCTGGATGGTGACGTCGAGCGCGGTGGTGGGCTCGTCGGCGATGAGGATGTCCGGCCGGCAGGCCAGGGCCATGGCGATCATCACGCGCTGGCGCATCCCCCCGGAGAGCTGGTGGGGGTACTCGTCCATGCGCTTCTCGGGGGCGGGGATGCCGACCTCCTTGAGCATCCCGACCGAGGCCTCGTCGATCTCTCGCGGGCGCATCTTTTGGAAGTGCAGGGTGTAGCACTCGCCGAGCTGCCGCCGCACCGTCTGGACGGGGTTGAGGGCGGTCATGGGCTCCTGGAAGATCATGGAGATGCGGTTGCCTCGGATGGTATGCATCTGCTTGGGCGAGAGCTTGAGGATGTCGGCCTCCTCCAGGAGGACCCGCCCGCTTTCGATCACCCCGGAGGGCCGGGGCAAAAGCCGCATCACGGCCAGCGCGGTGACGCTCTTGCCGGAGCCGGACTCGCCCACGATGCCGAGCGTCTTGCCCTTCTCCAGCTCGAAGCTCACGCCGCTGAGCACGCGCACGCGGCCGGCCGCGGTGTCGAAGCTGGTCGTGAGATCCTTGACCTGGAGAAAGGCGCCCAATGTGCGGTCCTCTCTCAGTCGGGCCTGTAGCGCTTGTCGATGATGGTCACGGTGGGGAACTTCTCGCCTGCCGAGCGCGCCTTCTTCGTGCGCTCCTTTTCGCCTTTATCGATCCAGAAGAGGCCGCCCCAATCGCCGTCGAAAGGATAGGAGAAGGGGTCCTCCGAGTGCTTGGTGGCCGGGACCTCGGGGAACTTGACGTAGCGCCAGTAGGCTACGCGGATGTACGGGACCATCACCCTGGGGATGAAGTAGGCCCCGTCATAGATGCGCTGCTGGATCTTGTGCGCGATCTGCGCCTTCTCGTCCTCCATGTACGCCGCCCGGTAGGCGTCGATGAGCCGGTCCATCTCCGGGTCGTCGGTATTGGAGAAGTTGTTGGTTTGCGGCTTGTGGGCGTTCTTCGAGTGGTACTGCCCCCAGTACTGCGGCCGGTCCATGGCGCCCCAGCCGCTCCAGGCGATCTCGTGTCTTTTCTCCAGCATGGTCTTGAAGGACGCCGCGGAGTCCAAAAGCTGGAGCGTGAGCTCGATGCCGGCCTTCTTCGCCTCCTCCTTGAGCACCACGAGCCGGTCGGCGTGATGCTTCGAGCCGTAGGTGACGCGTGCGGAGAGGCGCTTGCCGTCCTTGATCCGGATGCCGTCGGGCCCGCGTTCGACCCACCCGGCCTTCTTGAGATACTTGTCGGCCAGGTCCAGGTCGAACGCGCGCGCCCGGATCTTCTTGTTGGTGTATTTCCCATGGCCGGTCGTGTTGGTATGCAGCCGCTCGTAGTCTCCGCGCAGGACCGTCTCGATCACCTTGTCGATGTTCATGGAGTGCTGGAAGGCCAGGCGCACGTTCTCGTCCTTGAAGAGGTCCACGTCCATGTTCAGCCACATGCCGTAGACCGGCTGGGGCCGGTCGTGGTAGAACCAGAGCTTGTGGATGTAGCCGTCGTCGAAGAGCTTGCCCGTGGCCTTCTTGTGCCAGAACTCGGGCAGGACGAGGGCGAACCCGTCTATTTTGCCCTTCTTGAAGTGCTCCCAGGCGATATTCATGTCGCGGATGACCGTTATCCTGACGCGGTCGGGGTTGAAGCGGTTCTTGAAGTACTTAAGGTCCTTGGCCCACCAGTCCTTCTTGCGCGTGAAGACGATGTGCTTGCCTTTCCGGATCTCCGAGATCTGGTAGGGGCCGGTGTTGGGCTCGATCTTCCAGTTGTAGTCCCGGACCCATTTCTCGTCGAGCTTATGGAAGTGCCGGGGCCGGGGGTTGAACGCGTAATAGTAGTGCATGTCCTTCGCGGTCTTCTTCTCGTTGCCCACGACTGCGAAGGTGTGGTCGTCGTAGACGATCACCTTGTCGAACTTTTCGGTGTAGTACGTGTTATACCAGGGGGCGACGATGTGCTTGGACCGCATGAACTCCAAAGCGAAGGCGAAGTCCGGGGCCGTGACCGGCTTGCCGTCGGACCAGCGGGCCCTCTTGTCGAGCTTGAAGTAGATGGTCTTGTGGTCGTCGCCGTGGGCCCAGTGGGTGGCCAGGCCCGGGACGATGTTGCCCGTGTTGGGGTGGACGTACGTGAGCTGGACCTGGTTGTTCAGGAGATAGGACCGGAAGGAGCCGTTGGAGTCGGGCCCCACGGTGCGCAGCGTGAGGGGGAACGACAGCATGTAGGTGTTGAACGTCCCGCCCTTCTCGGCTTGGGGGGAGGCGAAGACCGGGTCGCTGTCGTTGGTCTCCCACTTGACGCCGGCGGGCAGTTCGGCCGCCCCGGCCGCGATGCCCGGCGTCAGGAGGATGGCGGCGAGTACGAGGGTCGGCGCGTTGTTCATGGGAGCTCCTTTCATTCTATTCGTAGTACGTATGTTTCCTCGGGTCGTAGGCTTCTCGGACGGCCTCCCCGACGAAGGTCACCATGGTCAGCAGGACGATCATGGTCGCGATGACGGAGCATGAGATCCATAGGGCGTCGAGGTTCGCCGTGCCCTGGCGGAGCAGCTCGCCCCAGCTCGGCGTGGGCGCCGGGAGGCCGAAGCCCAGGTAGTCGAGCGAGGTCAAGGCGATCACGCCCGCGGATATGGAGAAGGGGACGAAGGTCACGATGATCGAGACCGAGTTCGGCAGGATGTGGTGGAAGATGATGTGGATGTCGGAGGCGCCGAGCGCGCGGGCGGCGAGCACGTACTCGCGGTTCTTCTGCTTGTAGGTGGAGGTCCGCATGTACCAGGTCATCTGCATCCAGCCGAAGAAGAGCATGATGGCCATCAGGGTGAAGAAGTTCGGGATCATGATCGAGGAGACGATGATGATGATGTACAGGAAGGGCACGTTGGACCAGATCTCGATGATCCGCTGGAAGAAGAGGTCGAACTTTCCCCCGAAATAGCCCATGATGCAGCCCATCGAGACCCCGACCGTGTAGTTGCATATGAGAAGCAGCAGCGAGAAGATGATGGCGATGCGGAAGCCGTAGACGACGCGGGCCGCCACGTCCCGCCCGGAGGTGTCGGTGCCGAGATAGTGCCCGTCCTCGAGGGAGGGGGCCGCCGGGGGGTATTCGTCCTCCTTAAAGTCGTTCTCGAAGGCGTTGTACGGGACGAGGGGCATGATCACGAAGTCGCCCTTGCCGCCCTCTTCGCGGAGCTTCTTGCGCAGCTCCCGGTACTTGGTCTCGTATTCGTAGTCGAGCCCGAAGGTCGTCCCCGGGATCATGGACCCGTAGGTGGGAAAGTGGAGCTTGCCCTGATAGCGGACCGCGAGCGCGCGGTTGTTGACGAAAAGCTCCGCGAAGAACGAGAGGGATATGGCGACGGCCAGGAAGATGGCCGAGTAGTAGCCCCTCTTGATCGAGCGGAAGCGCTTGAGCTTTTTCGCGGTCAGCGGATCGAGCCTGAAAGCCATTCCGGTCTCTATTTGAACTGCACCCGGGGATCGACGAACGCCACGCAGATGTCCGAGAGGATGTTCCCGATGAGGAACAGGAGCGAGGAGATCACCAGGATCCCGAGCACGATGGGGTAGTCCCGCTCGACCACCGACGTGAACCCGAGCAGGCCGAAGCCGTCGATGTTGAAGATGGTCTCCACGAGGAACGAGCCCATCAGGATCAGGGAGATGTTGTTGCCGAAATGGGTGGCGACGGGGATGAGGCTGTTGCGTAAGGCGTGCTTCAGGACCGCCCTGCGGAAGGGAAGGCCCTTGGCGATGGCCGTGCGCACGTAGTCGGCCGCCAGGTTGTCCATCAGGGAGTTCTTCATGAGGAACGTCATCACCGCGAAGCTCCCGGCCATGTAGGCGGTGAGGGGCAGCACGGCGTGGTAGGCGATGTCCCCGATCTTGCCCAGGAGCGTCAGGTCCTCGAACTCGTCTCCCACGAACCCCCCCAGGGGGAAGACCTCCCAGTATCCGGCGAAGAGCACGAGCACCAGTATGCCCACCACGTAGTTGGGGATGGCGTAGCCCACGAAGACGAGCACGGACGTGGCGTTGTCCATCACGGACTTGTGCTTGATGGCCTTGAGCACGCCCAGGGGGATGCACACCACGTAGGTCAGGAACATCGTGCAGGCTCCGTAGAAGATGGAAACGGGGAGCCGGCCCTTGATGATTTCCCAGACGGGCTCGCCGTACCGGGTCGAGGTCCCCAGGTCGAGCATCAGGACCTTTTTCAGCCAGAGGACGTAGCTGATGAGGATCGGCTTGTCCAGGCCGTAATAGCGCTTGAGCTCCTCGATCTGGTCGTCGGAGAGGGCCGCCGCGCCCACGCGGTCGGAGCCGGCCATGGTGTCGCCCGTCATCTGCTGGGCCGCGGCGATCATCCGCTCCACGGGCCCGCCGGGCACGAAGCGCGTCACCGCGAAGACCATCATGGTCACCCCCAGGAATGTGGGGATGATGAGCAAAAAGCGCCGGGCGAAGTATGCGGTCATGTCAGTCGGTCCGCCCCATTTTACAAGTTATGAGGCGCGGCAAGGCACCCGCGGAGCCTCGGGCGGCGGGCGTGGCCGTAAAGAGGCGACCCCGCGGATCGCGGGGTCGCCGTCGCGGCCGGGGGCCGCGGTTCGCCGTTAGGTGGATTTGTAGTCGACGGCGGCGATCTGCTCGCAGAGTGGCCGGAGCTCCTCCAGGACCTCGGCGTGGAACGGGTGGCTCTTGTAGGCCTGGAGGTCCTTCATCGAGTCGAACTTCGCCAGAAGGACGAGGTCGTAGGTGTGCTGGCCGCGAAGGAGGTCCACGCCGACCTCCAAATACCGCAGCTGCGGCACCTTCCCGTCCATGCTCTGCAGAAGGTCGTGGGCCTTCTCGATGTCTTCCGGGGTCCTGTTTTTGACTTTGATGAATACGACGTGCGTGACCACGCGAATGCTCCTTAAAGAGCGGCGTCCGACGCGGCCGGTCAGACCGCTTCGAGCGCCTGTTCGATGTCGGCGATGATGTCCTCCGGGTTCTCGACGCCGATCGAGAAGCGGACCATGTTGTCCGTGACGCCCATGCTCTCCCGGTTTTCCCTGGGCACGTCCGAGTGCGTCATGGCGGCCGGATGCTCGGCGAGAGACTCCGTCCCTCCGAGGCTGACGGCGAGCTTGATGATCTTGAGCGCGTCGAGCAGCCGGAACGCCTCAGCCTCCCCGCCCTTGACCTCGAAAGCGAGCATCGAGCCGGGAGCCGCGCATTGAGATCGGTATATCCGGAACTGCTCCGTGTCCTGCTCCAGCAGTCCGGGATAATAGACCCGCTCGACCTTGGGATGATCCACCAGGAAGTCCGCGATCTGGCGGGCGTTCTTCGTCTGGCAGGTCATGCGGAGCTTCAGGGTCTCCAGGCTGCGAAGAAGCAGCCAGCCGGTCCAGGGGCCCGGCAGGGTGCCCAGCACGGTCCGCAGGGTGCGCACGCGCGAGAGCAGCTCTTCGGAGCCCAGGCAGGCCCCGGCCACCACGTCGCTGTGGCCGCCGATGAATTTCGTGGCCGAATAGACCACTAGGTCGGCCCCGAACTTGATCGGGTGCTGCCAGAGCGGTCCCAGGAAGGTGTTGTCCACCGCGACGAGGGCCTTGCGGCCGGGCTTGGAATGTTTTTTGGCGAACTCGACGCAAAGGGGGATGTCGACGAGCTTCATCGTGGGGTTGGCCGGGGTCTCGACGAATACCATCGCGAGCCGGTCCGCGGCGCCCGACTCGGCCAGGGCCCGCTCCATCCCGGCGGCGTCGCAGCCGGCGGGAAATCCCTTGGTCACGATCCCCAAGGTGGGCAGGATCCGGCGGACCAGGTAGTCCGTGCCCCCGTAGACGGGCTCGCTGTAGAGGATGAGGTCGCCGGGCTTGGCGAACTCCAGCATGATGGTGCTGATGGCCGCCATGCCGCTGTTGAAGACCGCCGCGGCTTCCGCCTCGTCCCAGAGGGTGAGGCGGTCCTCGAGGATCTCGACGTCCGGGTTGTTGACGCGGCTGTAGATCAGGCCGGTCTCCTCGGCCGGGCGCTTCTCCCGGAGTCCGTAGGCGAGCTCGAAGAAGCCCTTACCCTCCTCCGCGTTCCTGAATACGAAGGTGGATGTCTGGAAAATCGGGCACTTGGCCGCGCCTTCGGAGAGCTTCGGCTTGTATCCGTAGCTCATCATGAGGGTCTCGGGCCGCAGGAGGCGGTCCTTGATATAGGCTTCGTCTTTGCGTTTGGGCATACGCCGACATCTTACGAAACTACGATGCCGATGTCATGGGACTTGGAGCGTTTGAAATCCCTCGCCGAAAGCCTTAAGATGGCGTTGGGGAGCGTGTCCGAGGCGACAGGCGGACACGCTCTCGGAACGAGGCTGTCCCGACGGAGGAGTTCATCCGATGCCCTGGATCCAGAAAGAGATGCGCCTGAGCCCCAGACCCCGGGGCTTTCATCTGGTCACCGACGAGATCGAGAGCCGCCTGCCGGAGCTCGCCGGGTTCTCCGTCGGGATCGCGCACCTGTTCATCCAGCATACCTCCGCCTCGCTGACGATCAACGAGAACGCGGACCCCACGGTGAGGCCCGATCTGGAGGATCATTTCAGCCGGATGGTGCCGGAGGGCGCGTCCTATTTCAGGCATACGACGGAGGGCCCCGACGACATGCCGGCGCACATCAAGGCTTCCCTCATCGGCCCGGCCCTCTCGGTCCCGATCGCGAAGGGCCGGCTCAGGCTCGGCACCTGGCAGGGGATCTACCTCTGCGAGCACCGCGACCGCGGCGGCGCCCGCCGCATCGTTGCGACGCTCTACGGAGAGGGCTGAGTCTCAGGTAGCGGTCGGCCCGGCTTACCGGGAGGGCGTCTTCCGTTCGCTCATAGGCAGGCCGCCCGCGAACTTGTCCGGACTTCCCATGTAAACCAGCTCCACGGTGTCCGTTCCCACATTAGTGACGACCCCGAAGACGGGTACGGGCCCATCGTGACCGTAGGTCGTAGGCACCTGCTGGGCGTTGCGCCACACAAGGCGGACATCGGGGGCATCCGCGCACCTGTCGGCCGGCAGGATACTCCACGAGACGAGCTGGTTGACGCAGGAACCGGGCCTAAGGAGGCAATCCTCGCAGGAAACGTCGGAGGCCCGGTTCCGCAGGACCGCAACGATCTTGCTCTCGCGACTCCGCTCCACGTAGGAGTCCAGCAGCCGCGTGAAGTCGTACATGAGAACGAGGCCGGCCGCGAGCCCGGCCATGAATCCCAGGACCCAGGGGCGCAGGCTCGCCCAGGACAGGCGTGGGGACGAGTCGAGAAGGCGCCGGATGCCGGACCTCACGAGCGCATCAGGCGGCCGCCGGCTCCCGCGACGCCTTCCGGAAGACGATCCCTTCCCCGTCCGCGTCGGCTTCGACCGTCTCGCCGGCAGCGAACTCTCCCGCGATGATCCGCTTGGCGAGGGCGTCGACCAGCCGGCGCTGGATGGCGCGCTTGAGCGGGCGCGCCCCGTAGGCGAGGTCGCAGCCCTCGCGCACGAGGAAGGCCTTGGCCGCGTCCGTCACCCGCAGGCGGACGTGCTTCTCGGCGAGGCGGGCCCGGACGCGCTCGAGCTGGATCTCCACGATGCGCCGGAGGTGCTCGTCGGCGAGGCGGTGGAATACGACCATCTCGTCGATGCGGTTGATGAACTCGGGACGGAAGCGTTGCCGGACGATCTCCAGCACCACCGTCTTCTTCTCCTCCTCGGGGGCCTCCCTTTGAAGGATCTCGCTGCCGAGGTTCGAGGTCATGATGACGACCGCGTTCTTGAAGTCCACGGTGCGGCCCTGGCCGTCCGTGAGGCGGCCGTCATCCAGGATCTGCAGCAGGACGTGGAAGACGTCCGGATGGGCCTTCTCGATCTCGTCGAGCAGGATGACCGAGTAGGGCCGGCGCCGGACGGCCTCGGTGAGCTGGCCGCCCTCGTCGTAGCCGACGTAGCCGGGCGGCGCTCCGATGAGGCGGCTGACGGCGTGTTTCTCCATGTACTCGGACATATCGACGCGGATGAGGGCGCGCTCGCTGTCGAAGAGCAGCTCCGCCAGGGCGCGCGCGAGCTCGGTCTTGCCGACGCCGGTCGGGCCGAGGAAGAGAAAGGAGCCGGTCGGGCGGTTCGGGTCCGAGAGCCCCGAGCGCGACCTGCGCACGGCGTCGGAAACGGCCGCGACGGCCTCGTCCTGGCCGACGACGCGGCGGTGCAGGCGCTCCTCCATCTTGAGCAGCTTCCGGGTCTCGCTCTCGAGCATGCGCGAGACGGGGATGCCGGTCCAGTGCGCCACGACGCGGGCGACGTCCTCCGCGTCCACCTCTTCTTTAAGGAGCTGGCGCTTGGACTGGAGGGTCTTGAGCGTCTTCTGGCCTTGTTCCAGACGCTTTTCGTGGCCCGGAAGCTTTCCGTAGCGGATCTCCGACACGGCAGCCAAGTCGCCGGAGCGCTCCGCCGATTTAGCCTCGGCCTTGAGCCGCTCGATGTCCTCCTTGAGCTTGCTGATGGCTCCGATCGCCTCCTTCTCCTGGTCCCATTGGCGCCTCAGGGCCTGGGCCTCGAAAGAGAGCTTCTCGATCTCGCGCTCGAGGGCCTTGAGCCGCTTCTTGCCGGCCGCGTCGGTCTCCTTGACGACGGCCGCCTTCTCGATCTCGAGCTGGCGGACGCGCCGCTCGACGGTGTCGAGCTCGGCCGGCATGGAGTCGATCTCGATGCGCAGGCGGCTGGCGGCCTCGTCCATGAGGTCGATCGCCTTATCCGGGAGGAATCGGTCGGTGATGTAGCGGTCCGACAGGCGGGCCGCGGCCATGAGCGCCGAGTCCATGATGCGCACGCCGTGGTGGACCTCATAGCGCTCCTTGAGCCCCCGGAGGATAGCGATCGCGTCCTCGACCCGGGGCTCCGGGACCATGACTCGCTGGAAGCGGCGCTCGAGGGCCGCGTCCTTCTCGACGTGCTTGCGGTATTCGTCGAGGGTCGTGGCGCCGACGCACCGCAGCTCCCCGCGCGCGAGCATGGGCTTGAGCAGGTTGGCCGCGTCCACCGCGCCCTCGGCCGCGCCGGCGCCGACCAGGGTGTGAAGCTCGTCGATGAAGAGGATGATCCGCCCGTCGGCCGCCGCGATCTCCTTAAGGACCGCCTTGAGGCGGTCCTCGAACTCGCCGCGGTACTTGGCGCCGGCCACGAGCGCGCCGAGGTCCATGGCGATGACCCGCTTGCCCTTGAGCCCCTCCGGGACGTCGCCCGCGACGATCCGCTGGGAGAGGCCCTCGACGATGGCGGTCTTGCCCACTCCGGGCTCGCCGATGAGGACGGGGTTGTTCTTCGTGCGGCGCGAGAGCACCTGGATGACGCGGCGGATCTCGGAGTCGCGGCCGATCACCGGATCGAGCTTCTCCTTGCGCGCGAGGCCGGTCAGGTCGCGTCCGTACTTCTTGAGCGCCTGGTACGTCCCTTCGGGATCGGCGCTGGTGACCCGCTGGCTGCCGCGCACCTTCGCGAGGGCCGCCGCGGCCTTGTCCGGGCTTAGGCCGGCGTCGGCGAGGACGCGGGCGGCGGGGCTGGAGCCTTCGTCGAGTATTCCGAGCAGGAGGTGCTCCGCCGACAGGTACTCGTCCTTGAGCGAGCCCATGCGGGCTTCGGCCTTCTCCAAAGTCCGCATGAACGAAGGCGAGACCTGCTGGCGGATGTCGCCGCTGACCTGCGGCCGCGTGTCGAGCTCGGCCTTGAGCTCTTTCTCGATCGCGTCGGGCCGGAGCCCGGCCTCGAGCAGGACCTGCTCGACGGGGCCTTCGGCTTGCTCGAGCAGGGCGAGCAGCAGGTGCTCCTCCGAGACTTCTTGGTGGGAGCGGGTTCGCGCGAGGCTTTCCGCGGCCTGGACGGCTTGCCGAGACTTGGTGGTCCAGCGTTCCGGTGTCAGCGCCATGATTCCCTCCTTACTCCTCTTCTTCCTCATCCATGGAAAGCGAAATGCGCTCTATGTGGTAGGTCCGCTTCACCTCCAGGATGGTGCGAATGCCGGCCAGGTTCACCTTGCGCTCGAGCATCTGCGCGACCTCGAGGAGGAACTCGATGTCGTCGTCCGAGAAAAGCCGCTGGCGTCCTTCGGTCCTCGCCGGCTCGAATATCTCGTTGGCCTCGAGCCAGCGGATCGTATGGATCGGCAGCCGGGTCAGGCGGGCGGTTACCGAGATCGTGTAGAGCGGCATGCCGCTGTGTCCCCTGGCGGGTCCCCGGTTCTTGTCGGGTCTGTCCATGCGGAGCGGTCTCCTCTGATGCGGACGCCGATTTCGGGGGTCCAGTCGCATATATAGTATAGCATATAAGCTAGGAAAAGGCAATAGCAAAGCTAATAACAGATATGAGTTAGTGGGTGTCGGATATTCCAGCACCGGGTTGACGGACAGGGCCAAAAAGGTGGAAAATCAAGGCATTATGATGAAAGCGATCCAGGGCGATATCACGCTGGAAGCGGTGGATGCCATCGTCAACGCCGCCAATGAGAGCCTTCTCGGAGGGGGCGGGGTCGATGGAGCCATCCACCGCGCCGCCGGGCCGGAGCTTCTGGAGGAATGCCGGACCTTGGGCGGCTGTCCCACAGGTCAAGCCAGAGCTACCAAGGGGTACGGCCTGCCCGCGAAGTGGGTCATCCACACGGTGGGCCCGGTCTGGGGAGGGGGGAAGAGGGGCGAGGATGAGCTGCTCGCGTCGTGCTACCGCAATTCGCTGGAGTTGGCCCTGCGTAAGGGGGCTGCGTCGGTGGCTTTTCCCGCCATCAGCACCGGCGTATACCGCTTCCCGCCGGAGCGGGCCGCGCGGATCGCCCACCGCGAAGCGGCCGCCTTCCTTAAAAAACATCCGGAGATCGAGGTGCGTTTCGTCTGCTTCGACCGGGCCACCTGCGAGATCTACCGCGAGCTGTTGAACGCTTCCCTCCCCCACGGGGAGGGAAGCGGGTGTTGAGGGGGCTAGCATAGGTCCTAGTCTCCGCTGGGCCCTAGGTCCCGGAGCGCGGCCGCCGCGGTGCTGTATAATGTGAGAAGATTTAAGGTCGGAGGTCCGTCCATGAAGAGAACCGTCATCCTCGCCGTCTGCTTGTTCGCGTCCGCCTTGGCGGCGCGCGCCGCGTCCCTTGAAAGCGCGAAGTCCGCGGGATACGCCTCGTTCGACGCCATATATTCCAAGGGGCGCATCGTGAAGAGCCTGGGCCGGGCCGATGACGAGCTGATGGACCTCACGCGCGACGCCGATCCCCAGATCCGGGCCGCGGCGGCGTGGGCCTTGCGGGACTACGTCTCCGGGCGTTACCGGGTCGAGGACCGGCTGCTCGCGATGGCCCTCAACGAGAAAGAGGACGCCGAGGTGCGGGAAGCGGCGATCAAGAGCCTGTCGCGGGCGAGCAATCACCGCGCGCATGACGCCCTCATCGATCTCGCCAAAGACCGGGACGCGGCCGCGCCGCTGCGCGTGGCGGCGCTCAAAGCCCTTTACAGCCGCACGTTTGACTACGGCCCGGCCCAGGACGCCGCTCTCGAGCTCCTCAAGGACGGCAAGCAGCCGCTTGAGGTGCGCAAGGGCGCCGCCTGGTCGCTCTTCGGCTCCGTCGGCAAGTACCGGAGCTGGAGCGCCCTCTTGGAGGTCCTTCAGGACGACGGCGAGGACGCGTCTTTGCGCGTCGAGGCGGCTAGGTCGCTTTACTACGCGGTGTTCGACCAGCACAAGGTGCGGCAGGCCGTTTGGGGCATCGCCAAGGACGCCCGCGAGCCTTCTGATCTGCGGAAGACGACGGTCCTGGCCCTGCACTCGGCGCTGTCGGACTACCGGATCGAGGAGTGGCTGCGGGAGCTGGCTCAGGACTCCCGCCAGCCCGAGTTGCGCCTGGCCGCGATCACGGCGCTCAAGCCCCTGATGAGCGAGGAGATGCTCAGCTACTTCCACCTCGCCCGCTATCCGGGAAGGTCCGACGACAGCAGGAGATACCGGGACCCCCTGCAGGACTGAACTAAGCGGATCTTCCGGGAAATCCCATGGGGATCTTCCGGAAGATGTAAGCGTCGTTTCAGGTGAGATTCTTGAAGCGGCGGTGGACCCAGAGCCACTGGGCCGGGTGCGCCCGCACCCATCGCTCCACCTTGCCGGCCAGGGCCTGCGTGGATTTCTCCTGAGCGGCGGCCGCCGCACACAGGGGCGCGGACTGCCATAACGGCATGGGCCTGCGGGCCACTATCCGATGGACTTCTGGAGCCTGGCGACCTCTTCGCGGTCGCCGAGCACGACGAGGTATTCCCCGGCCTGAAGAGGCCGCTCCTTCGGAGGGTTGACCACGTAGCGGCCGGTGCCGGACTCCTTGACGCCCAGCACGAGGGGGGGGCGGCCCCCCCGGATCTCGATCGATCCGAAGGGCCGGCCGACCGCGGACGAGTCCTCGCTGATATGGACCTCTTCGAAGCGGTAGGCCGAGTCCTTGTCTCGGATCATGGAGTCCAGGAAGCCGACGGCCGCCGGACGCACCATCTCCGAGGCGAGCCGCAGCCCGCCGATGTGCGTGGAGCTCACCACGGCGTCGGCCCCGCTGCGCAGCAGCTTGTCGCGGACGCGCTCGTCATTCACCTCGCTGACGATGCGAAGCAGCGGGTTGAGGCCGCGCGCGGTCAGGGCGACGAAGACGTTGTCCCGGTCGTTGTCGACCACGCAGAAAAGGCCCCGGGCCTTCTTGATCCCGGCGCGTTCCAAGACCTCGTCGTGCATGGCGTCGCCCCGGATCACCAGGTGGCCCTCCTGCTGCAGATGGGCGGCCTTCTCGTCGTTGAGCTCGATAGCGACGAAGGGGCGCCCGATCTTGACGAGCTCCCGGATGATGGTCATTCCGGTGTAGCCTGCGCCGCAGACGATATAGTGGCCGTCGAGCGTGCGGATGCGGGATTCCATCTTCCTCCTCCTCAAAACGTCCGTCAGTTGCCCCTCGACGATGAAGGCCGTCAGCGTCGAGAAGCTGTAGGCCATGACCCCCAGGCCGCAGAGGCTCAGGACGATCGTGAAGACTCTTCCCGCCGTCGAGAGCGGATGGACCTCCCCGAATCCGATCGTCGCCAGCGTGATGATCGTCATGTAGAGGGAGTCGAAGGGCGGCCAGCCTTCGATGAGGGTATAGCCCATCGTCCCGGCGAAGAGGACGGCGAGCAGCGCGACGAGGACGCCTCTGAGCCTTTCCGTCATCTCGGAGTCCATCGGGAGTGATTATAGCCTTTTGCGCGGAATAAAGGCGTCAGGCATTGAGTTCTTTGAGTAACTCCAATCATGGTGCCAGGCACCGGGGCGTGGTTACTCAAAGAACTCAATGAGTGACGCCCTGGGTTTGCGCCCCGCCTTCTGCTAAACTAGTGCCAGCGCCGGTTGCGCGAAGCGCCAACCGGTCGCTTGCACCGCTGAGTTATCAGGAATTGCCCGCCCGCCTTCGGCGGGCGGAGGGGCATGTCAAACGCCGAGATCGCCGACGTCCTGGATACGATCGCCCGGATCCTCGAAATCCAGGACGAGAACGTCTTCAAGGTCCGGGCCTACTACAACGCCGCCCGCCTGATCCGCGGCCTGCCCGAGCCGGTCGCGGAGCTCGCGCGGAAGGACGCCCTCAAGGACCTGCCGGGCGTGGGAGAGGCGCTCCGTCAGAAGCTCACGGAGCTGAGCGCGACAGGAAGGCTCGAGTACTTCGAGAAGCTCCGGCGGTCCGTGCCGGCGGGCCTGCTCGATATGCTGCGCATCCCGGGCCTGGGGCCCAAGGGCGTGAAGTCCCTGTGGCGGGACCTGGGCGTCACGACGATCAAGGGGCTCGAGCGCGCCTGCCGCGCCGGGAAGGTGGGCGGGCTCAAGGGCTTCGGCAAGCGCAGCGAGGAGAAGATCCTCGAGGGGATCGCCTTCATCGCTCGCCACGCGGGCCAGTGCCGCCTGGGCGACGCCCTGCCGACGGCCAAGGGACTGGCGCGCTACCTCGAGGAGAGCGGCCTGGCGGGGCGGGTGAGCCTGGCGGGGAGCATCCGGCGCGGCAAGGCGGTGATCAAGGATATCGACATCCTTGCTTCGGCGAGGCGCCCGGAGAAGCTCATGGAGGTATTCCTGAAGGCTCCGGGCGTGGCCGGCACGGTCGTCGCCGGGAAGACGAAGACGAGCCTGCGCCTCGAGTCGGGCATCCAAGTGGACCTGCGCGTCGTGTCGGACGACGAGTTCCCCTACGCGCTCCTGTACTTCACCGGGAGCAAACAGCACAACGTGCTCGTCCGCCAGAGGGCGCAGAGGCGCGGGCTCAAGGTCAACGAGTACGGAATATTCAAGGGGGCGCGCCTGCTTCGCGCGAAGACCGAGGAGGAGTGCTACCGGCATCTCGGGCTCGCCTATATCGAGCCCGAGATTCGAGAGGCCGCCGGCGAGCTTGAGGCGGCTGAGAAAGGGGATCTCCCCAAGCTGGTGGAGCTCGCGGACATTCAGGGGGTGTTCCACGTCCACTCGGATTGGAGCGACGGCGGCTTCAAGATCGAGCGGATGGCCGATAAGGCCCGGTCCATGGGGCTCAAGTACCTGGGGATCGCGGACCACAGCAAGGCCGCGGCCTACGCCAACGGCCTCGACGAGAGGCGTCTTCGCCGGCAGATGGCCGAGATCCGGGGGCTGGGGAAGAAGTGGAATGGCTTCCGGCTGCTGTGCGGCCTCGAGTGCGACATCCTGGCGGACGGGAAGCTGGACCTCTCGCCCAAGGTCCTCTCCGAGCTTGATTTCGTGATCGGCGCGGTCCACTCGCGCTTCAAGATGCCGGAGGCTGAGATGACCGGCCGCATCTGCCGGGCGCTCGCCGACGAGAACCTGGACATCCTCGCCCACCCGACCGGTCGCCTCCTGCTGGAGCGGGACGCCTACGCGGTCGACCTCGAGAAGGTCATCGAGAGCGCCGGCCGGCACAAGAAGGCCATCGAGATCAACGCCAGCCCGTTCCGCCTCGACCTCGACGCGGCGTCGGCGCGGCGCGCGGCGCAGCGGGGGGTCCCGGTCTCGATCGAGCCCGACGCGCACAGCCCCGATGGCATCGAGGACATCGAGTTCGGCGTGGCCACGGCGCGGCGCGCCTGGCTCACCAAGGACCAGGTACTCAACGCGCGTCCGTGCGACAAGGCGCTGAAGATGGGGAAGGCTTGACGGACTCTCGGATCTCCGGCGGGCTCCGCCGCGGCCTGCTATAGACCCCGCTTCTTCGAGACCGGACAGGCGGCCACGCCTTTTTTTCTGTAGTAGTCCTGGTGGTACTCCTCGGCGGGATAGAAATCCCCGGCCGGCGCGATCTGCGTCACGATGCCCCTGCCGTGCCTGCCTGAGCGCTCCAGCTCCTCCTTCGAGGCCGAGGCGGTCCGCTTTTGCTTCGGCGTATGATAGAAGACCGCGGAGCGGTATTGGCTGCCGACATCCGGGCCCTGCCTGTCGAGGGAGGTGGGGTCGTGGATATCCCAGAAGAGCTCCAACAGCTTCTCGTATGAGGTGCGCTTCGGATCGAAGGCGACCCGGACCGCCTCCGCGTGCCCGGTCCGGTGGCCGCAGACCTGCTCGTAGGTGGGGTCCTTGAGCCGCCCGCCCGTGTACCCGACGGTGGTGTCCAGGACGCCTTCGGCCTTGGCGAAAGCGGCCTCCACCCCCCAGAAGCAGCCCGCCGCGAAGGTGGCGGTCTCCCTCGTCTCCCCGGGACCGCCGTCCGGGACCAGGGCGGCCGCGTCCGCGAAGAGCCGTGCGTACCTTTCGAACCCTTCCCGCTCGAGCTCGTGCGCCGGGACGAAGCGCAAAGCCGCCGAGTTGACGCAGTAGCGCAGGCCCGTGGGCGGGGGACCGTCCTCGAACACGTGTCCCAGGTGGGAGTCGGCTTTCTTCGACCGGACTTCGGTCCGGGTCATGAACAGGCTTCTGTCGGTCTTCCGGACGATGCCGTCCTTCTCCAGGGGGGCGGTGAAGCTGGGCCAGCCGGTGCCGGAGTCGAACTTGTCCTTGGAGCTGAAAAGAGGCTCTCCCGAGACGATATCGACGTAGATCCCCGGCTCCTTGTTGTCCCAATAGGCGTTCTCGAACGGGGGTTCGGTCCCGTTCTGCCGGGTGACGCGGTGCTGCTCAGGCGTGAGCTTCTTTCCGAGCTCCGACATGGCTCCCCCTTGCCCGCTCTGGCCGGCGAAGAGGCGGGGACCCAGCCAAAACAACGCGCCGAGCCCTATCCCCGCGGCCATTAGCCAAGCGGCTCCCTCCACCAAGAAGGAAGGTTTTCTCATCCATGGGTGAGTGCCGTTGCCCTCGGAAACGTTACAGGCTAAAAAGGGAACTCGGAGACCGCGGGCTCCGGGATCCGCTGCTCGCCCTTCTTGCGCTGCTTTGGATTGAAGGCGAAGGTGTGGATCTCCACCGGCTTGACCACGATCGCCCGGACGGGCTTGACGGGGCAGGCGTGCTGGCAGGCGCCGCAGCCGATGCAGTAGTCGTCGTTCAAAACGGGCGCCCGGACGGACTTATGCGGCTTCATCGTGATAGCCCCGGTCGGGCACACCTCGTGGCAGGCGGCGCAGTCCTTCCCCTCGGCGTACGGAATGCAGAGGTCCTCGTCGAGCCCGGAGGAGCCGATCTTGATGGTCTTCTTGACCTCGAGGGGGAAGTACGAGATGGCGCCGCTCGGGCAGACGGCCAGGCAGGCGTTGCATTCGTAGGAGCAAAACGACCTTCCGTAGTCCATTCGCGCCTTGGCGAGGCCCAAAAGCGAGTTCTCGAGGTCCGACGGCGCCAACACGTTGGTCGGGCAGACGGAGACGCAAGTATGGCACGCCGTGCACTTCTCCAGGAACTGGTCGCCGCATTTGGCGCCGGGCGGCACGATGGTCGCCAGGGCCTTGAAGCCGGCGCCGAGGGCTTTCGTCTTGAGGATCGCGGCGGAGAACGCGCCCAGGACGGCGTAGGCCGCCGCTTTCAGGAACCTCCGCCTGCCTCGGGGATCGCCCTCGGCCCCGGCGGGCTTCGTCCCCGCGTTCGAAAAGGGGTTGCGGAAAGAGAAGCCGATCGCGTCCTGGGGGCAGGCGGAGAGGCACTCGAGGCAGTGGACGCACAGGTCGTAGTCGACCTCGCCCCCGCCGATGCATAAGGCCGGGCAGGCCGGGGTGCAGGAGCCGCAGTCGGTGCACTCGTCCGAGATCCTGACCTTGAAGAGGGAGCGGCGCTGCAGGAGCATGAACAGCGTGCCCGAAGGGCAGAGGGCGCCGCAGAACCACCTCGGGAAGGACGGAGGGACGATCAGTACGAGGGTCAGGAAGAGCGCGCCGAGAACGAAATTCAAGGTGAAGGGGCCGAAGCGGGCCAGCGTCTCGAAGACGCCGTAGGCGCGGCCCAGGTTGCTGAAATGGTCGAAGTAGTGGTAGGTCGAGGATTGCAGGACGATGAAGGCGAGGGATAGGCCGAGAATGAAGAGCCTGAGCCGGTTGAAGCCGGCGGCGGGCCGCCCTTCCCGGCCGTACCGCTTGGCGAGGCGCGCGGCCGCCTCCTGAAGAAAGCCCGCGGGGCACAGGTAGGAGCAGTAGAGCCTCCCGAAGAGCAGGGGCAGGACCAAGAAGAGAAGGGTGATCGCGGCGAAGGGAGGGAGCGCGAGCCAGGCGATGGAGGACAGAGCCGGGAGGACGTGGATCGAGTTGTAGAGGGAAACGAAAGTCCGGCCGCTGACCAGCCCGAAGAAGACGGACAGGCTGAAGAGCAGGAACAGCGACTGGGCGGCGAGCCTGATCTTGGGGATCAAGGGGCGGACGGGCTCTTCAAGGAGATGCGCTTGATCGAGCTTTTCTCCAGGTCCATGGTCCCGATCCCGAGCCCGGCGGCGGTCTTGAGATACGGGATCTCCCCGGGATCGAGCCCCAGTATCTTCGCGGCCGCCGTGTCGACGAGGACCATGTCCGTGGAGAGCAGCTGCATCTTCTTGAGCAGCAGGTCCTCGGTCGAGACGCCCCGGGGACCGTTCTTCATCATCACGATGTAGGCGTCGATGACGTTGAGGTCCGGCCGCCTGACCAGGGGGAACTCGCCGATGGCCTGGTGCAGGCCCTTGCGGTGCCAGTAGCGCCTGTCCCAGACCACGCCCATGAGGTTTTTTAGGGCCGAGGTCATAAGGCCCCCGCCGTGGCTTTTCAGGACGGGCACGTTGATCACCACGTCGCAGTCCAGATAGAGCTCGTGGACGAGGACCTCCTTGAGGACCTTCGTCTTCTCGAGGGTCACCTTGCGGTAGTAGGCCTCTTTCTTGGCGGAGCGCATCTCGCCGCCGTTGTCCTTGACGGCCTTGGCAATCCCTGAGCGTTCGTAGCACTCTTCCTCTAGGTTGACCGGATGGTCGAAGGCGTAGACCTTCTTGGCCCCCGCCTCGTACGCCAGCGCGACAATCCTCCCAATCAGGTCGGGATTGGTGTTGGCCGCCTCGTTGGGAGTCTTGTTCCACCCGATATTGGGCTTGACGAGGACCGTCTGCCCCTTCTTGACGAAGCGTCCCATCCCCCCCAAGGCCTTGATGCCCGCCTCGAACATCTGCGCGGGGGAGCCGTCCTTGACCGCGACGAGATCGGGGAATTCCCGGGGCGGCTTCGGGCTCGTCTTCGCCCAGAGAAGCCTCCCGGGGAGCTTCGGGAAGAGCCCCACGGCGGCTCCGGAAAGAAGGACCTGAAGGAATCTCCGGCGGCTTGTCTTCATAATGGATCGGCTCCCGTTCGATGGATGTCCCGGGCCGGGCGGGAGACATGTTAATTTGTTTTGGCGGCTCGTTACAAGCGAATGTCCGCTCACGCGAAGTTCTCGGCGGGTGTATTCTGTATACAGCCTTTTGACGATCTTGGATTATTGAAGAAATCCCTTCGGGATTTCTTCAATAATCCGCTTCGTTTTTCATTTGCCCGACTCTCGGGCAAAATGTTCTAATTCCCTCTCCGTGAGAGAGGAGCCATGCAAGCGACCCAGGCCCTGAGCACAGGCATGATGGCGGCGCTGATGCTGCTCGTCGCCATCCTGGGCGGCTACATCGCCAAGTGGGTCCGGGTCCCGCGCATCGTCGCCCTGATCATCGGCGGAGTGGGGCTGAAGTACCTCATCGGCCTGTCCGAGCCCCCGGAGTACGCGCGGGACCTGGTCGCCCCCCTGGGATTCATCAACGAGCTCGCCCTGGGCCTCATCCTCTTCATCATCGGCGGATTGTTCGAGGTGGCCCGCCTCAAGGCCACCCGGGGCGTGCTCAGGCGATTCAGCCCCTCCGAGATCGGCCTGACCGCCGCGCTCACGACCGTCGGTTGCGCGGCGGCGGCCTGGACCATCCCCGGCATGACCTTAACGCTGAGTTTGGCGACGGGCCTCTTGATGGGCTGCGCGGCCGTGGCCACGGCCCCCGCGGCCACCTGGTTCGTGCTGCAGGAGTATGACGCCAAAGGCCCCACGACCGACCACCTGCTCATCATGACGGGGATCAATAACTTGGTGAGCATCATCTCCTTCCATACGGTGCTCATCGCCTTCATCGCTTTCGGAGCGCTGGAGGGTGTCCAAGGCTCGCCGAGCGCCTGGTGGCTGGACCTGTTCTTCGTCTCGGTCGGGAGCATCGGCCTGGGCGTGCTGCTGGGCCTCGCGCTGAGCGTGCTCCACGCCCGCCTGCCTCTGCGGGAGATGGTCCTGATGTTTTTCGCCACCCTGTTCCTCTTGTCGGCCGGCGACGATTGGATGCGGCATATGCTGGGCACCGCGTTCTATCCCATGGTGGCCTGTCTCGTGATGGGGGTGGCGTTCGCGAACACGGCGCGGGACGCCGCGTATTTCGAGCGGACCCTCGAGACCGTGAGCATGCCGATCTTCGCGATCTTCTTCGTCCTGGCCGGCTACAATCTCCACCTGGAGGAGCTCCCCCACCTCGGGGTCCTGGGCGTGGTCTATCTGGCGATGCGGACGGCCGGGAAATACGTGGGCGTGCGGCGGGCGGTGCGCCGGTTCGGCGACGGCGCTAAGCTCAAGGAGAACGCGGGGCTGGGGCTTCTCTGCCAAGCCGGGGTCGCGGTTTTCCTGGGCGCGTTCCTGGTGGAGTACTGGGCGCATCCCGTGGCGGCCAAGATCAATGCCGTCATCCTGGCGGCGGTCGCTATCTGTGAGCTGGCGGGGCCGCTGTTCGTCAAGCACGTGGTGATCGAGGCGGGCGAGGTCAAGGCGGTCACCCTTCTGAGGCCGGGCTTCCTCCATCGCACCTGGATCAGCCCCGGGCCGGGCCTGAGCAGCCTGGCCAAGGAGTACTCCGAGAAGAGCAAGCTCAAGGGGAAGATCGGCGAGCCCCTGACGGCCAAGCACCTCATGCGCACCAACATCCACTTTCTGCCCGCCACGGCCACCTTCGACGATGTCCTGACCTTCATCGAGCGCAGCCGCTTCCACGACTTCCCCGTGGCGGACGCGGAAGGCGCCTACCTGGGCATGGTGCATTTCCGCAAGGTCCGGGGCCAGTTCTACAACCCGGCCTCGGTCAAGCTGGTCACCGCGGGCTCTTTGGCGGACAAGGATACCCCCACGGTGATTCCCGGCACCGAGCTCTCCGAGCTGCTGGAGCTCTTCCACAAGCACAACCTGGGCGAGATCGCCGTCGTGGAAGACCAGCTCAGCAAGCGGCTCATCGGGCTCATCGAGCAGAGGGACCTGCTCCGAGTCCTGCATTAGCTCCCTTATCCCGATTCGTGGGTCAGGCCTGGTCCTCTCGCTTCAGCGTCCTTCCGTGCTTGACAACGGTCGTGAAACATGTTATAATTGCATAAAAGCAATAAATAACCCAATAAAAAGACTGATTCCTATGCCAAATACGGAAACGTACGAGACAGTGCTTTCTACCGGCCAAGCAGCCAAGCTGTGTTCGGTCACGCGCGATACTGTGCTCAAGTGGATCAAGCTGGGTAAGATTGAGGCCGTCCAGACACCCGGCGGGCATTACCGGATTAAGAGGGAGAGTCTGGCGCCCTACATCTCGATTCAGGGTGCTGTCCAGAAGCCAACGACGGGCGCGAAGCCGGTGACGTTCTGCTGGGAATACCATTCAGGCGGTGGGGATATCGGGCATGACTGCCGGAAATGCATGGTATTCCAGGCCCGGGCTCAGAAATGCTTCTTGATGGCGGGGCTCGGCGAAAAAGGCGGTCATGCGGGGGTCCACTGCAAGGACAACTGCTATGACTGCGAGTACTTTCATCTGATCAGCGGAGGGGTCATCAACGTCCTGCTCGTCACCGAGAATGAGAATCTGAAGAAGTCGATCGAGGCGGGCATCAGCGATCGGATCGTTCTGAGGTTCGCGAGCTGCGAGTACGAGACCTCCTCGGTCGTCCACGATTTTAGGCCGGATTTCGTCATCGTGGACGATTCGCTGGTCAGCTGCAGGCCCGAGGATATCTGCAGGCACCTGATCAAGGACTCCCGGGTCGGCGGCGCCCAGATCGTCATGACCGTATCCGAGGATCGCGGGAGGGCCACGCTGCAGGAGGGTGTCTGCGCTTCGATCGCCGCGCCGTTCAGCGCGCGGGAGATGGAGGAGAGCTTTCATCAGCTTAGACGGAGCCTGTGGGGCGGCTGCAAGCCGCCTTCGCGGGACTGAGTCAATGCCCATGGAGAGACAGCGATGAACGGGAAAAAGATCAACAACACCATGTTGCGCCTCGTCAAAGGCGACGTCACCGACAGGGAAGTGGACGCGTTCGTGTTCTACGCCAGGCACGACCTGCAGCTGGGCTCCGGGTACGGGACGGCGATCATCCAGCGGGGCGGGCCCGGCATCAAGGGTGAGCTCGATAAGATCGGCCCGATCGAGACCGGCGAGGCGGTCGTCACGGGCGCGGGTGAGATGAAGGCCAAGTACATCATCCACGCGGTCGGGCCGCGTTTCCAGGAGGATGATGAAGAGCGCAAGCTTCGCGAGACCATGAAGGCGTCATTGAAGCGGGCCGAGCAGATTGGGGCCGAGACGCTGGCCTTCCCTCCCATGGGCGCGGGTTTCTACGGGATACCGCTCGATCTCTGCAAGAAGGTCATGATCGAGGAGATCAAGAAGCATATCGAGGGGAAGACCGGCCTCAAGCAAGTGGATATCGTCGTGATGGATTCGAGGGAGAACGCGCCTTTTGAGGAAGCGTTCAAGAGTCTGTAAGGAGAGAGACTGATGAGCGACTTATTGTACTTCGCGGAGCACCGGCTGCAGGAGGCCGCCCTGGTCTGGATGGCCTCGGTCTACGCCGTACGGATATGGTGGCTGCTGCGCTTCAAAGACGCCCGGGACAGGCAGGTCCCGACGGGCAGGGGGGTGGATGACCCTTCGACCGGCAAGCTCTACTCCCTGGCCAATATAGCCATGCCGTGGGCGATGGAGAGCACGCGGACGAGCCCCTTCTTCTACCTGCAGTTCGTGGTCTTTCACGTGGGAGTGACATTCGCCATAGGGCTGTCCTTCGTGATCCCGTACCTTCCGCAGGTGCTGGAGAGCGCGATCGTCGTTAAGATCATCCAGGCCTTCACCGCCGCCGCCTTTCTCATCGGCTGCGGGCGGATGATCCGCCGGTTCGTCAAGCCGGTCATGCGGTTGATCAGCACGCCGGACGACTATTTCTCGCTCGCCCTGCTGACCACCTGGTTCGTCTTCGCTTTCCTGGCGGCGCCCAACGACATCGCCCGGGGCGAGGGGATACTGCTGACGTACTTCTTCATGACGGCGTTCTTTCTGATGTACGTCCCGTTCAGCAAGATCTCGCACTACCTGTATTATCCGTTCACGCGGTACTGGCTGGGCAGGACGCTCGCCCACCGCGGGGTGTTTCCGATACGCCTCCCCGCCGGTGAGCGCAGGGACGTCGAAACGGCGAAGTCATAATCCCGAGGAAACTTGAAATGAGCGAGAAAAAAGAACGATCCCAGAAGGCGAAGAAGTTCCTCGAGAGGCTGCCTAAGAAGATGACGCGGCAGATCGTCGGCTCGCTCGCCGGCTGCGTGCACTGCGGCATGTGCACCGAGAGCTGCCACTATGTCCTCTCCAACCCCGAGGACCCCACGTTCGCTCCGGCGCATAAGGCCGATCAACTGAGGAAGATATTCAAGCGCCACATCGACTGGACCGGCCGGGTCTTCCCCTGGTGGGTCGGGGCGAAGAGCGTCTTCACGGACGAGGACCTGGAGACCCTGAAGGATATCGCGTTCGGGAAATGCACGAACTGCCGCCGCTGCACGTTCAATTGTCCGATGGGCGTGGACTTCGCGACCGCCAACAGGACTTTGCGGGGCCTTCTGGTCCACGTCGGGGTCATGCCGGAGGGCGTGTCGGTCGTCAGCAAGGACCAGTGGGAGATCGGCAACCAGATGGGGGTCCTCAAGGAGGATTACCTCGAGACGCTGGAATGGATGTCGGACGAGCTCTCCGAGGAGCTCGGGGACCCGAAGGCCAGGATCCCGATCGATGTGGAGGGCGCCGACGTCGTCTATTCCATCAATCCCCGCGAGGTCAAATACGACCCGCGCTCCATCTCGGACGCGGCGAAGGTCTTTTGGGCCGCCGGGGAGAACTGGTGCATGCCCAGCGAGTGCTGGGACATGACCAACTTCGGCCTCTTCTCCGGAGACGACGACCTGGGCGGCACGGTCGGACGGCGCCTGTTCGAGAAGGTCATCGAGCTCAAAGGGAAGATGCTGGCCATCTCCGAATGCGGCCATGGGTACCGGTCCACCCGCTGCGAGGCCCAGAACTGGGCCGGAAAGGCCTACCCGATCCAGATGGAGAGCTCCGTCATCACCATGCTCCGCTATATTAAGGAAGGCAAGATCAAGGTGGACAAGAGCAAGAACCAGGGGATCTACACCTTCCACGATTCGTGCAATAACGCCCGCAGCTGCGGCCTGACCGAAGAGCCGCGCGAGCTGCTTGAGCTGGTGGTGCCCGAGTTCCGCGAGATGTATCCGAACCGGGCGGAGAACTACTGCTGCACGGGCGGCGGCGGCGCCATGTCCATGTCGGAATATACGCCCCGGCGTCTCAAATCCGCCAAGATCAAGGCCGACCAGCTCAAAGCCACGGGCGCCAACGTCGTGGTCACGTCCTGCCACAACTGCGTGGACGGGCTCAACGACCTGATCCGGCACTACAAGCTGGACATGAAGGTGACGCAGCTGGTCAACCTGGCCGCCACGGCGCTCGTGATCCCCGCGAAGGTCGCGCCGCCGGTCGAGAAGGTGTTGGCGCTCGCGGGGAAGACGATCATGGTCGTCGACGACGAGCCGGACGCGCTCACCTACTTCAGCACCGTGTTCGCCGACAACGGGGCCAGGACCATCGAGGTCTCCGACAGCGGCGAGGTCCTGGCGATGGTCAAGAAGGAGAAGCCCGACCTCGTCACCCTGGATATCTCCATGCCGGGCAAGGACGGGGGCGTGGTCCTGGCGGAGCTTCGTAATGACCCCGAGACCGAGGCCACCAAGGTCTGCATCATAACGGGCAAGCCGGAGCTCAGGAAGCTCATCTACGACCGTCCGGTGAGGCCGCCGGAGGGCTACCTGGACAAGCCGGTGGACGAGGAGAAGCTCCTGACCAACGTGCGTAAGATCCTGGAGCTTTCGCACGAGGCAGCCCCGGTGAAGGCCTGAGCCCGGGGCGGCGGGGTGACGCAAATGGAGCGCAAAACGGTGAGCTTCAGGGGAGGGAGGTCCTACACGCTGGACCGATACGGCTTCCTCGAGTCGCCGGAGCAGTGGGACGAGGACTTCGCCGACGGGATGGCCGGGAAGCTGGGCATCTACGGGGGCCTGACCGAGCAGCACTGGAGCTTCATCCGGTATCTGAGGAAGAAGTTCCTCGAGGAGAACACTGTCCCCGTGGTCGTGATCGCCTGCGCCAACAACAAGCTCAGGCTGAGCCAGTTGAGGCGGCTCTTCCCGACGGGCTACCACCGGGGCGCGTGCAAGATCGCCGGCATCAACTACAAGTTCATGTACGAGACCAACATCTGGCTCACGTACGAGTCCTACCCGGCGCTCAAGGCCGAGCACGATATGACGCCCGTGGGGTTCCTGAAGGACTTCGACAGGTGGGACGAGCGCTTCGCGGAGATCGTCGCCAGCGATTGGGACCTGCCCGAAGGGCTGACGGGCAGGCACTGGAAAATCATCCGATACCTGCGCGATTTCTACAAGAACAACGAGAACGTGCCGACCATCTACGAGACTTGCAAGGCGAACGATCTCGATTTGGGCGAGCTGAGGCGGTTGTTTCCGGACGGCTACCGTCGCGGCGCGTGCCGCATCGCCGGACTGCCCTTCCTGGGTTAGACGTCCTTCCCGCCGTTCAAGCCCGCCTGGTCGCGTCCCCGCCCGGGCGTGAGAGTTCCCCGAGGAGCCGTTCGATGCGCTCGGCGGTGAACGGCGGCGTGATGGTCGGCGCGGCGATGCCTCCGAGACCGGACTCATGCCCTTCGCGGCGCGCGATGAGGACTTTCACTCCGGGGATGCGGTCGTCGCGCGCGATGGAATCCGCCAGATCGCCTTCCCTCACCTCGGCCAGCGCGCTGTCCATCAGGACCACGGCCGGCCGGAAGGCGTCGATGACCGCCGAGCTTTCATAGCCGGAGCGGGCGAACCGCAGCGAGAGCTTCTCCCCGTCGGCGTGCTTCTCCAGGGCGCGGATGAGGGCCTTGTCGTTCGTGACGACGAGTACCGTGGTGGCCAGTCCTTGGCACGAGCGATAGAAGGCGCAGTCCCGGCAGTCCGTCTTGCAGAAGCGGCGTTCATGACCGGCCGCCTGTTCGAGGCCGGCCAACTCGTAGCAACGCTCCGCCCTGGCGCGATATACCAGGCACTTGCTACAGGCGTCGGTCGGCGTGCCTCGCTGTCCGAAATACTCCCAGCAGTGCGGCGTCCGGGTTTTCCCGTTCCGCGAAACGGCGCATGTGCCGTCGGAGCTGCGGGCGAGGCCGAGGTCATCGCACGTATTCCGGGAGACCCGGTAATGGCCCCCTGTGGTCCGAATCGCCGGCAGCCTTCCTTTCTTAATCCACTTTAGCACAGCGTCGGGAGTCACCCCGCACAGCTTGGCTACCTGGCCTGTGGTGAGTAGATCTGAACCCATAAGTTATTCCTTGAGCATCTATGATTAATGGATATATTAGATAAAGTCAATAAATAATATTTTACACTAAACCGATAGAAAAGTCAAATTCTCTTGATGCGGTGGACGGGCGGGCTTTCCAGGCACCCAGATCGGTCGACGCCATCTCTCCTGGGCTGGCAGCCCAGGAGATTTCGCCATTCGAAATACTTTTGCCACGGGCCGCTAGGGGTCTTCCTTCGGCAGTGGCGTCTTTGCGTTTGTCTGAGATAGGGATAGCGTATGGTTTGAATCGGACTGGAATTTTGATGATATGGAAATTATCCATCAGTAGAAGTCTTGACGCGTTGGTGATGTGTATGTAAAATATGCAAAATTGGGACATATTGTCATCGAATACATAAATAACATACACAACGAAGCATATGATTCAAAAAGAATCCGGTTGGCTTACGACGGGACAGGCGGCCAAGCTTTGTTCTGTCACTCCCGACACGGTGCTGAAGTGGATTAGAAAGGGACGGTTGGAAGGGGTGAGGACCGCCGGCGGACACTACCGCGTGCGCCGGGATGACCTTGGCGGAATGCGCACCGAGGGGCGGACCTGCGGGGCGGGTGCCCCGGGTATGGACCCCTTGATGCATAATCTGCGGTGCTGGGAATATCTCGCCGAGGGAGGCGTCGTCCGCGAGGCCTGCAAGACTTGCGTGGTCTATCGGGTGCGGGCGGCACGGTGCTTCCAGATGGCGGAGATGGGCCCCGGCCTCGGACATGCGAAACGCTTCTGCCGGTCGTCCTGCGAAGAATGCGTCTACTACCGGCGCGTACACGGGCTCGACACGAACGTGCTCGTCGTCACGCCGGATGAGGACCTCATCAAGCGGCTGAAGGCGCAGGAGCGAAAGGGGATGGCGCTGCGCTTCGCCCGCAACGGCTACGAGGCCTCGACCGTCGTGCAGGCCTTCCTGCCGGCGTTCGCTGTCGTCGACCAGCGGGTGATCGAGGCCGGGGGCGAAGGCCT
Organism: Elusimicrobiota bacterium; assembly: GCA_043819795.1. Taxonomy (GTDB): domain Bacteria; phylum Elusimicrobiota; class Elusimicrobia; order UBA1565; family UBA1565; genus JBDREN01. The sequence continues at coordinate 32,236 of JBDREN010000222.1, forward strand.
CCTGGACTGCCTGTCGGGCGACGAGCGCCTGCCGGGCCTGAAGATCATCGTCGCCGCGGTGAAGGACGCCCCTGGCCCGGAGGCGTGGGACGGGCGCTCGGTGGCCGGCGTGGTTGAGAAGCCGTTCGGCGTGGATGAGATCGCTTCGGTGATCGGCAGCTTCCCGGTCGAGTCCGCCGGACCGGAGAACGGCACGCCTCATTGCGAAGGACCGGACAAGGAGGATCCATGACGAAGGTGGAGGGTGCGGTCGAAAGCGGCGAGTTCGATGACGATGGTTTCCTCAAGACGATGTCCGGGTGGGACCAGGAGATGGCGCAAGAGCTCGCCCGGGAGCACGACATCGGCCCGCTGACGGACGAACACTGGAAGGTGATCAAGTTCGTGCAGATGTACTACAAGACCAACGGCACGGGCCCGTCGGTCTTGAAGCTGCATAAGGAGACCGGCCTGAGCTCGGCCGACATATGCCGCCTCTTCCCGTGCGGGATGGTGAAGGGGGCGTATCGGCTGGCCGGCCTGCCGCGCCCTTCGGGGTGCGCGTAGGACTCAAGACGAACGGAGGAGGGAGACTATGGATATCGTGAGGTTTATGGCGGGAGGGGTGCTCCCGTACGTCGCGCTTGCCGTATTCGTCGGCGGCATGACCTACAAGATACGCGCGTGGACGACGCTGGCGTCGCCGCCGATGACGCTTTTCCCGGCTCCCGTGACCGGAGAGGCCAACATCCTCAATACCGTCCAGGAGGCGGTGCTGTTCAAGAGCCTGTTCAAAGGCGACCGGGTGCTGTGGGCCTTCGCGTGGGTGTTCCACGCGGTACTGGCGCTCATCGTCATCGGGCACTTCAGGGTCGTCGCCAATGTGGACGTGATCCTCATGAAGCTGGGGATGAGCGAAGAGGCCATCGCCGGCATGTCCAGCGGCGTCGGAGGGGCGGCCGGGGTCGTGATCCTCGCCGCGGCGTTTTTCCTTCTGGCCCGCAGGTTCGTGGTGCCCCGGGTGGCGGAGATTACGGGAGCCAGCGACTACCTCGCGCTGCTGCTTGTCGCGGCGATCATCATCACCGGCAACATGATGCGTTTCGGAGCGGAGCATTTCGACCTGGCGTTGACGCGCGACTACTTCGCCGCGCTCGCGACGTTCTCCGGCGCCGCGAAAGCGGCCGCGCTGGATAACGGCGTATTCCTGGTCCACATGTGCCTCGCGCTCTCGCTGGTCATGGTCATGCCGTTCAGCAAGCTCCTGCATTTCGGCGGGATCTTTTTCACGCATCAGCTTGTCCGGAAGCATTGAGGCGAGTCCGGATCAACCGACTCGGAGAAGGAGGCCAGGATGTCCAAGCAGAAGGTGAACGATAAAGTCGCCGGCGCGGCCGGCAAGAAGCGGCAGGCGCCCGAGTCCGACGCGGCGGGCAAGAAGAACGGGCAGCCGTCGCCCGCGGACGTGAAGAAGACCGTCGTGGACGCCGTCAAGGCCATCAAGAACGGCCCGCGGGCGATGAAGATGTACATGGAAATGTGCGCCAAGTGCGGGACGTGCGCCTCCGTTTGCCCGGTCTACTACGGCAAGAGCGAGAAGCGGTACAACCCGGCCGAGAGGACGGACCTGATCCGGCGCATCTACAACAAGTACTGCACGACCGGGGGAAAGCTTTTCGGGAAGCTCGCCGGAGCGGAGGACTTCAATCCGGAGGACATCCATGAGTGGAAGCAGATCTTCTACGAGTGCACGGGCTGCCGCCGGTGCGCCACGTTCTGCCCCTTCGGGATCGATCACTCGGTGATCACGCGAAAGGGCCGGGCCATCCTCGACACGCTGGGGCTCACGCCCGAGACGATGGCGAAGGTCGTGAAGATCTCGCTCGAGACGGGCAACACCGACGGCGCCGGCGCGGCGGCCTTCAAGGAGGCCATCAACTTCCTCGAGGAGGAGATGGAGGAGGAGAACGGCGTCAAGATCAAGATCCCGGTCGACGTCGTGGGCGCCGAATACTTCTACGTGCCGCCCTCCGGGGACGTGCTCGTGAACCCGGAGGCCACCATGGGCGTCGCCAAGGTGTTCCACGCCCTGGGGATGGCCGACAAGTGGACGATGAGCTCGAAGTGCTTCGACGGCGCCAACTACGGGCTCTTCACCGGCAACGACGCCCACATGAAGGCGGACAACAAGCTGTACGTCGAGGAGACGAAGCGCCTCGGCGCCAAGACCCTGCTGATGGGCGAGTGCGGCCACGCCCACCGCATCATGAAGATGATGATGGAGAAGGCGAGCTGGTGGGGCAAGCTTCCCTTCCAGATCACAAACTGCATGCAGTGGACCGCCGCGCGCGTCCGGGAGGGCCGGCTGCGGTTCGACAAGAGCAAGAACAAGATGCCGGTCACCTATCACGACCCGTGCAACTTCGGACGCTCGTGCGGCATCACGGAGGAGCCGCGGGAGATCCTCAAGGCCGCGTGCTCCGACTTCCGCGAGATGACTCCCAACCGGTCGGAGAACTGGTGTTGCGGCGGCGGCGGCGGGCTCTCCGCCATGGACGACATCCGGGAGTTCCGGATGACGGTCTCCGGCACGAAGAAGCTGGAGCAGGTCCGGGCGACCGGCGCGAAGTACGTGGCCACCGCCTGCTCCAACTGCAAGCGCCAGCTGACCCAGCTCATGGAGCATCACAAAGAGGAGATCGAGGTCGGCGGGGTCCACGACATGCTTTCGCGGGCGATCCTTATCGACGGGAAGGCGGCGGACCGGAAGGATCATCGTTAGATCCTCCGGCAGGCTCTGAAAGACAGGCCTCCCCCCCACGGGGAGGCCTGTCGCTTGTCGGGGGGCCGATCGCGCCCTTCCCCCGCACCCTTCCCCCGCGGCCTGGCGTCACCTCCTTAGGTCTGCTATCCTGGAGGAGGCGGGGACCGTCGCCGTTTCATGCCGGGGGAAGCGATGGACGAGAGATTCTATGAGCAGTGCTTCGACGAGATGCCGTGCTATGTCTCGGTGCAGGACAAGGACCTGCGCATCCTCAAGACCAACCGGCGCTTCAAGGAGCACTTCGGCGAGGGAGTGGGGGAGCATTGCTTCAAGATCTACAAGTGCCGGGAAGAGAGATGCCCCGAGTGCTCCGTGGCCAGGACCTTCGAGGACGGGAAGAGCCACGGGAGCGAGGAGGTCGTCCGGACCCGGAACGGGGAGCCGGTCTCGGTCATCGTGTACACCTGTCCGCTTCGCGACGAGCGGGGCGAGGTGGTCTCGGTGCTGGAGATGTCCACCGATATCACGGAGGTCAAAAGGCTCCAGAAGAAGCTCGACGAGAGCCAGAAGCTCCACGGCCTGCTGTTCTCGGAAGCGCCGTGCTACATCTCGGTCCAAGACCGCGACTTCAAGATCGTCCACGCCAACCGTCGCTTCAAGGAGGACTTCGGCGAGGAGGATGGGCACTGCTACGAGATATACAAGCACCGGACGGAGCGGTGTCTGGACTGCCCCGTCGCCCTGACGTTCGAGGACGGGCGGTCCCATCACAGCGAAGAGGTCGTGACGTCCCGTTCGGGCGAGCGGGTCAACGTGGTCGTGCGCACGGCGCCCATCCGGGATGAGAAGGGCGAGATCGTCCAGGTGATGGAGATGTCCACCAACATCACCGAGATCCGTCAGCTGCAGGAGCAGCTCACCTCCCTGGGGCTGCTGGTGAGCTCGATCTCCCACGGCGTCAAGGCGCTCCTGACCGGCCTGCGGGGCGGCATCTATATGCTGAAGACCGGCTACAAGAAGCGGGACGAGGCCCGCATCACCCGGGCGTGGGAGATGGTCGAGGGGAACGAGGCCCGGATTCGCAGCATGATCGGCGACATCCTGTACTACGCCAAGGAGCGGGACTTCGACATGCAGCCCGTGGACGCGGCCAAGCTCCTGAAGGACGCCGGCGGCCTGCTCCAGGCTCGGGCCGCGAGCCTTGGCGTCGCCTTGGATCTCCGGTCCGACGCCGCCGCCGGAGAGTTCGACGGCGACGGCGCGGCTTTGCTGTCCGCGCTGGTTAATCTCGTCGAGAATTCCTTGGACGCCTGCCGCGTGGATAAAAAGAAGCCGGCTCACGCCGTCACGGTCGGGGTCAGGAGCGACAAGGAGCACATCCTTTTCGAGGTCTCGGACAACGGGATCGGTATGGACCAGGAGACCCGCGAGAAGGCGTTCAGCCTCTTTTTCTCCTCCAAGGGGACCGAGGGGACGGGCCTGGGGCTGTTCATCGCCAACAAGATCGTGACGAAGCACCTCGGCACGATAGCCATCGACTCGACGGAGGGGGAAGGCACCCGCTTCACAGTGAGGCTCCCGAGGAGATGGTCTGCGCCCGAGGAAAAAAGCTAGAATCCTCCCCATCCGATATCAGAGGTGGGCAGGCATGGCGAAGAAGATCCTGGTCGTGGACGATGAGCCGGATACCGTCACGTTCCTGACGACGCTGCTTGGCGACAACGGTTACGAAACGTTCTCCGCGGGCGACGGAGACGAGGCGAAGGGCGTGCTGGAGAGGGAAAAGCCGGACTTGGTCACGCTCGACATCGTCATGCCGAACAAGTCGGGAGTGAGGCTGTTCAGGGAAATGAAGCAAAGCCCCGACCTCAAGGACATCCCCGTCCTCTTCGTTTCCGGGCTGGGGGATTTCAAGAACTTCATGCAGAAGATCAAGCCCCTGCCGGACCCGACCTCCTTCGTCGAGAAGCCGCTGGACGAGAAGGTCGTGCTGGAGGCCGTCCAGAAGGCTCTCTCCCCCGCGGGCGCGTAGGTCCGGCCCAGGAGCGGGGACGGGCGGTCCCAGGAATCCCCGCACATTGACGACGGAGCCTCGGCGTCCGGTGTTCCCGCCTCAGGGCGCCGAGACGCGCGTCGCGGACAGGACTCGGGATGGATAGCAAGCCTACCAAAGAGGACTCCCTGCGGTACTTCGCGGGGTTGCTGGAGAGGAACGAGGAGCACGCGCGGGCGCACGGCGCGTCGTACGGCGCGCTCAAGAGCGGCCAGCGGCCCAAGGTCGTGATCGCCTTCTGCTCCGACTCGCGGCTGCAGACCTGCATCTTCGGCGACAGCCTGGACTTGGTAAACAACCTTTTCGTCGGCCGGGATATCGGCAACACGTATTCGGACAGCGAGGGCGCGGTGGACTACGCCCTCCGGCACCTGGGCGTCCCGGTGCTGTTCATCATGGGGCATACGGGGTGCGGCGCGGCCGAGGCGGCGCGCGGCGATTATGCTGGCGAGACCGAGGCGATCCGCGCGCGGCTGGGCAGGCTGAAGACCGGCGAAGACGAGGCGCACGATCCGGAGGCGAACGTGGACGCCCAGGTCGGGCTCGCCCTGCGGCGATATCCGGAGAAGGTGTCGAGCGGCGATCTGGTCGTCATCGGGGGGGTCTTCGACCTCGTGGGCCATTATGGGGGTCTGCCGGGCAAGGTCTACCTGACCAACCTCAACGGGGCGACCGGCGTCGGACGGATCAAGGAGGGGCTTTCCCGCTGCGGGGCCTTCCCGGACGGGCTGCTGGACGCGACCGTCAGAAGACTTCCTTGAAAGTACCCGCGTCTTAACGGGCTCTGGTTGACATCCGCCGCTCGATAGAATTATGATACGGGCGCCCGCGAGCGCGGGCGCGAGCCGGACAATCCATTTTTTCTCAGAAACCGCCGGAGCAAGGAGACGCTGAATGGGCTCAGGACGAACGATCGACGCCGACGTGGGTTTCATCCGATTCCTGAAGAGGTCCGGGGGCGCTGACGTCAAGAAGTGCTTCCAGTGCGCGACATGCTCGGCGGTATGCAACCTTTCCCCCGCCGAAAAGCCCTTCCCCAGAAAAGAGATGCTTCTCGCGGGGTGGGGGCAGGCGGAGAAGCTGGCCAAGGACCCCGATATCTGGCTGTGCCATCAGTGCAACGATTGCTCGACCTACTGCCCGCGCGGCGCGAAGCCGGGCGACGTGCTGGCCGCGATCCGCTCCTACGTTTTCCAGCATTTCGCGTTCCCTTCCTTTATGGGGAAGGCTTTGGCGAGCCCGAAGGCCCTTCCGTGGCTTATCCTGGCGCCGATGATCATCATCGGGCTTCTTCTCCTCGGCCGCAAGCCCGATTTCACGCAGGGGCAGGTCATCTACGACCACTTCATAAGCGTGCATTGGCTGGAGCCCCTCTTCATAGGCGGCAACATCCTCGTGTTCTTCTGCGCCTTCATGGGGCTCTGGCGCTTCTGGAACGGTCTGGAGTCGCCGTCCGCGAAGGCCGAGGTGGGGTTCGTGAAAGGAGCCATCGAGGCGGTCAAGGATATCCTGACCCACGCCAACTTCTTTGAATGCGACGAGAACAAGTCCCGCGCGTACGCGCACCTGCTCGTCTTCTTCGGCTTCTGCGGCGCGGCGATGACCGCCGGCATGGGCGCCATGGCGCTCAAGGTCCTCGGGATCGAATCCCCCTATACGTTCGACCATCCCATGGTCTTCGTCAGGCTGATCAAGTGGATAGGGAACCTGTCGGCGATCGCGGGCATCGCGGGGACGATCTGGCTCCTGGTCCGACGCTTCACCGACCCTGAGAACGTCGGCGCCAACGGCTACCAGGACTGGCTCTTCCTCATCGTGATCTTCCTCGCCTTCATCACGGGCTTCCTGACCCAGGTCGTGCGGATGACCGGCGCGGACATCGCCTTCCTGGTGTATTACATCCACCTCGTGGTCGTCTTTTTCCTCTTGTGGTACGCCCCCTACTCGAAGTTCGCTCACATGTTCTATCGGAGCCTCGCCTTCGTCCACGCGCGCAGCGCCGGGCGCGGGAAGAAGGAGAGGCCGTAACGGGCCGTCCGCGGCGATCGGACGGATCCCCCCAGGGAGAAGGCAATGACTAATGATGAGAAGCGCGATTCGTTGACCGCCGACGTGCTGGTCGTGGGCGGCGGGATCGCCGGCATGACCGCGGCGATCGAGCTCACCGAGGTGGGCAAGCGGGTCATCCTCGTTGAGCGGAGCCCCTCGCTGGGCGGACGGGTCGTGGCGTCCAACCAGTACTTCCCCAAGCTGTGCCCGCCGACCTGCGGGATGGAGATCAATCTGAAGAGGATAAGGGCGAACCCTCTCATCACCGTCCTCACCCTTGCCGAGGTGGAGAGCATCACGGGATCGCGGGGCGCCTACGAGGCCCTGGTCAGGCTCGATCCGCGCTACGTCAACGAGAAGTGCACCGGCTGCGGCGACTGCGCCAAGGCCTGTGAGATCGAGCGCCCCAACGACCTCAACTTCGGGCTCGACAAAACGAAGGCCGCGTACCTGCCGCACCTGATGGCCTATCCCTTCCGGTACGTCATAGACCCCGCCTTCGTCGCGGACGAGGGGATCAAGAAGTGCGCCGAGGCCTGCAAGTACGGAGCCGTCGACCTCGACATGCAGCCCCGGACCGTCGCGGTCAAGGCCGGCGCCGTCGTGTGGGCGACGGGCTGGAGGCCGTATGACGCCCGCAAGCTCGACCGGCTCGGCTTCGGCAAGTACGCCAACGTCGTCACTAACGTGATCATGGAGCGGCTGGCGTCGCAGAACGGCCCGACCGGCGGGAAGATAGCGAGGCCGTCGGACCAGCAGGGCGTCAAGAAGATCGGGTTCGTGCAGTGCGCGGGGTCCCGCGACGAGAACCACCTCCCCTATTGCTCGGCGGTCTGCTGCCTGGCTTCGATGAAGCAGGCCACCTACGTCCGCGCGCAGTACCCGGACGCGGAGATCCACATGTTCTACATCGACGTCCGCGCGCCGGGCCGGATGGAGGACTTCTACACGAAGGCGCAGGAGGACAAGAAGCTGTTCTTCCACCGGGGGAAGGTCGGGACGATCACCGAGGTCCCCGAGAGCAAGAACCTGATCCTGGAGGCCGAGAACACCCTCACGGGAGATATCGTCAAGACGGAGGTCGACATGGCGGTGCTCGCCGTCGGCATGGTGCCCAACACGGCCGACGCGCCGCCGCCGCTCGACACGCCCCGGGACGATTTCGGGTTCATCGCTCCCGACGAGGACGCCGGGGTGATCGGCGCCGGGACCTCGACGCGGCCTCTGGATGTGTCGTCCTCCGTGCAGGACGCCACGGGCGCCGCGGCGAGCGCCTTGATTGCCGTTTCTGGGAGGTAGGGGGATGGACACGAAAGTCGGCGTATTCATCTGCAAGGGTTGCGACATCGCGGGCTCCGTCGACGTCGACAAGATGGCGGAGGTCGCCACGGGCGAGGCGAAGGCCGCGGTCTGCAAGACCCACGACGCCTTCTGCAGCCCGGAGGGCGCGGGCCTGATCAAGGCCGACGTCGAGGGTGAGGGCCTGAACCGGGTGGCGGTCGCGGCATGCTCCCAGCGGGTCTTCCCGGAGCTCTTCGATTTCGGCAAGGACGTCCTCGTGGACAGGGTCAATATCCGCGAGAACGTCGCCTGGTCCCACGAGCCCAACGACGAGGACACGCAGATGCTCGCCGAGGACTGTGTCCGCATGAGCGTCGCCCGGCTGGGCAGCAGCGCGCCCGCCGAGCCCTTCATGGAGGAGACGAGCAAGGATATCTTGGTCGTCGGCGGGGGTATGACGGGGATGAACGCCGCGCGTACGGCGGCCAGGGCCGGCTACAAGGTCGTCCTCGTGGAGAAAGAGGACCGCCTCGGCGGCTGGGCGGCCAAGTTCCCGAAGGTCTTCCCCAAGCGCCCTCCGTATCGCGATCTCGAGGACGCGGGCGTGGAGGGGCTGGTCAAGGACGTCGAGGCGGACCCGAACATCACCGTCCACAAGTCGACGGTCGTCGAGAAGACGGTGGGGCAGCCGGGGAAGTTCGCGGTGGCGCTCAAGAACGGCGGCAAGTCCGCCGAGCTCACCGTGGGCTCGATCATCCTGGCCTCCGGCTGGAAGCCCTATGAGGCGGAGAAGTTGACTCACCTGGGCTACGGCTCCTCGCCGGACATCATCACCAACGTGCAGATGGAGGAGATGGCGGCGAAGGGTGAGATCAAGCGCCCCTCCGACGGCAAGCCGGTCGAGAGCGTGGCCTTCATCCAGTGCGCCGGGTCGCGGGACCAGGAGCACCTCCCCTACTGCTCGGCCGTATGCTGCCGGGTCAGTCTGAAGCAGGCGCTCTACGTCAGGGAGCGCCACCCGGACGCCAAGGTCTACGTGATCTATAAGGACGTCCGGTCTCCCGCCCAGTACGAGATGTTCTACGCCCGCGTGCAGGAAGACGAGGCCGTCTTCCTGACGAAGGGAGAGGTCGCCGGCGTGGCGAAGGAGCCCGACGGCAAGATCGCGGTCGACGTAAAAGAGACGCTTCTCGGCGAGGATATCACCATCAAGGCGGACCTCGTGGTGCTGGCCACCGGCATGGTGCCGACGACGAAGGTCGAGGTCGGCGAGAACGGCGCGAAGCCGGAGGCCGGCGCCGAGGCGAAGGAGGGGGAAACCGCCGACGGCAAGAAGGAGGCGGAGAGCGCCGAGTTGGGCGCCAAGATCCTCAACCTGACGTACCGCCAGGGCACCGACCTTCCGACGCTGAAATACGGCTTCCCGGACTCGCACTTCATCTGCTTCCCGTATGAGACGCGGCGGACGGGCATCTACGCGGCGGGCTCGGTCCGGGCGCCGATGGATCTGGCCTCGGGCGCCAGCGACGCCCGAGGGGCGGCGCTCAAGGCGATCCAGGCGGTCGAGTCGATCGCCCGGGGCGCCGCGGTCCACCCGCGCGCGGGCGACCTGAGCTACCCGGAGTTCTTTATGCAGCGGTGCACCCAGTGCAAGCGCTGCACCGAGGAGTGCCCCTTCGGCGCGCTTGACGAGGACGCGAAGGGGACTCCGCTGCCGAATCCGCTGCGCTGCAGGCGCTGCGGGGTGTGCCTGGGAGCCTGCCCGGAGCGGATCGTCTCGTTCAAGAACTACAACGTCAACATGATCTCCCAGATGATCAAGTCCATGCACGTGCCCGACGAGTTCGAGGAGAAGCCGAGGATCCTCGCCTTCATCTGCGAGAACGACGCGCTCCCGTCGGTGGACATGGCCGGGATCAAGAGGCTGAAGTACAACGCCATGATCCGGATCATCCCGCTCCGGTGTCTCGGCTCGATGAACGCGGTCTGGGTGAGCGACGCCCTGGCGCGGGGAGTGGACGGAGTCCTCCTCATCGGCTGCAAGAAGGGCGACGACTACCAGTGCCATTTCGTGCGGGGCAGCGAGCTTGCGGCCTACCGCATGGGGAACGTCCAGGAGAAGCTCAAGCAGCTCGCGCTCGAGACCGAGCGCGTCGAGATGCACGAGCTGGCTATCACGGACTACCACAAGATCCCGGGGATCTTCGACAAGTTCCTGGAGGTCATCGAGGGCGTCGGCCCCAATCCCTATAAGGGAATGTAGCGGGCATCTGTCGCCATCCGGGCGACGTCCGAGGAGCCTGTCCGTCTGAACGCCGGAGAGGCTCCGCGGCCTTTTTTTGGCGCCCACTTCATCGCGAAATAAATAAAAAGATCCAAAAAGAATTGTTTTTATGGCTGCGGATAGGGGCGGAGGGCTCCCCTTGATATGGTCTTTCAATTTAGTTAAAATCGATCACACGCGGGGCGTCTGTTGGGCGTTGCCCCGGTCGTTGGTAGGCCCCGGTTTGTGTCGCGGGCGTTGGAATATCGACCATCAAGTCAAGGAGATATCATGGCTGAGAAAACTTCGGAAACACCAATGCTCGATCAGCTCGAAACAGGGAAGTGGCCGAGCTTCGTCACGGAGATCAAGATGGCCGCCAAGAGGAGTCCCATGGCCAAGGACCTCCTCGGGCAGCTCGAGTACTCGTATCAGAAGAAGATCGGGTACTGGAAGCACGGCGGCATCGTCGGAGTCATGGGCTACGGCGGAGGCGTCATCGGCAGGTATTCCGCGTTGCCCGACAAGTTCCCGGGCGTCTCCCATTTCCACACGCTCCGGGTCAATCAGCCGGCCGGCTGGTTCTACACCTCCGAAGCCCTGCGCAAGATCTGCGACATCTGGGAGAAGCACGGCTCGGGAGTCACCAACATGCACGGCTCCACGGGCGACATCATCCTGTTGGGCACCAAGACCTCCGAGCTCGAGCCGGTGTTCTCCGAGCTGCAGAAGATCGACTTCGACCTCGGCGGCTCCGGCTCCGACGTCCGGACGCCGAGCTGCTGCTGCGGGCAGGCCCGGTGCGAGTGGGCCTGCTACGACACGATGGGGGCCTGCACCGAATTCACCCAGGCCTACCAGGACGAGCTTCATCGCCCGGCGTTCCCCTACAAGTTCAAGTTCAAGTTCTCCGGCTGCCCGAACGATTGCGTCGCTTCGATCGCGAGGGCCGACATGTCCATCATCGGGACATGGCGCGACGACATCCAAATGGATAAGGACGCGGTCAAGGAGTACGCCGACGGCGGGATGGACGTCCAGTCCGACGTCGTCGACAACTGCCCGGCCAAGTGCATGGAATGGGACGGCAAGGAGCTGAAGATCGACAACAGCTTCTGCCGCCGCTGCATGCACTGCATCAACGTCATGCCCAAGGCCCTGCAGCCCGGGAAGGACCGCGGCGCGACCATACTCCTTGGCTCGAAGGCCCCCATCATGGAGGGGGCCCTGCTGTCGTCGGTTCTCGTCCCCTTCATCAAGATGGAGCCTCCGTATCAGGAGATCAAGGACCTCGTCGAGAAGATCTGGGACGTTTGGGGCGAAGATGGCAAGAACCGCGAGCGGGTCGGTGAGTTCATCCAGCGCGTCGGGCTCGGCAACTTCCTCGAGGCGATCGAGCTCGAGCCGCGGGCCGAGATGGTGGCCCATCCCCGCGAGAACCCGTACGTCTTCTACGAGGAGTACTTCGAGGAAGGCGGCGACGGGGACGGCGAGAAGTAAGGGCGGGCGGCCGTAAACGACCAGTTTAAACAAGCGAGGTAGAGAAATGGCTGAAGCGACCCAGACACAGGAAAGACGGACGGATTTCGGGCCTCCGCACTACGAGAAGTTCCTGCCGCCGGTGATCAAGAAGAACTACGGCAAGTGGAAGTATCACGAGATCCTGAAGCCCGGCGTGATGGTCCACGTGGCGCAGTCCGGAGACAAGCTCTATACGGTGCGCTCCGCTTCGGGCAGGCTGCTGAGCATCGACAAGATCCGCATGTACTGCGACCTGGCCGACAAGTACTGCGACGGCTATATCCGGTTCACGAGCCGCCACAACGTGGAGTTCCTCACCGACAAGAAGGAGAGCATCGAGCCCCTGATCGCCGACCTCAAGAAGATGGGACATCCCGTCGGCGGCATCGGCAACTCCATCTCCAGCATCGTCCATACTCAGGGCTGGATCCACTGCCATTCGGCCGCGACCGACGCCTCGGGCATCGTCAAGTCGGTGATGGACGACCTGATCGTCCATTTCGAGGAGAGGGACCTTCCCGGCAAGCTCCGGATCGCCCTGGCGTGCTGCCTGAACATGTGCGGCGCGGTGCACTGCTCGGACATCGCCATCCTCGGCGTCCACCGGCGCCCGCCGAAGACGGACCATGACACGGTGAAGAAGCAGTGCGAGATCCCGAACGTCAGCGCCTCCTGCCCGACGGCCGCCATCCGGCCGGCGACGGTCAACGGCAAGCAGTCGGTCGAGGTCATCGAGGAGCGGTGCATGTTCTGCGCCAACTGCTACACGGTCTGCCCGTCCATGCCCTTGAACGATCCCCTCAACGACGGGGTCTCGATCTGGGTCGGCGGGAAGGTCTCGAACGCGCGGACGGAGCCGGCCTTCTCGAAGCTGGCGATCCCGTACCTGCCGAACAACCCGCCGCGCTGGCCCGAGGTGACCGACGCGGTGAAGAACCTGGTCGAGCTGTGGGCCAAGAACGCGAAGAAGTACGAGCGGATGGGCGAGTGGATCGCCCGCATCGGCTGGCCGAGGTTCTTCAAGATGTCCGGGATCCCGTTCCAGAAGGAGCATATCGACGACTTCAAGCATGCCGGCCTGACGTACAAGCGGTCGACTCATCTGACGTTCTAGAGCCGGGAGGTCGCAAGTGGCAAAGACAGCGGAAGAAGTGGCCGAGGCCATGTATAGCCTGGTCAAGGACGCCCAGGGCCAGAAGAAGTTGAAGGCGATGGACCTGATGAAGGCCATGGTGCAGCTTTTCGGTGACGAGGTCGACAAGAAGCTCTGCAAGGAAGCGATCAAGCTGCTGGTCAACTCCGGGAAGTGCGTCTATACGTACTTCGGGGGCAGCTTCATCGAGATCCCCCACAGAGAGGCTGCGGCGAACGACTGATCGGACGCCGGGCTTCCGGCGGTCCTCAATAGCTTCGTTGTTCATCGGGCCAATGCCCGGACGGTCGGCAGCGTGTCGGCCGTCTGGGCGTTGAGGTCTGCAAGCAACTTATGGATGTGAAGATCCCGCGGCTCGTCATCGGAGGGCTGTCGGGCGACTCGGGCAAGACGGTCGTCAGCCTCGGGCTCCTGGCGGGGCTGCGCCAAAGAGGCCTGGGCGTCTCCGTCTTTAAGAAAGGCCCCGATTACATCGACGCGGCCTGGCTCGGGAAGCTGGCCGGTGCCGTCTGCCGCAATCTCGATACCTACATGGTCGAGCCGGACGAGGTCTATGAAAGCTTCGTCTCGCACGCCGCCGGGGCCGATGTCGCGGTCGTTGAGGGCAATCGCGGGCTCTTCGACGGGAGGGACGTCGAGGGGGCGAACAGCACCGCGGAGCTCGCGAAGCTGCTGCGGGCGCCGGTGGTCCTCGTCGTCGGCGCCTCGAAGACGACGCGGACGATAGCGGCCGTGGTCAAGGGCTGCCAATCGTTCTGCCCGGAGCTCGACATCGCCGGGGTGGTCTTGAACAAGGTGGCCGGCAAGCGCCATGAGCGCGTGCTCACCGACGCGATCGGGAAGTACTGCGGCCTGCCGGTCCTCGGGGTCGTCCCGAGGATGGATGACGGCCCGGGGCTGATCGGCAGCCGCCATCTGGGGCTGGTGACGCCCGCCGAGTCCGGAGAGGACGCGGATCTGGAGGCTCGGCTGACGGCGATCGCCGGGCATCTCGACGTGGACGGGCTCCTGGACGCGGCCCGGAGGGCCGCGCCGCTTCCGGGCCGGGAGCGGCGTCGGCCGCCGGAGACCCCCGCGAAGGTGAAGGTCGGATATTTCAAGGATACGGTCTTCACGTTCTACTATCCGGAGAATCTCGAGGCGCTGGAGGCTCATGGCGCTGAGCTAGTGCCCGTCTCCTCCTTGGACGACGCGTCTCTTCCGGATATCGACGCGCTCTATATCGGGGGCGGGTTCCCCGAGACCCATGCCGGACGCCTGGCCCAAAACGGCTCGATGATGGAGTCCGTCAGGGCCGCTGCGGAGGGGGGCTTGCCCGTCTACGCCGAGTGCGGCGGGCTGATCTATCTTTCAAGGTCGCTCACCTGGAAGGGCGATCGCTGTCCGATGGCCGGCGTCTTCCCGGTCGACTTGGTGATGCGTCCCCGGCCGGCGGGCCATGGATACGCGCGGCTGCTGGTCGACCGGCCCAATCCGTTCTTCGAGGTCGGCGCCGCGATCAAGGGGCATGAGTTCCATTACTCGTGCTTGACGGCGGCCCCGGAGGAATCGATGACCTGCATGCGCGTCGAGACAGGGACCGGCTTGGGGGAGGGCCGGGACGGCTTGTTGTACAAGAATACCATGGCATGCTACACTCATATCCACGCTGATGCCGTGAAAGACTGGGCGCCCCGCCTGGTGGCGAGCGCCGCGGTGCGTCGCGGGAGGATGGAAAAACCGTTGCATATATAGAAGTGTAGGAAATCCCGGCACATTTGCAGATAGCGAGAGCTGATTATGATCAATAAAGTCGTCAAAAAGAAGAAGCGGGGCCTGGGCTCAGGGCGCAGTTCGGGCGTCGAGACCTCTATGCAAAGGCCGAAGTTCGTGGAAAAAACGCCGCCATGCACGAACACCTGTCCCAACCAGAACAAGATCCGCGAGGGCCTGATGGCGGTTTCCAGGGCGGAGGCCCTCGGAAAGACCTATGATCAGGCGCTGGAGGAGGCCTGGCACACTTTCCTTGAAACGACTCCCTTCCCCGCCGTATGCGGGAGGGTCTGCCCGCATCCCTGCGAGTCGGAATGCAACCGCAAAGGGAAGGACGGGGCGGTCGGCGTCAATAATTTCGAGAGGTTCATCGGCGACTTCGGGCTGCGCAAGAAGCTCGTCCCGAAGAAGCTGACCGAAGAGAAGAGGACCGAGAAGATCGCGGTCGTCGGCTCCGGCCCGGCGGGCCTCAGCTGCGCCTACCATCTGGCCCGCCGGGGCTATCCGGTCACGGTCTATGAGGCCTTCCCGAAAGCGGGCGGGATGCTCCGCTACGGCATCCCCGACTACCGCCTGCCGCAGGACGTGCTCGACGGCGAGATCAACCGCATCGTGGATATGGGCGTCGAGCTGAAATGCGGCGTCGTGGTCGGCAAGGACATCCCCCTCGACGAGATCCGGAAGGAGCACAAGGCCGTGTTCGTCGGGATCGGCGGGCATCAGGGCAAGAAGTTGAGGGTCGAAGGCGAGGACGCCGAGAACGTCTTCACCGGGACCGAGTTCCTTCACAGGATCAACTGCGACGAGAAGATCGACGTCGGGGACAAGGTCGTGGTGATCGGCGGAGGCGACACCGCGATCGACGCCGCCCGCGTCGCCCGCCGCCTCGGCGCGGAAACGACCATCCTCTATCGCCGGACCAGGACGGAGATGCCGGCGATCCATGAGGAGATCGAGGGCGCCCTAGAGGAGGACGTCAAGATCCATTTCCTCGCCGCCCCGCTCGAGATCTCCGGGCGGAACGGCAAGGCGGCGGGCATGAAGTGCCAGCGGATGGAGCTCGGCGAGCCCGACTCCTCGGGCAGGCGCAGGCCCGTCCCCATCGAGGGCGACACGTTCGATCTGGAGTTCTCCACGCTGATCGCGGCGGTCAGCCAGGAGCCCGACTTCGCCGGCCTGGACGGCCTCCGCGAGGGCAGGGATTGGATCAAGATCGACGACAAGGGCAAGACGAAGGAGGACGGCGTCTATTCGGGCGGCGACAACGTGAACCTGGGATTGGTGGTGCACGCCATCTATCAAGGGCGGGTGGCGGCGGATTCCATCCATGAGGCCATCACGGGCGAGACCGTCCCGAAGCCTCCGGTCCTGCCGGCGATCAAGCAGGATAAGATCAAGCTCGAGTACCACGACGAAAAGAAGCGGGCCGAAGTCAAGCAGCTCCCCGTGCCCGAAAGGATGGGCGGCCTCAAGGCCGAGATCGCCGGCACGTTGTCGCAGGATGAGGCCATCGCGGAAGCGAAGCGATGCATGAGCTGCGGCCTCTGCTTCGAGTGCGGCAGCTGCTGGAGTTTCTGCCAGGACGGCGCGGTGATCAAGCCGCTCGTCAAAAACGAGCCGTACAAGTTCAAGCTGGAGTTCTGCAAGGGCTGCGGGAAGTGCATGGACATGTGTCCCTGTGGATACATCGAGATGCACTAGCGGCTTGTTCGACAGGCTCTTTTCCATAGTCCCATAGGAGGTAAGGTATGCCGAGGTTCCAACACAACGGAGTGGATATCGAGGTCGATGAAGACGGGTTCATGCAGGAGCCCGAGGGCTGGAACGAGGCGATAGCGAAGGCTCTCGCGACCACCGAAGGGGTCGCCGAGATGACCGAAGAGCACTGGAAGCTCGTGAACTATCTCCGGGAATACTACCTTAAGTTCGGTATCGCCCCGATGATCCGCAAGCTCTGCAAGCAGACCGGCTTTCCGCTGAAGAAGGTGTACGAGCTGTTCCCTTCCGGGCCGGCCAAGGGAGCCTGCAAAGTCGCCGGGCTGGCGAAGCCCACCGGCTGCGTGTAGCTGCCCGCACGGCTAGAGATCCGCGCCGCGGATCTCTAGCCGTTGCGATACCTTATCGGTCCGTTAATGTCGGGCGCGAGCGCCCGACATCTTAGGGCCGTCCGTCCGGAAGAATCCATGCAATCTTCGCTGGCAGACCTCCTGAAAGAACGGCGGGACGCGATCGTGGCGGCCTGGTTCGACCGGGTCGCCGCGACCTATGCCCCTGAGACCGTGAGGTTTCTGAAACGGGAAAAGGACGGGTTCAGCAACCCCGTCGGCGGCAACATCCTCCGGGGCTTGCGGGGCGTCTATGATGGTCTTCTTTCGGGAGCCGATGCCGGCGCGCTCCGGGACGCTCTCGACCGCGTCATCAGGATCCGCTCGGTCCAGGACTTCTCCGCTTCCGAGGCGGTCGCGTTCGTCTTCCTGCTGAAGGGGGTCGTCCGAGAGGCCCTGGCGCGGCCGATGCGCGAGCCGCGCATCCGCGAGGAATTTCAGGCCTTCGAGGCGCGGGTCGACGAGCTCGGTCTCGCGGCCTTCGACGTCTATATGAGCTGCCGTGAAAAGCTTCACGAGATCAGGACCAGCGAGGTCAAGAGGCGGTCGAGCCAGCTCTTCGAGCGTCTCGGCGCGCCGGGCGCCTGCCCGGGTAAAGGGTGCGGATCTTGATGTCCGTGAGAGGAGATATCCGTCAATGAACGTATTGTACTCGCTCGCTTTTGTCGCCGTCCTCTTCGTCATCGTCGTCGCGAGCGCGCCGATGAGGCATTTCGGGACGGTCTTCGGGATCGCGATCCCCTACGCGGCCGCCGCCGCCTTCATCCTGGGGCTCGTCTATCGCGTCGTCAAGTGGGGGGCGGCGCCGGTGCCCTTCCGCATCCCGACGACCTGCGGCCAGCAGAAATCCCTCCCGTGGATCAAGAACAGCCCGCTCGACAGCCCTCACAGCGGGCTCGGCGTCCTCGGCAGGATGGCCCTGGAGGTCCTCTTCTTCCGCTCCCTGTTCAGGAACACCCGGTCCGATCTGGGCGAGGGGCCGAGGCTCACCTATTCGGAAAGCAAGTGGTTGTGGCTGGGCGCGCTGGTGTTCCATTGGTCGTTTCTCGTCGTCGTCCTGAGGCATATCCGGCTCTTCGCCGAGCCGGTGCCTTCGCCCATCCTCCTGCTTCAGTCGCTCGACGGGTTCTTTCAGATCGGCGTGCCGATCCTTTACATGAGCGGCTTGGGCCTCCTGGCGGCCGCCACCTACCTCTTCGTGCGAAGGGTGGCCCTCCCGGAGATCCGCTACATATCCCTTCCGGCCGACTACGTCCCGCTGTTCCTGATCCTGGGTATCGCCGTCTCGGGGCTCCTTATGAGGCACTTCACCAAGGTGGACATCGTGAGCGTCAAGGAGCTGGCCATGGGGCTGGCGAGGTTCTCCCCCTCGGTCCCCGCGGGCGTCGGCACGGTGTTCTACGTCCATCTCTTCTTCGTGTGCGTCCTGATCGCCTATTTCCCCGTCAGCAAGCTCATGCACATGGGCGGGGTATTCCTGAGCCCCACCCGGAACCTGGCCAACAACAACCGCATGAAGAGGCACGTTAATCCGTGGAACTACGATGTGAAGGTGCACACCTATGAGGAGTACGAGGACGAGTTCCGGGGCGTCATGAAGGACGCCGGAATGCCTCTGGAAAAGGACGCGTGATGGAAGAGAAGAAATTGAAACCCGACGAGGTCGCGCGGGTCGACTACGCCCCGCCCAAGAAGCGCTGGACGGATCCCCGCGTGGAGTTCCGGAAGGGGACGTTCAACTACGGGGCCGTGCCCAAGAGCGTCGAGTATCTGGGCCTGCCGAACGTCAGGAAGTGGCAGCCGATGGACGCCGACTGGCAGCTCCCCGATGACTGGGAGCGGATCGTCCTGGAGGGGCTGCGGGACCTGCTGAAGAAGTACCGGTCCCTTCAGGTGTTCATGGACATCTGCGTGCGCTGCGGGGCCTGCGCCGACAAGTGCCACTTCTACATCGGATCGGGGGACCCCAAGAACATGCCCGTCCTGCGCGCGGAGCTGCTGCGCTCGGTGTACCGGAACGACTTCACCATAGCGGGGAAGCTCCTCCGGGGCTTCGCCGGCGCGAGGAAGCTGTCGATCGACGTCATCAGGGAGTGGTTCCTGTACTTCTATCAGTGCACCGAGTGCCGGCGCTGCTCCGTGTTCTGTCCGTACGGGATCGACACGGCCGAGATCACGATGATGGGGCGGGAGCTCCTCAACCGGCTCGGGCTCGGGATCGACTGGATCTGCACGCCCGCGGCGAACTGCTTCCGGACGGGGAACCATCTCGGCATCCAGCCCCACGGGTTCAAGGACAGCGTCGAGTTCGCCCTGGACGACGTCAAGGAGATCTACGGCGTCGAGATGGAGGCCCCGATCAACAAAAAGGGGGCGGAGATCCTCTTCGTGGTCCCCTCGGCCGACTACTTCGGCGACCCCCACTACTTCGGGTTCCTGGGCTACATCGCCCTGTTCCATGAGATCGGGCTCGACTACACCTTCAGCAGCTTCGCCTCGGAGGGAGGGAACTTCGGCCTGTTCCACTCGGCGGATATGATGAAGAGGCTCAACGCCAAGATCTACGCCGAGGCCAAGAGGCTCGGAGTCAAGTGGATCATCGGGGGAGAGTGCGGGCACATGTGGCGGGTCCTGCACCAGTACATGGACACCATGAACGGCCCGGCCGATTTTCTGGAGGAGCCGGTCTCCCCGATCACGGGCACGCGGTTCGAGAACGCCAAGACCACCAAGATGGTCCATATCGCGGAGTTCACCGCGGACCTGATCAAGCATGGCAAGCTGAAGCTGGACAAGAGCCGCAACGACCGCTGGAAGGTCACCTGGCACGATTCCTGCAACACCGCCCGGGCCATGGGGATCTTCGAGGAGCCGCGGTACGTCCTGAAAAACGTGTGCAACCACTTCCATGAGATGCCGGAGAACACGATCCGGGAGGAGACCTTCTGCTGCGGGAGCGGCTCCGGCATCGGCACCGATGAGAACCTCGAGATGCGGATGAGGGGCGGGTTCCCCAGGGCGAACGCGGTCAAGCACGTCCATGAGAAGCACGGGGTGAACCTGCTGGCGTGCATGTGCGCGATCGACAAGGCGACGCTGCCGCCGCTGATGGACTTTTGGGTCCCGGGCGTCCAGGTGGGGGCTCTGCACGAGCTCGTGGGCAACGCCCTTGTCGTCAAGGGCGAGAAGAGGACGACCGACCTGCGCCAGGAGCCGCTCAAGGGAGAGGAGGACAAGGAAGATGCATGACACGGGCAAGATCCTGGCCGGCCTGCTGGTCTTCCTCGCTTTGGTGAGCTTCCCGTTCTGGTACAACGCGGCCAGCGGTAAAGGCGCCTACAAGCCGGAGCCCAAGCTTCCCGTGGGCGAGAAGCGGTGCGTGGCGCCCCGGGAGTACATGAAGTCGTTCCACATGGACCTCTTGAACACGTGGAGGGACGAGGTCGTGCGCGAGGGCAAGAGGGAGTACGTGGCGCACGACGGGAAGAAGTACGACAAGAGCCTCTCGCGCACCTGCATGAGCTGCCACACGAGCAGGAAGGATTTCTGCCTCCGGTGCCACGAATACGCCGGGGTGACGCCGTACTGCTGGGACTGCCATGTCGAGCCAAAGGACACCGAGTGATGGATAGAAAAGGATTCTTGAAGCTGGCCGGATTGACGGCTATCGCGGGGGCCGCGGGCAAATGGGGCGCCGTCGCGGATGCCGCGGGAAAGACGAGCGAGGCGTCCTCTGGGCGCCACGCGGGCGAGGGCTCTTCCAAGGCCGTCCATAGATGGGCGATGGCGGTCGACGTGAAGAAGTGCGTGAAGGAGAAGGGGTGCGAGCTCTGCACCGAGGCCTGCCACGCGGAGCATAACGTCCCCGACTTCGGCAACCCGAAGGACGAGGTGAAGTGGATCTGGAAAGAGCCCTTCGAGCGCGTCTTCCACGAGCACGAGCACGAGTTCGTTCCCGAGAATCCCAAGCACGGCCCGACGCCGGTCCTGTGCAACCATTGCGATAATCCCGCCTGCGTGAAGGTCTGCCCCACGAAGGCGACCTGGAAGAGGGAGTCGGACGGGATCGTCATGATGGACTGGCACAGGTGCATCGGCTGCAGATACTGCGTGGCCGCGTGCCCCTACGGCTCCAGGAGCTTCAACTGGCGGGACCCGCGCCCCTTCATCAAGGATATCAGGAAGGAGTTCCCCACGAGGGCCATCGGCGTGGTGGAGAAGTGCAATTTCTGCGAAGAGCGGCTCGCGAAAGGGAAGCCGCCGGCCTGCGTAGAGGCGTGCCCCGCCGGGGCGCTGGTCTTCGGCGACCTCAAGGACCCGAGGGCCGAGATCCGGAGGCTCCTCGGCTCGAAGTTCTCCCTGCGGCGCAAGCCGGGGCTCGGGACGAGGCCGCAAGTCTACTACATCGTGACCTGAGGCGGATATGCTATTAGAGAGAGCGCTCGTCGGAAGCCGGAAGTACTGGATGTGGATGTCCTTTTTGGGCGCCGTCGTCCTTGTGGGGGTCCTCTTCTACCTCAAGCAGTTCACCTACGGGCTGGGCATCACGGGCCTCAGCAGGGACGTGACCTGGGGCTTTTATATCGCCCAATTCACGTTTCTAGTCGGAGTGGCGGCCTCGGCGGTCATGGTGGTGCTGCCCTACTACCTGCACGACTACAAGGCGTTCTCGAAGATCACCATCCTCGGCGAGTTCCTGGCGATCTCGGCCGTGGTTATGTGCGTGACGTTCATCTTCGTGGACATGGGCCAGCCGCTGCGGATCGTCAACGTGCTCCTCTATCCGTCTCCCGGGTCGATGATATTCTGGGACGTGATCGCCCTCAACGGGTATCTGGCGCTCAACGCCCTGATCGGCTTCGTGGTGCTGAGCGCGGAGCGCAAGGAGACGGCCCCGCCCGGGTGGATCAAGCCGGTCATCATCCTGTCCATTCCCTGGGCGATCAGCATCCACACCGTGACGGCGTTCCTGTACTCCGGCCTCTCGGCCCGGCCGTTCTGGATGACGGCGATCCTCGCCCCGCGGTTCCTCGCGTCGGCCTTCGCTTCGGGCCCCGCCCTGCTGATCCTCCTTTGCCTGCTCCTCAAGAAGATAACCCGGTTCGACGCCGGGGAGAAGCCGGTCCAGGCGCTCGCTCTCATCGCGACCTACGCCATGCTCATCAACGTGTTCTTCGTCCTGATGGAGGTCTTTACCGCGTTCTACAGCGATATCCCGGAGCACACGTCGCATTTCCTGTTCCTGTTCGCGGGCCTGGGGGGGAACGCCACGCTCGTGCCTTGGATGTGGACCTCCGTGGCCTTGGCCGTCGTGGCGCTCGCGCTTCTGCTCAACCCCGGCACCAGGCGGACCCCGGAGACGCTGGCGGTCGCCTGCATGGCGATCTTCGGCTCCATCTGGATAGACAAGGGCCTGGGCATGGTCGTGACGGGCTTCATCCCCACCCCCATGGGCGAGGTGGTCCGGTACTGGCCGACCTTCCCGGAGGTCATGATCAGCCTGGGCGTCTACGGGATCGGGCTGTTTCTGCTGAGCGGTCTGTACAAGATCGTCCTCTCCTTGAGGGGAGAGGTGGCGGTCTGAACGGCGCTCTTGCGACGATATCCTCGATAAAACCCAAGGAGTCGTTCCCTCGGCCGCCTTCGGCGTCCGAAGGGACATACCATAGCCATGATCAACACGTATCTTCCGATTAGCATATCCCTCAAGGGCCGGCGGTGCCTGGTGGTCGGCGGAGGGGGGGTCGCCCTGCGCAAGGTCGAGACCCTGCTCGACTACGACTGCCGGATCACGGTGGTGGCCCCCGAGCCTGTGGAGAAGATCGGGTACTTCGCGAAGGCGGGCAGGCTCACGCTCGAGAAGAGGGAGTACCGCTCCCCGGAGGCGTCGGGATACGGGCTCGCGATATCGGCGAGCGACGATCGCGGGGTCAACAAGGCGGTGGCGGAGGACTGCGAAAAGGCCGGCGTGCCGGTCAACGTCGTGGACGATCCCGCGCTGTGCGGCTTCATCTTCCCGGCCGTGGTCAAGCGGGGAGGCCTGAGCGTGGCCGTCTCGACCGACGGCAGGTCCCCCTTCCTGGCCGGCCATTTGAGGGCGATCCTCGAGGACATCTTCCCGGACCGGTGGAAGAATATAGCGGATGCCGCCGCTGCGTTCCGCGACAAGGTCCGAAAGCGCTGGCCGAAGGATCCGCGGGGGCAGTCGGAGTGCTATACGAGGTTCGTCAGCGCCGACTGGAAGGATATCCTCAAGAAGAAGAAGGACGGGCCCGAGATCGAGCGCGAGCTCGACGGCATGCTCGAGGGATAGTGGCCCGGGCAAATCGGGGGATCGTCTACCTCATCGGCGCGGGTCCGGGCGACCCGGAGCTCATCACCGTGAAGGGACGGAGGCTTCTGGAGACCTGCGACGCCGTGATCTACGACAACCTGGTCGCCAACGAGCTCGTGCTCTCGCTTCCGGAGTCGGCCGAGAAATACTACGTCGGCAAGAAGGCGGGCCATCACTGCTATTCGCAGGCTGACATCAACAGGCTCCTCGTCGAGCTGGCCGGGAAGGGGAAGGCGGTGGCCCGGCTCAAGGGCGGCGACCCCTTCGTCTTCGGGCGCGGCGCGGAGGAGGCGAGGCATCTCAAGAGGCGCGGCATCAGGTTCGAGATCGTGTCGGGAGTGACGTCGGGAGTCGCGGCGCTGGCCTACAACGGCATTCCCTGCACGGACAGGACCAAGTCCTCGTTCGTGGTCTTCGCCACCGGCCATAAGGCGAGCGGCAAGAAGCGATCCGCCGTCCCCTGGGATTGGATCGCCCGGGCCAAGCAGGGCACCATCGTCGTCTATATGGGGATGGGGGAGCTCGAGAATATCGTCAAAAGGCTCTTGGACGGCGGGATGCCGGCCCGGACGCCCGCCGCCGTCATCGAGCGCGGCACGTTCCCCTCCCAGAGAGTGGTCACCGCCGGCCTCGGCCGCCTGCCGGAGAAGGCGCGCGCCGCCGCGATCCGCCCGCCCGCCGTCATCGTCATCGGGGAAGTCGTCGGCCTCAGGCCCCAGCTGCGCTGGCAGCAGATGCGGCCGCTTTCGGGCGTCCGGGTCATGAGCACGCGCCTTCCCGGACAGGCGGGGCGGATGCACGAGCTCCTTCGGGAGTCGGGAGCCGAGGTTCTGTCCTATCCGACCATCGCGGTGGCGGAAAAAGACGATCCGCGGGGGTGGGCGGCGTTCGAGAGGCTCTCCGGGGAGAACCGCTGGCTGGTCTTCACTAGCGCGAACGGCGTCCGATGCTTTTTTAGGGAGCTCATGAGGCGTTACGGCGACATCCGGCGCCTCAGCGGCTTCAAGATCGCGGTCGTCGGCGAGGGCGCGGCCCGGGCGCTCAAGGCGCTGAATCTGGCGACGGACTTCATTCCCCCGAAGGCCACCGTGGCGACGCTGGCCGGGAGGATGCTCAAGGAGCTGGACCTCTCCGGGGCCGCCGTCGTGCGGGTCCGGGGGACCCTCGCGGAAAGGACGCTCGAGAGGAGGCTGGAGAAGGCCGGGGTCAGCGTGACGCCGCTGACGGTCTACCGGACGCGCCGGCCCGCGTGGCCCGAGGGCCTGAAGGGGAAGCTCTTCGACCATCCTCCGCAGGCGATGGTGTTCACCAGCGGCTCATCGGTGGCGGGGCTCTTCGCCAACCTCACGAACAATGAGGCGAAGCGTCTGGCGGCCGGCGCGGCCGTCGCCTCGATCGGGCCGATGACGACCAAGGCCCTGCGGGCGCGGGGGCTGAAGGTCACGATCGAGGCGGAGGAGCACACGGTCCCCGGCCTGGTCGGAGCCATAGTGGAGCACTTTCGGCGCCGGTCTCGGCGCGGGCCGCGGAAGCGCGGCCCCGCCCGATAGACGCGGCCGCCGCGGCGAATGGAGCGGAGAAAGGAGGAGATATGGATCTGATGACGATCAGTCAGGTGGAGGACAAAAAATTCAGCATCGAGCTCAGGAGCCACAAGATAGAATCCGACATGCACGCGGACGAGGGCGGCAAAGACGCCGGCATGAACCCGATCGAGCTCCTGGTCGGGTCCCTCGGGGCGTGCATCGGGATGACGATCAAGTTCTACTGCGACTCCCACAAGATCCCCTGCGAGGGCCTGGTCGTCAACGCGGTCCCCACTCTTGCGGCCAAGCCCAAGCGGGTGGAGAACATCGCCATCGACATAAGCCTGCCGGAGGGCTTCCCCGAGGACAGGAAGGAGTCGATCCTGAGGGTCGCGGAAAAGTGCCCCGTCCACAACGCGCTCAAGCACGCGCCCGCCATAGATATCGACATCGTCTAGAATGAGCGGAGGGAGATCCGCGTTGCGAATCTCCCTCCGCCCCTTCCGCACGGCGCCGGCGTCCTTGCGGCGGCGTTCCTGATAACACCGAGGTGTAAGCGCCGCAGGGCAGGCCTGCGGCGCTTAGTTCATCTTCGGGTTCATCTTATCGGTGGGATCCACCTTCGCCGCGGCCTCCCGCGCCTCCGCCGCCTCCTCCGCCGCCTTCTTTTTGGCTTCCAGCTCCTTCTTCTTGGCTTCCATGACCTCGGCCTCGACAGTCATGGTCTTCTCGCCGAGCAGGGCGAACCGGAGCCAGCGGTAGCCGAACTTGAGGAGGGCCGTGTCGTCCTTCTTCAGGGCTTCCCGGGTCTCCTCGTCGACCACGAACTTGTCGAAGAAGCTGCTCTTGAACACGAAACCCCGGAACTTGTCGAGGTCGTAGCAGGCCATGAAGAACATCTCGATCTTCTGGGGGGTGAGGATGCCGCCCTCCTGGACGAGCTTGTGCAGGGTGATGTCCTTGAACTCCTTGCCCATCTCGTCGTATTCGGCGATCCCCTGCTCCCGGAGCCATTCGCTCACCGTCCACTTGCGCGTCTCGTCGAAGCCCTTGCAGCCGGTCTCCTTGAGGAGGAAGTAGAACTCCTTGTTGAGGGCCTCGCTGTCTTCCTTGGGCGACGCCAGGCCCAGTGGGTACATGCGGCACGACCAGGGCCTGTCGGCGTAGACCCCGCAGCCGTCCTTGGTGACGAACTGGCAGGTCTTCTTCTCGTCGTCCCGCATCTTGAGTAGGACGATCGGGTACTTGAGGTTCTTGTCGAACGGTGAGATCGTGTATTTCTCCAGGAACTCCCCCGACGTGATCCCCAATGCCTTCTTGAAACGCAGGATGTCGTAGGGCGTCAGGAAGATGTTGACGTCGCCGCAGCAGTTGTTGAAGCACGAGACATCCTTGTGGCACGCGAAGGTGAATTCGCTGTCTTTCGTGAGCCGCGGGTATTCCTTAAGGATCTCTTCCTTTAGTCTCTGGATCTCCTCCACTGTTTCCTCCTTATTCCTGCTCCACGATGCCGCTGCGGAGCGCCATCGGCGACCAGACCGGCAGGGGCCCCTGCTCGCCCGTTTTGGGGTCGTAGCGGTGCCGGTAGGACACGTTCTGCCGGTATGTCTTCCTCATCCAGTCCCAGCCCCGGATGAAGTAGGGGCAGGAGTCGTTGAAGCATACGTACTGATGGCCCGGCCCCCACGACGACTGGTCCGCCGGGGGTTCCCACGGCGACATCGCCTGGTCGCAGTGCGGGCATTTCGCGTTCTTATCTTCCATATCGGCCCTCTGGTTTTTCCGAAGAAGGCGCGAATCCTCCAGGCGCGCGGGGCGCCTGGAGGATTCTATGCAGCCTTCTATCCGTCGTGCCGCCCGACTCAGTAGATGGAGAGGATCTCCCTCTTCTTCATCTCCCATTCCTTCTTGTCGGGGCAGTACGTGCAGTTGGCGAAGACCTTCCAGTCGTCCTTCATCTTGGGGCGGTCCGCCCGGAAGTAGTAACCCGGCCAGCGGGTCTCGTCCCGGAACATGATCGTCCGCATGTGCGACTCGGCCTGCCACGTGCGGTGGATGTTCTCCCAGCAGCGCGTGAGCTCATGAAGGCCCTCGGCCGCGAGCTTCTCGGCGTCCACCTTGAGCACGTCGAGCAATTCGAGGCCCTTCTTCAGCAGCATCTCGCTGGTGGTGAAGTTCGTCGACACTCCGCCCGCGTACTCGTCCATGAGCTTCTGCAGGCGGAACAGGTACTGCTTCGGCCGGATGTAGTTCGGGTTGATGTCCGGATCGACCGTGTAGCCCTTGTGCTGCTCGAAGATCTCGAGCGGCTGGAGGATCCTCTCCTTGAGCGCCTCGATCTTCGCGTTGTCGACTTCCGGCGCGTCCCCGTTCTCGACCGCGAAGCGGGCGGCGGCCTTGGCGGCGATCCTCCCCTCGGCGTGGGAGCCGGAGGAGAACTTATGGCTGGACGCGCCGGAAGCGTCGCCGGCGGCGAACAGGCCCTTCACCGTGGTCATGTTGGCGTAGCCCCAGAAGTAGTCCTTGGGGGCGATGTCTTCGGGACCGCTCACCCAGGCGCCTGACGCGCCGGAGTGGGAGCCGATGAAGTAGGGCTCGCATGCCGCGATCTCAGAGGGCTTCTCCTCGGGCATGACGTTGCTCGCGGCCCACAGGATGGCCTGCGAGATGGTCATATCGAGGAAGTCCTCCCAAGCCTCGCTCTCGAGCTCCTTGAGCTTCCGTTTGCGCTCCTTCGGGTCCTGCACCTGCTCGGACAGCTTCTGGATGGCCTCTTCGGTCCTCATGTGGATCGGGCCCTTGCCGTCCATGACGTCGAGCATCATGAGCCAGTTGCGCAGGTTCGCCGGGACCGGCTTCACCGCGCCGTAAGGCTTCCAGTTCTCGAGCTCGGGCCGGCGGGTCTCCATGTAGTTCTCGCCCAGGCCGTTCGTGGCCCGGGACTTGAAGAGCAGGAACCACGCGCCGACGGGGCCGTAGGCGTCCTTGAAGCGGACCGGGATGAACCGGACTTCCTGGCAGGTCATCTCGGCGCCGGCCTTGATGGTGAAGTAGGCGCTCGCGCCGGAGTTGAACGGAGGATACCAGGAGCGGCCGAGGCCTTCGCCGCCGGAGCGCGGCTTGAAGACGTGCACGGCGCCGCCCATGGCGGTCAGCACGGCTTTCGCCTTGAACACGTAGAACTTGTTCTCGCGGGTGCTGAAGCCGACGGCGCCCACGCACCTGCCGTTCTCGACCAGGGGCTCGACGATGAACACCCGCTCGTAGACGTTCTCGGCGCCCAGGGCGTTCTTCGCGGCCTCGGCGACGATGATCTTGTAGGACTCGCCGTTGATCATCAGCTGCCACCGGCCCTCGTGCACGTAGCCGCCCTTCTCGTCCTTCCAGATGGGCAGGCCCCACTTCTCGAAGAGGTGGACGGAGGAGTCCACGTGGCGCGCGATATTGGCCACGAGGTCCTCGCGGGTGATCCCCATGAGGTCGTTGCGCACGTAGTCGACGTAGTTCTCGATGGTATTCTTGCCGTCCTTCACGCCGACGTACTGGTTGATGGCCGAAAGGCCCATGGCCACGGCGCCGGAGCGGTCCATCGCCGCCTTGTCGACTAGGACGACCTTCAGGCCGTTCTTCTTGGCCCAATAAGCGGCTTCCACGGCAGCCCCGCAGGCCGCCATGCCGCCGCCCAGGATGAGGACGTCACTCTTGACTTCTACGGTTTCGAATTTCGCCATATCTTTTCTGCTCCTTAAGGGTTCTCGTTACCTGGGGCGGCTCACGCCACCTTCGTCAGAGGCTTTACCGGCGGCAGCTCCTTCATGCCGCAGGACTCGGGCTCGGTGAAGAGCAGCTGGCTCTTGAGATCGTCCGAGGAGGAAAAGCCGCCGTCCGGCACGGCCGATCCCTCAGGGGTGGTCCTGATAGGGAACTTGAACCTCTTGAGCGTGCCGTTGCGGAACTTGACCGTCCACATGATGGAGTCCGTGCTGCGCAGCGGCGTCACGCTGGCGCCCAGGGGCACGAAATCCGCGTAGCCGCGCACCTCGACCGCCTGCACCGGGCAGATCTTGACGCAGCACATGCACTCCCAGCACATCTGGGGGTCCTGGTTGTACGCCTTTTTGGTGTCCTTGTTGAGGACCATCAAGTCGTTGGGGCAAATGTGCTGGCACGCGGTCTTGTCCAGCGCCTTGCACCCGTCGCACTTGTCCGTAATCACATAACTCGGCATTAGAACTTCCTCCTTACCTTTTATGTTCCTAATTCTTTCTCCACGGTACCGTGCATGCCCCTGGCGGGACGGCCGGTACGGCTTTCGTCATTCCGTCGGCGGAAAGCCACGCTCACTTCTGTGCGGCGGCGCCGGTCGCATGACCGTGCATCTTGACCTCGACCTTCTCCGTCAAGCCGGCATAGTAGGCGCGCAGGATCTCAAGCACCTCGGGCCGGCTGAACTCCTTGGGAACGTCCCCGCCCTCGGAGAGGGACTTGCGGAGAGCCGTTCCGCTCAAGAACAGCCGGTCCTTCTTGTCGTGGGGGCAGGTCTTCATGGAGGCCATCCCGCCGCACGCGTAGCACCAGAACGTCCAGTCGATGGGCAGCATCTTGCACAGCAGGGCGCCGTCCCACAGGTTGTGGTAGGCATCCTGGGCGTCGAACGGGCCGTAGTAGTTGCCCACGCCCGCGTGGTCGCGCCCGATGATCATGTGCGTGCAGCCGAAGTTCTGGCGGAACACGCCGTGCAGCAGGCCCTCGCGCGGTCCGGCGTAGCGCATGTCGAGAGGATAGCCGCCGGTGATGACCCGGTTCTTGTCGAAATAGTTCTCGACCAGAGTATTGATGCACTTGACCCTGACGTCGGCCGGGATGTCGCCGGGCTTGAGCCCGCCGACCAGCTGGTGGATGTAGATCCCATCGCTGACCTCGGTGGCGATCTTCGCGAGGTACTCGTGCGAGCGGTGCATCGGGTTGCGCAGCTGCAGGGCGGCGATCGTCTTCCAGCCCTTCTCCTCGAACATCTTGCGGCTGTCGGACGGGCGCTGGTAGAGGCCCTGGAACTTCTCGGGGAAGTAGCTCTCCGAGAGGACCTGGACGGTGCCGGCGATGTTGAACTCTTTCTGGGCCATCACCATCTTCACGCCGGGGTGCTCCTTGTCGTTCGTCGTGAAGACGTTCTTGCACTCGAAGTCCTTGTCGATCTTGTAGGACTCGGTGACCTTCATGATGGCCATCGTCTCGTTGGTCTCGTCGGACACCAGCGCGATCTCGGTCCCCGCCGCGATCTGCTCGTCGTGGGACATGGTGATCGGGATCGGCCAGAAGACGCCGTTGGTCAACTTCATTCCTTCGCACACGCTCTTCCAATCGTCGTGGCCCATAAAGCCGTCGAGGGGCGTGAACCCGCCGATGCCCAGCATGATGAGGTCACCGGTCTCGCGAGACGTGATGACGACCTTTTTGAGCGTCTCGGCCTTCTTTAGAGCCTCTTCCCGCTGATTTCCTTCCAGGAGGAGGACTTTGAGCGTATCACTGCCGTGAGGGGAGATCAATGTCGATTTAGGCATCTTACCTTCCTTAGTTACGAGTCTTTGCGACCCGACGATGGGACCCTGGAGACGGATTCCGGCGAGGGGTTGCCCGGTCGTTTACGTTCACATAGATTTAATCAATTCCCCGGCCTCCGGGAATTGATTAAGATCAATAAAGTTCGTTGACTCAGATCAATAGGGGGAAACGCCTATATGGGCGGGACGGCTTCGCCGAAAATCGCGCGGCACCCCGGAGGCCGGCTTGTTTTTCTGGGGCGGTTTATTGGTATTCTGGCCAAGCCGCCTTTGCTCGTGGCGGCCGCGCGCAAAGGCGGTCTCGGATCGTCCGCTCTCGTCCGCTCTCGGATAGTACACGAACCCGAGAAATGATAAGATTCCCCCGGTTTTTAGTGAGCGCTTCCGTCGTATGAACCGGGGAAACAATACCCTCATACGCGTCTTCCCTTTCGTGGGCTGGTTCAAGGGCTACACCCTGTCCCATCTCCGCGCCGATTTCATCTCCGGGATCACCGTGGCGCTGGTGCTCATCCCCCAGTCCATGGCCTACGCCCAGCTGGCCGGATTGCCCGCCTACTACGGCCTTTTCGCGGCCTTCCTGCCGCCCATGATCGCGTCCCTCTTCGGCTCCAGCCGCCAGCTCGCCACCGGCCCGGTGGCCGTGGTCTCCCTGATGACCGCGACCGCCTTGGAGCCTTTCGCCACAGCCGGCGGCGAATCCTTCATCGCCTACGCCATGCTCTTGGCGCTCTTGGTCGGGGCCTTCCAGTTCAGCCTGGGGGTCCTGCGGCTCGGACTGGTGGTGAACTTCCTCTCCCATCCGGTCGTCAACGGCTTCACCAACGCCGCTGCCCTTATCATCGCCTCATCGCAGCTTTCGAAGCTCTTCGGCGTGTACGTCGACAAGGCGGAGCATCATTACGAGACCGTGATCAACGTCGTGAAGGCGGCCTGGGATTACACCCATTGGCCCACCCTGGCGATCGCGATCCTCGCCTTCGTGATCCTGGTGGGCCTCAAGCGGCTCAATCCCCGGATTCCCAACGTGCTGGTGGTGGTGGTCATCACCACCGTCTTGTCATGGACGATAGGGTTCGAGAAGAACCACAAGGCGCCGGTCGAGGCCATCGAATCCACGGAGGTGAGGGAGACCATCAAGGAGTTTGACACGTCCCTGGTGGACTACGAAAAGCTGAGCGAGGAACGAGTGGGATTGGTGGCGAGGACCAAGAAGGCGGAGAAGAAGCTCGGACCGCTTTCCGCGGAGGTCATGACCCTCCATCACGAGCGGAATCTCCTCAACCTCCGGATCACGGAGCTGAAGGAGACCATCCGGGTCGACCGGTCCAAGCTGCGGGCGCTCCGGTTCCACGCGGCGCAAGAGCCGGGCGGAGGACTGATGTTCTATCTCCCGGGCCTCGTCCCGGAGGGAATGCGGCGCGTCGGGACGATATGGCGCCTGAATGTGGGGAACGCCCCGTGCGACGAGAAAGCCGTCGATTTCATCGGAGGGGGGGCGGTGGTCGGGGTGATCCCCAAAGGGCTTCCGAGGTTCAAGACGCCGAGGCTCGAGCTGGGCATGGTATTCAGCCTCCTGCCGATGGCCGTCATCATATCCCTCCTGGGCTTCATGGAGGCCATCTCCATCGCCAAGGCCATGGCGGCCAAGAGCGGCCAGCGCCTGGATCCCAACCAGGAGTTGATCGGCCAGGGCCTGGCCAATATCGTGGGGTCCGTGGGGCAGAGCTACCCGGTGAGCGGCTCGTTCTCCCGGTCCGCGGTCAATTTCCAGTCCGGGGCGGTCAGCGGCCTCTCCAACGTGTTCAGCAGCGGCCTGGTCGTCGTCACCCTGCTGTTCTTCACGCCCCTGCTGTATCACCTGCCGCAGGCGGTGCTGGCCGCGATCATCATGATGGCGGTCATCGGATTGGTGAACGTGCGGGGCCTCATCCACGCCTGGCAGGCGCAGAGGCACGACGGCATCGTGGCTCTCGTCACATTCCTGGCGACCATCGCTTTCGCCCCCCACCTCGACAGGGGGATCTCCATCGGGGTGGCCCTCTCGCTCGGTTTCTACCTCTACCGGACCATGAAGCCGGACATCGCGATCCTCTCGAAGTATACCGACGGCTCGTACCGCGACGCGGAGCGCTTCAGCCTGGCCCAGTGCAAGCATATAGCGGTGATCCGCCCGGCCGGCTCGCTCTTCTTCGCGAACGTCAACTATCTAGAGGAGGAGATCCTGGAGCGGATAGCCAGCATGCCCGAGCTGAAGCACGTCCATATCGTGGGCAACCCCATCAACGAGCTCGATGCCTCGGGGGAGGAGATGCTCTCGGTGATCGTGGACCGGGTCAAGGACGCCGGCTACGGGATCTCCGTCTCCGGCCTCAATGATAGCGTCCTCGATGTCATGAGACGGACGGGGCTCAACCGGAAGGTGGGCCGGGCCAACCTCTTCCGCAGCGTGGCCGCCGCGGTGGAGGCCGTATACGAGAAGTATCACCTGGACTCCGACGAAAAGCCCTGCCCTCTGCTGAACGTGGTCTTCAAGGGGATGCGGGTCTCGGCCAGCCAGCCCCGCAGGTTTTGATCCTTCGCGTGAGGAGCGGCTATTTCTCGATGCGGGAGTAGTCGCGCAGCTCGCCGCGGTCGTCGAAGAACTCCAGGCGCAGGAAGCCGCGGCATGCGTAGCCCGAAGGTCCGCGGCCGACTCGCCAGCAGACGCGCGCGGACACCGACGAGGCGTCCACCAGATAGGGGCCGCGCGTCGGGATCTGGGCTCCGGCCGGAGCCGCGCGGCCAGAAACCACGCCAGAGCGAGCGAACCGGGACTCAGGCGACCCCATGATACAATAGGGGGTTATTGAACCCTGCGCAATCAATGTCCCGGGTCGTCCCGACGGGGACACGCAGGACGCTACAAATGCCGGGCTCAATAGTGCGGCGTATCACTATGGCTTTTCAGCTTCCCGACAGGCGGGAGATGCGGTCGGTGCTCGCTTTGGCCGCGCCCATCGCCCTCATGCAGCTCGGTCTCGTCTCCTACGGCGTGGCGGACACGCTGTTCATGGGCCGCCTCGGGGCCTGGGCGGTCGCCGGGGTCGGAGTCGGCGGCGCCACATACTTCGCCCTGTTCATCTCCGGCATCGGGACGCTCCTGGGCATCGACACCCTGTCCTCTCGCGCCTACGGGGCGGGGAGGCCGAGGGACTGCGCCGCGGTGCTCATGCACGCAGTGGTCCTGGCCGTGGCCGTCTCTTCGGCCTTGTTCGGGCTGCTTCACTTCGCGGGGCCGTTCTACCGCTGGGTGGGAGTGGAGCCCTCCGTGGCGGATGTGGCCTTGGAGTATCTCGGGGTGCTCAAGTGGATGATGTTCCCGGGCCTGCTCTTCGCCGCCTGCCGCCAGTACCTGCAGTCCATGGACGTGACGCGTCCGCAGCTGTGGGCGATCGTTAGCGGCAACGTTCTGAACGTCCTGCTCAACTACGCGCTCGTCTTCGGCAAGCTGTCCTTCCCGGCGCTCGGCGTGGTCGGCTGCGCCTTGGCGAGCGTCGTCTCCTCGACCGCGATGCTGGCGGTCGTCGCGGCGGCCGCGAGCGGGGAAGCGCGCCGGGCGGGCTTCGCGTTCCGGGGCTGGCGCGCGAGGACGTTCCGGGACCTCTTGCGCCTGGGCATGCCGGTCGGCGGCCAGATACTGATCGAGGTGAGCGCCTTCAGCCTCGTGACGACGCTGATGGGCAGGTTCGGGCCGGTGCCGACCGCCGCGCATCAGATCACCATGAACCTAGCGAGCGTGACCTTCATGGTGCCGCTCGGGATCGGTGCGGCGGCGGCCGTGCGCGTCGGTCAGGCCATAGGGCGGGGGGACTCCGGGGGCGCGGCGCGCGCCGGGGATGCCGCCCTCCTGCTGGCGGTGCTTTTCATGGGGTGCGCGAGCGTCGCGTTCTGGACGCTGCCCGCGGCGCTGATCCGGCTCTACACGCCGGACGCGGCCGTCGCGGCGCTCGGCGCGACCTTCCTGCGCGTCGCCGCGCTCTTCCAGATATTCGACGGCATGCAGATCGTCCTGGCCGGGGCGCTCCGGGGCGTCGGCGAGACCCGCATCCCGCTCTTGGCCAACGCGGCGGGGCACGCGGTCCTCGGCCTGCCGCTGGGATACTGGCTCGCCTTCTCGGCCGGCGCCGGGCCGCGCGGGCTGTGGTTCGGCCT
The DNA here is from genome assembly GCA_043819795.1 of Elusimicrobiota bacterium. GTDB lineage: Bacteria > Elusimicrobiota > Elusimicrobia > UBA1565 > UBA1565 > JBDREN01. The sequence continues at coordinate 66,771 of JBDREN010000222.1, forward strand.
GCTCGCGGGGCTCGCCCTGGTGGCGGTGTCTCTGTTCGCGGTCTGGCGCCGGAGGGCTCTCAGCGCCGGTCGCGCGCAGATTCCAGCGTTGGTCGCGCGGAGCGCCGACCGGCGCTTGCACCCCTGAGGTATCGAGGGAGTCCGCCCCGCGCTCCGGCCCTCTCCCGCGGGGAGAGGGAGCACTTGGCCCCCTCGACAAAGCGCAAGGCCTCCCCGTGGGGGAGGCCTGCGGGCATCACCGCTGGGTTATCGAGACTATTCGTCCGAAGCCCGGTCTTGCTTGCTGACGATCTCGAGGAGCTCCACCTCGAACACGAGGACCGCGCTCGCCGGGATGACCGGCGGCCGGCCGCGCTCGCCGTAGGCGATGTCGTGCGGGCACACGAGGCGGGCCTTGGCGCCCACCGCCATCTTCGCGACCCCCTCGGTCCAGCAGGGGATCACCCGGTTGAGGGGGAAGGTCGCCGGCTGGCCGCGGTCGACCGAGCTGTCGAACACCTTCCCGTTCGTGAACGTGCCGTGGTAGTGCACCTTCACCGTGTCGGTGGCTTCCGGCTTGGCTCCCTCGCCGGGCTTGAGCTCCTTGAAGAGAAGGCCGGAGGGGAAGCTTTTTACGCCCTCTTCTTTGGCGGCCTTGTCGAGGTACGCCTTGTTCGTCGCTTCGCGTCGCTCTGTCTGGAGCTCGCCGATCTTTTTGTCGTAGTCCGTGGTGTCCACCTTAAGCTTGCGGCCCAACGCGCCGTCCTGCAGCCCCATCGTGACGATGCGGAGCTCGTCTTTGGACAACGAGAATCCCGAGGCGAGGTCGGCGCCGACGTTGGCTCCGAGCGCGTAGAAAGTCTTCTGGATGTCGGTCTCGAGCGTCGCCTCGGCCGCGCCGGCCGGGGACGCGGTCATGGCGGCGAGGACGAGCGTAGGCAGCAGTGTCATGGACGTGTCTCCCTAATTTCTCGGTTGCGTCCACGAAAGTGGACGGGGCATCATAGCAGTTTGAGATATGGTAGTGTCTACGCCATGGCACGAAGGCGCTTGAAGGCGCAGCGCGCGCAATCCTTCCAGGGAACGATCCAGCACCACGGCAAGTTCGCGTTCCTCATCTCCGAAGACCCCCGGAAGGCGGATATCTATCTCAGGGGCCCGAGCCTGCGTCTGGCCATGGACGGCGACCGCGTCCTGGTCCGGCTGCGGCGGGACCGCGGCGGCCGGGTGGTCGGCGAGGTCGTGTACGTCCTCGAGCGCAAGCGGAAGACGGTCGTAGGGATCCTGCGCCGCGAGCTCAAGCGCTGGATGGCGTTCCCGGAGCAGGGCGAGGGCGTGCGCGTGCTCTCGTCCGCGCCCGGCCTCAAACCGGAGGCCGGGAGATTGGCCGTAGTGCGCCTCACGCATTGGCCCACGCAGGAGGAGTCGGCCGCCGGCACCCTCGTGGAGGTCCTCGGCAGGCCGGAGGCGCCCGGCGTCCGGGCCTCGGCCGTCCTGCGGGAGCGGGAGCTTCCCGAGAGCTTCTCGGAGGCCGCTCTGCGCGAGAGCCGGGACCTTCCGGACCGCGTGCCCAAGACCGCCTGGCGCGGGAGGATGGAGCTCTTCGATCTCCCGGTATTCACGATCGACGGGGCCGACGCCAAGGACTTCGACGACGCGGTGTCCATCGAGCCGCAGGGCCGGTCGTGCCTCCGCCTCGGGGTCCACATCGCGGACGTGTCCCATTACGTGCGCCCGGGCACGGCGCTCGACCGGGAGGCCTTCCGTCGCGCGACCAGCGTTTACCTGCCGGACCGCACGGTCCCCATGCTGCCGCCGAAGCTGTCCGAGGGCCTCTGCAGCCTGATGCCGCACGCCGAGCGCTTGACGCTCTCGTGCTTTCTGGACCTCGACGAGCGCGGAAGGGTCCTCGGCTGCCGGCTGGCCGAGTCGGTGATCCGCAGCTGCCACCGGTTCACCTACGAGGAGGTCGAGCGCATCCTCCTCGGCGCCCGGCCCGGCAGGCTGCCGAAGGCCGTGGCCGGGGCCATCGGCTCGATGGGGGAGCTGGCCAAGCGGCTCACCGCCGCGCGCGTGAGGCGAGGCGCTCTGGATTTCGACCTCCCGGAATACAAGGTGGAGGTCGACGCCCGCGGCGCCCCGGTCGGCGTCAGCCGCCGCGAGAGGCTCGACAGCCATCGCCTCATCGAGGAGTTCATGATCCTCGCCAACGAGGCCGTGGCCCGGTATCTTTTGGGCTGCGGGGAGCCGTCCTTGCACCGCGTGCACGAGGACCCCGATCCCGCCAAGCTCGAGGCTCTGGCGCACGAGGTGAGCCGCCTCGGCGTGCGCCCGCCCGCGGACCTGGCCGCGCCGGCGGGGGGCGGCCTGGCTGAACTGCTTAGGCGGGTCTCGGGGCACCCGCTCGAGGAGACGATCACGGTGCTCGCCGTGCGCAGCCTCAAGATGGCGGTCTACTCCGCGGTTCCTGGACGCCACTTCGGGCTGGCCTCGAAAGCCTACACCCATTTCACCTCCCCGATCCGGCGCTATCCCGACCTTCTCGTGCACCGCGCCGTCAAGCGGACCATGCGCGGGAAGGTCCGCTCCCGGCGAGCGGCGTCCGGCGACGCGGGGGTGGACCTCGCCCGCGCGGCGACGCACTGCTCCCAGCGCGAGCGGCTCGCGGCGGAGGCCGAGCGCCGGGCGGTCGACATCCTCCGCGTCGAGCTTCTAAAGCGCGAGGTGGGGCGCGTCTACTCGGGGACCGTCTCGCGGGTCCTGCCCCAAGGAGCGCTCGTGGAGCTCGACGGCTCCGGGGCCCGGGGGCTCGCGGCGGAGATGAGCGAGCGCGTCGGGGCGAGGGTGCGCGTGCGCATCGCGAAAGTGGACCTCGGGAAGGCTCAGATCGATCTCAAGCCTGCGTCCGGGGGGCGGCCGGAAGCCCCGCGCCGGGGAAAGAAGAAGAAGCGATGATGAGGTCTGCCGGCGCGAGGAAGCGAAAGGCTTCCTTCGGGGAGCTCGTGCGGCTCATGGCGCGGCTGCGCGCTCCGGGCGGCTGTCCCTGGGACCGGGAGCAGACGCACCGTTCGCTCCTCAAGTACCTGCGCGAGGAGACGAGGGAGGTGTGCCGAGCCGTCCGGAAGGAGGATTGGGACAACCTCGCCGACGAGCTCGGGGACGTCCTGCTTCAGGTCCTTTTTCACGCCGACATCGCGCGCGAGGCCGGGCGCTTCGACATAGACGATGTCATGGAGGCGCTCAAGAGCAAGCTCGTCGGCCGGCACCCGCACGTCTTCGGCCGGACCCGCAAGGAGAAGCTCACCCCGAGGGAGGTCCACCGGCGCTGGAACCTCCTCAAAGCCGCCGAGAAGCGCCGCAAGAAGCGCGTTCGTCGCGCCCCTCGCCGCGCTCGGGGCTGAAGCCTCGCTGCGGGAGGAAGGCTTCTCCGCTCGGCGCTCCCCCTGGGGGCTGCCGCCCCCTCGGGCCCGCAAGACCCACATCGCCCGAGTGGGCCTTGCGGGTCACCCCCACTAAGGTCGCCGAACCATGTCGGCGACTAATATGTCGCGCCCCTCGCCGCGCTCGGGGCCGAAGCCTCGGGTTCAGCGCGTCAAGCGCGCAGCGCTTGGCGTGCTTACACCTCAGACTATCAAGAAGCTCAGCCCGCCTTCGGCGGGCAATCCCTTCATAACCCAGCGGTGTAAGCGACCGGTTGGCGCTTCGCGCAACCGGCGCTGACTGGGCCTCCCGTCGCCCGGGTACTTGCCCCCCGATCACTTAGGGCCCTAGTACTACTGTGTCATAAATATGCGACAATGTACGCATGGCAAAGGAAACCGAGTTGGAGCGTTACATGTCGTACCTATGCGAAGCGTTGGGGCATGCGGACCGGCATCAGAGCCTGGGTGATTACTGCCGCGGCTTG
>JBDREN010000223.1:0-25113 GCA_043819795.1 Elusimicrobiota bacterium
TGAAGGCCCGCGCGAGAGAGGTGCCGTGCTCGCGCGGGTGCTCTCGCTGGGGGCTTCCGCCCCCTCGCGCCCGCAAGGCCCACATCGACTTAGTGGGCCTTGCGGGTCACCCCCACTAAGGTGCGCCGGCCATGCGGCGCACTGAATATGTCGCATCCGGCCATCAGGCCGGAGGCTACGGCCCGGCCGAGGTCAACAACCCCGTAGCCGCGCCTTTCGGCGCTGAGGGGCCGGGCCCGCCCCTCGCTCCGAGAGGATAAGTCCTCCGCTCGGTGCTCCCCAATAGGGGGCTCTGCCCCCTGTCGGCGCGCGGCTTTCGCCCTTCGGGCGACGCCTCGCTGTCACCCCCGAAGGGGAGTTCCCGTGGGTCGCACCCCTTCGTGAGGCCGGCGGGCCATGCCGCCGGTCCTGATATCCGGTCCTTACGCCGGAATTGGAGCGGGCGATGGGAATCGAACCCACGTAACGAGCTTGGAAGGCTCGTGTTCTACCACTGAACTACGCCCGCAAACGAAAACGACTCTAGATATTTCATGCCGGCGACATGAGATATCAAGGGTCGTTTCCAGGAATCGTCCAGGAAAAGACTCCGTAAGATTCTTGAATTGTATCGCAAACCTCGGGGCTTTGTCAAACCCGATTTTCCGCCGCCGGGGGGCGCGTCGCGGCCCGCGGCGCGGCGGCCGGCGTCACCCTCCCTCGGGCGGCACCAGCAGCGGGAGGATCTCGCCGGCCTTGCCCCGCAGGGAGACGTCAGCCACCGCCGTGAGGGCCGAGGGCTGCGGGTTCACCTCGACGACGAACGCGCCCGCCTTCTTGGCGATCCGGGCCAGAGAGGCGGCGGGCTCCACGGCTCCCGCCGTCCCGACGATGAAGAATATTTCGGCACTCTGGGCCGCCGAGAAGGCCCGCTCGAAGGTCCCGGGCGGCAGGCTCTCCCCGAACCAGACCACGTCGGGACGCAGCAGCCCCCCGCATTCCGGGCATCGGGGGGGTATCTCCGGCAGCGGGGTCGTGCGGTCCTCGAGGGCGTGCGCGCAGGAGATGCAGCGCATCCGCCAGATATCGCCGTGCAGATACAGGATGCGCCGGTTCCCGGCCAGACGGTGCAGGCCGTCCACGTTCTGGGTGATGAGCCAGAAGTCCCGGCAGCGCGCCTCGATCGCGGCCAGGGCTTTGTGGCCGGGGTTCGGCTCGGCCTTGGCGATGAGCCCCCGGCGCCAGTCGTACCACTCCCAGACGAGGCGCGGGTCGCTCGCGAAGGCCTCGGGCGTTGCGAGCTCTTCCGGGCGGAACTTCCGCCAGAGCCCGCCGGGGCCGCGAAAGGTCGGCACGCCGCTTTCGGCCGAGATGCCGGCGCCCGTCAGCGCGCAGAGCCGGCTTTTCCCGGAGAGTTCGGCCCGGACCCGTTTTACCGCTTCTTGCATGAAAGGCGCATCCATAGCCGACAGTATATATAGTCGGGAGGCCGCCGTCTTGTGCATGCCGACGGAATCATGACCACGGCCGCCGACTCCCGGAGCGACAGATGCGAGTCGGACTATGCGGGCGTAGGACAAGGGAATTGCCCATCCGGCCGGCCAGGAATTTCTTTAAGTTCAACGCCACAGCGGCATAGCACATATAAGAACTTTGAGCGAATAGAAGCCAAAACGAACTTGTAAAATAGGCCTTTTTATTAAGGAATATGTAACAAACAATGTTACATGCAGCAACATGCTTGTTAATTGACAAAGCTCGGCAGCAGGGGCACAATGATACGGTAGCCCGATTATGGGCGGGATGATTGTGAAATCCATTCCTGTCCGGTTAAAGTTGGAGGCATAGCTGTAGGTCTTGACGATTGAGCCTGGCGAGCCGGGCCTCGTTGAGATTGAGCAGGTCCATCAGGGAGGCGCGGTCGAGCAGGGTTTCGCGGATCAGCCGATGGAGGTGGAAGAGGGAAAAGCGGCAGCGAGACTGGAATTTGATGTAGGCCAGCAGCAGGTAGTAGCACATGGCCACCCATATCTGGGTCAGCACGGCGTTCTTGGAAGCGCCGCCGCGATAGCTTTCTCCAACTCCTCCGGCGAGCAGTAGACCACGAGCTTCACTCGTCCCTTGATTTTCTTGTTCACCGCCTCGACTTTCCCCTGGGTCTGAGGATGGTACGGCCGCCCGAAGATGTGCCGGATGCCCTGCAGCCCGGCGCCCGCCCCTCCGCCACATGCGATAGAATCTCCTGTCCGCGGGGTTCCTCGGCGCATACCCGTTCACCTCGGCCTGAAAACATGGCCCCATGAACCTCCTGGATCGGCGCATCGCAGGCGTCCACGCGGGGCTCGCCTTGTATTCCCCCTCATCGTGGGGGCGGCGGGTCTGATCCAGATGTCCGGGTGAGGAGCCCCGCGCGCGCCATGCGTGCCCGGATCGTCGTCTGGGCGGGAAATATTCTATACTCCATCGTATGAATCAAGGATTTAACGACCTGCTTCAGTTGAAGTTCCTGGGCAACACCGTCCAGGCCTATGGGACCGCGGCGCTCACGTTCGCCGGGGTGCTGGCGGGCGCCTACATCGCGCACAGGATTCTGGTCGGCCGCCTGCGCAAGCTGGCCGCCAAGACCGGGGGCGGGTTCGACGATTTCCTCGTGAATCTGCTTGCCAAGATCAGCTCCTTGGATTTCGCCGTAATCGCCCTGTATCTGGCCACCCATCCGCTCCAGGCGAACCCCACCTTCCACAAGATCATCCACGTGGCGTTCGTGATCGTGCTGAGCTGGAGGGCCGTGACGCTGGCTCAGGAACTTCTGGGCTACGTCTTGCGCAACGCGACGGAGAAGGTCGGGATCGAGGACGCGCACGCTTCGTCCGCGCTCAGGAACATCCAGCACCTGCTCAACGGGGTCATCTGGGTCGGGGCGCTCCTGTTCGTGCTCGACAACCTGGGCGTCAACATCACCGCGGCCGTGGCCGGGCTCGGCATCGGCGGCATCGCGGTGGCGATGGCGGCCCAGCAGATCCTTGGCGACCTCTTCAGCTCCTTCGTCATCTTCACGGACAAGCCGTTCAAGGTCGGGGACTTCATCATCGTCGGGGACATGATGGGGACCGTGGACTACGTGGGCATCAAGACGACCCGCATCCGCAGCCTGGGCGGGGAGATGCTGGTCTTCTCGAACTCGGACCTGACCAACTCGCGCATCCGCAACTACAAGCTCATGAAGGAGCGCCGCGTGGTCTTCGGGTTCGGGGTCGTCTACCAGACGCCCTACGACAAGGTCCGGACCATCCCGGACATCGTGAAGGATGTCGTGGGCGGGGTCAAGGAGGCACGTCTCGACCGGGTGCACTTCAAGGCCTTCGGCTCTTCCAGCCTGGATTTCGAGGTGGTCTACTACGTCCTGTCGGGCGACTACAACCTGTACATGGACATCCAGCAGACGATCAATCTGGGGCTGATGAAGCGATTCGAGGAACAGAAGATCGAGTTCGCCTACCCCACGCAGACCCTCTACCTCAACAAGTAGCGGCGGGGCTTCCGCGGACCGTCGTTAATCAGGGGCCCGGCCGGCGTGCGCTCACGGACGGCGAGGAGCGCTGCCTCGCCAGGCGCTGCTGGTCTGTCCGCCACTCCGAGTAGCGCGCCCGGGCGGCGTCGTAGTCCCCCTCGTTGTCTATGTCCACGGCGCAGCCCCCCATGTCCGTCGGGATCAGGCGGAAGGACGCACCCAGCAGGCGGCCCACGTGGCTCTCGACTCTCGCTATGGGGAGGCTCCGGCGGATGAGGTCCGCCGTCCGGCGCCAGCCCTTCCTGTCGGCGAACGACGCCAGGTGAAGGTGGAGAAAGACCAGGAGGGTCGCTATCCCGCTTTCCTCGGCCAGAAGCACGTGCAGGGCCAGCCGGACGATATTGGTGAGCCGCTTCTGGTAGCGATGCTCGAACGTCTCCTCGATCCGGCGCCAGCGGGCGATCCGCGCGAGCTTGACGAGGTGGAGGTTGCTGTGGCGGAAGCGGCCTTCTTTGAAGTTCGAGCACATCATCCGAATGCCCGGCCCCCCGGGCGACTTCGGGTGGAAGGGCCGCATCGCCTCGGCGCCGACCATGCCGATGGCGTAGTCGCATCTCGCGCGGCCGGCGCGGCGGATGAACTGCGTTATCTCCTCGGGGGTGGCGAAGGGGAGGTCTCCCGACAGGTAGAGCGCGCGGGTGTCATAGTCCTCCGGCTTGGGGTCCCTCCCCTCGGGTCCGGCTCCCGGGAGAAGCATCCGGAAGGCCCCCCATGCGTTCTCGAACAGGCTCCAGCGCTGCGGGACGATATGGACCGGCGTTCCCGGCTTGCCGGGGAGGTATTCTTCGGCGAGGGCGGCCTTCAGGCGCTTCGGATCGCCGACGACCCATATCTCGGAGACCTCGGGGACGCGCCGGAGCGCCGAGACCAGGTGCGCGACGAGCGGCCGGCCGTCGAGCTCAAGGTAGACCTTGTTTCGGCCGTAGACCGTCTTGGCCGAGCGTCCTTCGCCGGCGAGCACGACAGCGGGAAAGGCGAGGTCCTTCAAATTCGGGAACCTCCGGCATCGAACCGGGCGTAAACCTATTATAGAGCATTTGGCCGGGGGAAATAGCTATCAGCACGCTATTCCGGGCCTTGCCGGGATTTGAAAGCGGGAAGAAAAATTATACAATTATCCCGAATTGATCCTAGACCGCCGGAGGCTAACGACATGGCGAATCTATACACGATCCTCAAGTCCGAGATCGTCCGCTTGGCACGCCGGGCCACGCGCCCGACGTTCGCTAAAATGAAGAAAGACGTGGTGGTGCTCAAGCATCAGAACGCCGAGTATCGGCGCATCCTGACGCAGCTTCAGCGCGACAACACCCATCTCATGACCGATCTGAACGCAAAGCTCAAGGCCCCGCCGAAAGCCTCCGAGAAGGAGCTCGAGATCGCGCGGCTCAGCCCGCGCCTGATCCGGAGCCAGCGCAAGCGCCTGGGCCTGTCCCGGGAGAGCTTCGCGAAGCTGCTGGGCGTGAGCGCCGGCTCGGTCGTCGGCTGGGAAGGCGGCAAGGCCAAGCCGCGCGCGGCCGCCAGGGGCGCTTTGATCGGCATCCGGAAGCTCGGCAAGCGCGAGGCGCGCAAGCGGCTCGAGGTGATCGGGAAAGAGGGGAACGGCTCGACCAAGCACCACGTCAAGAAGCACAAGCGGATCCACGTGCAGGCGAAGCAGGTCTCGGTCAATTAGTCCGGCCGTATCACGAGTCGCGGCCGCAAGGCCTGGCCCGGTCTCCGGGCCAGGCCTTTTGTTAAGGTGCGCCCGGACGATAAATGAAGCTCATTGCGATCCAGGTACGCTGCAGCGCCGGCTACAAGGCCGGCGAGGCTCCCCTGAGTTTCCACCGGGATGACCGCTGGGTGCGGGTCGAGGAGGTCCTGGAGCGGTGGTGCGAGGGCGGCCGTGAACCCAGGCAGCCGATCTCGGATTATTTCAGGGTCATGGGCGACGACGGTCGCCCGCGCCTGCTCAAGCGCGATCGCGGCGCGGACGAGTGGTATCTGGTTGACGAGGGCTTCGGCCGTCGCCCGTAGGCCCGTCTCCCGACTGTGCCGCTCCTCTAACTTAACAGCAAAAGGTGCGGGCCCTACCCGCTCAGTATCTGGATATCTCGGCGGTCCCGCGCGCGAGGCGTGCTCGCGCGGCGGCCGCGCCCAGCGCGTCGATGAGGACGTCGGACCACCTGCCGAGACGGCCGGGAACGAAGCTCTGGTGCCATTCATCCGTCACGGCGTAGAGCACGCAGAACGCGAAGGCGGACAGGCTCGCCAGACGCCCGTCCGCGAAGACGGTCCCGGCCAGCGCGCGCCGGGCCAGGGCGTAGAGCACGGCGTACTCGACCAGATGGCAAAGCTTGCGGAAGGCGAGGCCGAGGTAGAAGAGGGGGTCCCGGAACTCCACTGGCGTGGTCCCGCCTCCGGGAAGAGACGATAGGCCGAAGATGACGGCGCACCACAGGGCGAGGGCGATCCACGGCCCGGCGGCGCTCCGGCCTCGGGCGGGAGCGGACTCTTGCCGGCTCACTTCGGGAATTCGACCTCCAGGATCTCGATCGTCGTCTCGCCCGCGGGCCGAAGCCAAGTCGCCTTGTCTCCCGGCTTGGCGCCCAGCACGGCCTCGGCCAGGGGCGAGGACCAGCTGACGGTGCCGGCCTCCGCGTCGGCCTCGTCGTGGCCGACGATAGTGAAGGCGCGGGTATTCCCGTCCGGCTCCCGAGTCTTGACGCTGGCCCCGAAGCGGACGACGCCGGGCTCCTGTTTGGCGGGGTCCACCACGATCGCGCTCTCGAGCCTGGCCTCGAAATAGCGAAGGTCCCGCTCGACCGGCCTTCTCTGCTTGGCGGTCGTGACGTCCCCCGAGACTAGACGCTTGCGTTCCGCCTCGAGATCGAGGACCCTCTCGCGCAGGAGGGTCTTGCCCCGCGGGGTAACGTAGTTGGGGCCCGGCGGGACCGGGCGCTCGGGGAGCTCGTCCCCGTATTGATCCCCTTCCTCTTTGACGAAAGCTCGGCTCATCGGTCGGTCGGCTCGACGCGGAGCGGTCCGCTCGAGCGGCGTTGGTAGGTTAGCACCCATCGGGCCTCGTTGTCCACTCGTACGCGTCCCTCCCCCGCGGGGAGGGACGCGGGGATAGGAGGGGGGCAGAGGCATCTGCCCCCCCGCATGGGCGGCCCCCCGCGGGGGGGGCCGCCGACAGGGGGCCGCCGAAATGCGCGCGCCGTCTGGAATTTACTATGATTGAACCCTGCTTATGACCCAGAACGCCTCCGAGAGGGAACTCCGGACCGAGGTCGTCCGCTACGCCAAGCTGCTCGCCGCGAAGGACTTCGCGCCGGGGACATCCGGCAACATCAGCGCCCGCCTGGACGCGCGGCGCGTCCTGATCACCCCGAGCGGCATCGGCAAGGGGGATCTCCGGACCGAGGACCTGGTGGTCGTGGACATGGGCGGCCGCCGGCTCTCGGGCCGGCACGCGCCCACATCCGAGTCGGCGATGCACAGGATGATCCTGCGGGCCCGCCCCGACGTCCAGGCCGTCGTCCACGCCCACCCGGCCACGGCCACGGGCTTCGCGTGCGCGGGCGTCGCTCTCGACCAGCCCCTGGCCTCCGAGTTCATCCAGGCGCTCGGCTGCGCGCCCCTGGCCCCCTACGGCACGCCGGGGACCGAGGAGCTTCCCGAGTCCCTTCGGGGCCTGGTCAAGGACCATGACGCCATCCTCCTGGCGAACCACGGCGTCGTGACGTTCGGGGGTGACCTTTTCGACGCCTTCGCGAAGATGGAGCTTGTCGAGCACTACGCGCGCATCCTGCTCGTCGTGAGGCAGCTCAAGCGCGAGCAGCCGCTGCGGGAGGAGGAAGTGGTGAAGCTCCTCGAGGCGCGGGCCCGCTACTTCGGCCTCGATAAGCCCCCCGAGCGCCAGCCCCGATGCCCCACCCGGGGAACGGGAGCCGCCCCCGTCGCCGCGCCGGCAGGGAAAGGGGCGTCCCGGCGGGACCTCGAGCGGATCATCGAAGAGGTCCTGAAAAAGCTCTGAGCGCCGGCGAGGCGCCGGAAGATCGCCCCAAAGAATTGTAAAATAAGAGCACCGACCGTCATGCTGCAGGAGCGTAAATTCAAGCACCTGAAGATCTGCGCCGAGATGGACGTGGAGTTCAGGGACACGACCACCTTGCTCGAGGACGTTCATCTCGTGCACGAGGCTCTCGCGGAAATCTCGTTCGACGAGATCGACACGCGGACGAGCTTCATGGGTAAGCCCCTGCGGGCGCCCCTGATGATAAGCGCCATGTCCGGCGGGGTGAAGGAGGCCGCGGCCCTGAACAGGGACCTCGCCAAGGCGGCCCAGGAACTCGGCATCGCGTTCTGCCTGGGAAGCCAGCGCCCCATGCTCGAGGACCGCAAGCAGGCGCGGTCCTATCAGGTCCGCCGTTACGCCCCCGACGCGCTGATCCTCGGCAATCTGGGCGTCCAGCAGGCGGCGGCTACCGAGCCGGAGCGGATCGTGGAGCTCGCCGAGGACGTCCGGGCGGACGGTATGGCGATCCATCTCAATCCCGCCATGGAGCTCAGCCAGCGAGAGGGCGACCGGCGCTTCCCCGACGGTTACCGGACCCTGAAGGCCTTGACCAAGCGCATGCCCGGCAGGATTATGGTGAAGGAGACGGGCTGCGGCATCTCGCGGACCGTGGCCGCCAAGCTGAAGAAGGCGGGGGTCAAGACGCTGGACGTGGCGGGGGCGGGAGGGACGTCGTGGCCCCGGGTCGAGCATCTGAGAAGCGGCATGAAGCCCTCCGAAAGGCCGTGGATGGACGAATGGGGCATCCCCACGGCCGCCTCTCTCCTCGACGTTTCGGGCATGGGTTTCCAGCTCGCAGGGTCGGGCGGGATACGGACGGGGCTGGACGCGGCCAAATGCCTCGTTCTGGGCGCAGATGTCGCCGGCGCGGCCCTCCCGGTCCTCCGGGCCTACCGGAGCGGCGGCTACAAAGGCGCGCTCGCCTATCTCCGGAATCTCATCAAAGAGCTTAAGTCCGTGATGCTTCTGGTCGGGGCCAAAGACATCCGTTCTTTGAAGAAGCATAAACCGATGATCACAGGAAGACTCAGAGAATGGCAAACGCGCAGAAAGTGATGGAGGAAGCGCCGGAGAAGCAGAGGACCTCCCGCTTCCCCGGGTTCTACAAGTTGGACGTCTGGGAGCGCCTCGACAAGCTCGACGAGTGGCTCCGCCTTTCGACCAAGGAGAAGTGGATCCTCAAGAACGAGACGCTCACGGCCGAAAAGGCCGATACGCTGATTGAGAACGTCATCGGCGTATTCGGGCTGCCCCTGGGGCTCGCGGTCAATTTCAGGATAGACGACAAGGACTACATCGTGCCCATGGCCGTGGAGGAGACCTCCATCGTCGCCGCGGTCAGCTACGCCGCGAAGCTCATCCGGGACCACGGCAAGATATCCTCCACCTCCTCCGCCCCCATCATGGAGGGGCAGATACAGCTGGTCAACGTCAAGAACCCCGACGAGGCCGTCAGGCAGCTCAAGAAGGCCAAGCAGAGGCTCCTGCGCCTGGCGAACAAGCAGGACCGGATGCTGGCGAAGCTGGGCGGAGGGGCGAAGGATCTCTACGTCCGCAAGCTCAAGACCAAGAGCGGCCCCATGCTCATCGTCCATTTGTCGGTGGACGTGGTGGACGCGATGGGGGCCAACGCCGTGAACACGATGGTCGAGACCCTGGGCCCCATCGTCGCCGAGATATCGGGAGGGGAGCTTCTCTGCCAGATCATCACCAACCTCTGCGACAAGTCCCTCGTGACGGCGCGCTTCGAGGTGCCGGTGGATTGCCTGGCGAAGAGCGGCTTCTCCGGCAAGGATGTCGCCGAGCGGATCGTCAAGGCGTATCATTTCGCGGACGCGGATCCCTACCGGGCGACGACCCATAACAAGGGCGTCATGAACGGCATCGACGGCATCCTCATCGCCACGGGCAACGACTGGAGGGCCGTTGAGGCGGCCTGCCACGCGTTCGCCGCGAGGGACGGCCAGTATCGCCCTTTGACCGAGTACAGGATCAGCGGCGACAAGCTGATCGGCAAGATCACGCTGCCCCTCGCCGTCGGCACGATCGGCGGGGTCACGAAGCTGCATCCGGGCGTCGAGATACTCCTCAAGCTGATGGGGATCACCTCGAGGCGGGAGCTGGCCGAGGTCATGGCGGCCTCGGGTCTCCTTCAGAACCTGGCGGCGGTGCGCGCCCTGGTCACCGAAGGGATCCAGCAGGGGCACATGAGCCTCCACGCCAGGAACGTGGCCTACTCGGCCGGCGCGTGGGGCAACATGGCGATCGAGGTCGCGGACCAGATGGTGCAGGAAGGGCGGATCCGCTTCGACCGGGCGAGGGAGATCGTCAAGAAGATGCTCGCCCAGCGCCAGAACGGCAAGAAGGGCTAACGACCTTCCCGGCTCGCCGGCGGCGCATCGCCCGCGGCCGTCTTTGATACCGGTGGCCGCATGAGAGCAGCGACGGGAAGAGCCCCCTCGAAACTTATCCTCCTCGGAGAACACGCGGTGGTCTACGGCCACCCGGCCGTCGCCGTCCCCCTCCAAAAGCCCGGCGCCGAGGCCTCGGTCGTCGCGACGGAGGGCGACGCTCCCGTGGCCGTGGAGCTCAAGGATTTCGACATCCGGTGGTCCCGCGGGGAGGACATCCCGGCGGACGAGGTGCGGCCCTTCGCGGAGCTCGTCGGCTCGGTGAGCCGCCGCTACGAGAGCATCCCCGAGAACGGCTGGAGCCTTTCGGTCAGCTCCGAGATCCCCATCGGCTGCGGGCTCGGCAGCGGCGCGGCCGTCTCGGTCGCGGCCTTCCGAGCCGTGTTCCGGTGCTTCGGCGTGCCCCACACCCCGCGGGAGCTTTCCGACAGCGCGTATGAGATCGAGAAGATACACCACGGCACGCCCAGCGGTATCGACAATACCGTCATCGCCACGGGAAGACCGGTGCTTTTCAGGAAGGGCGCGGCACCGGATTTCTTGAACGCGCCCGAGGCCCCCGTCTTCCTGGTCGTGGGATACACCGGGGTACGGCATAAGACGGTCGAGATCGTGTCGGACGTCGCCAAGGCCCGCGCGGCCGACAGAGCCGCCTACGACGCGATGTTCCGCGAGATCGGGGACATCGCCCGGCGGGGCGCGGAGGCCTTCGAGAACGGGGCGTTCGAGGAGCTGGGCGGGCTCATGGGCGCCAACCAGCGGCTTCTCGAGAGGATCGGCGTTTCGTCGCCGGAGCTGGACGGACTGGTCCGCGCGGCCCAAAAGGCGGGGGCTCTCGGGGCCAAGCTGAGCGGCGCCGGAAGAGGAGGCTGCATGGCGGCGCTGGCCGCCGACCGCGCCTCCGCGGAGAGGCTCAAGGGAGCGCTCGAATCGGCGGGAGCGGCCGCCGCCGTGGTCGCCACCGTTCTCGAAAGGGGGAAGGGATCATGAGGGCGATCGTCGGGATAACCGGGGCCTCGGGGGTCGTCATCGGGATCAGGCTGGCGGAGGAGCTCCTCGCCCGCGGCAACGAGGTCCACGCCGTCGTCACCTCCCCGGGTCGGGACGTCATCAAGCACGAGGTGGGCAAGGGCTTCAAGTTCCCGGCGAAGGTCCGCGTCCACGAGAACGACGATCCGCGCTCGCCGCTTAACAGCAGCTCGTTTTTGGCCGACGCGATGGTGGTGGCGCCCTGCTCTATGAAGTCCTTGGCCGGCATCGCCGCGGGCTACGCCGACGATCTCCTGGTGCGGGCGGCGGACGGCATGCTCAGGACGGGGAAGAGGCTCATCCTCGTCCCGCGGGAGACCCCCCTGTCGCTCTCGGCCCTGGAGAACATGGCGGCATTGCGAAAGGACGGCGCGATCATCATGCCCCCGGCCGCGGCGTACTACCATCGCCCCAAGACGGCGGACGACATGACGAATTTCTTCGTGGGAAAGATCCTGGACCTGCTCGGCGTCGAGAACAGCCTGTACCGGCGGTGGGGCGATGTGCGCTAAAGCGGTTCGCGCGGAAAATCCTCGGATTTTCCGCGCGAACCAAGACCGTCTCCAGATATGATGGATATCCGATCGATCATCAAGAAGGACTCGGCCTCGGGGAAGCTCCGGGTCGTGAAGAAGAGGGTGAAGCCCGTCCTCGAGGCGGCCAGGCTGATCAACGACGCGGAGCCCGCCCCGGTCCTGCTCGAGAACGTGCGGGGAAGCAGAGTGCTGGCGAACGTCTTCCCCACCCGGGACGATTTGGCCCGGCGACTGGGAGTGGCTCCAAAGCGTTTCCTGGCCGAGCTTTCGGCGATCGTCGACGGTCCCGCCAGGCGCGGGCGCAGGGGGATCGTCCGCAAGGAGGGATGCTACGGGAGCGTCGAGGTGCCCCGCTCGGAGATCTCCCGGCTGCCTTTCCTCACCTATTACCGCGGCGACGGAGGCCCCTACCTCACCGCGGGCGTCTGGATCGTCCGCGATCCGCGACATGGGGTGAACCTCTCCTATCACAGGCTGATGATGACCGGGCCGCGCGAGGGCACCGTGCGCGTCGTGGAAAGGCGGGGGACCGACACGGCGCTCAAGAACAGCGGGGGGAGCCTCGAGGCCGCCATATGCGTCGGGGCTCCGGTGAACGTCCTGTTCGCGGCGGCCCTCTCGCCCGCTTCCGGCGTCAACGAGCTCGACATCGCGGCCAGGTTCGCGCAAGTGGAGCTCGTCCGCTGCAAGAGCGTGGATCTGGAGGTCCCCGCGTCCTGCGAGATGGTGATCGAGGGGAGGTTCACCGGGGAGACTGGCCCGGAGGGGCCCTTCGTGGACATCACCGGGACGATGGACATCGTCCGGCGACAGCCGGTCTTCGAGATCACCCGCGTCGCCTGCGGGAAGGACCCCGTCCATTACACGATCGTGCCGGGCAAGATGGACCACAAGACGCTGATGGGCGTCCCGAAGGAGCTCGACATCTTTAGGGAAGCGGGCAAGGTGTGCCGATGCCTCGACGTGCGCATCACGCCGGGAGGCTCCTCCTGGCTGCACGCGGTCGTCAAGATCGCCAAGCGGTCCGATAGGGACGGCCGCGAGGCGCTGAAGGCCGCGTTCCGGGCACATCGCTCGCTCAAGCACTGCGTGGTCGTAGACGAGGATGTGGACATCGCCGATCCCGTCGAGGTCGAATGGGCGCTCGCCACGCGGTTCCAGGCGGACAGGGACATGATGGTCTTGACCGAACAGCCCGGGAGTTCCCTCGACCCTTCGGCGTGCCATGTGGAAGGCAAGGGGAGCCAGGGAACGAAGCTGGGGCTCGACGCCACGATCCGGACCGGCGCCGACAGGTCGCTTTTCAGGAAGGTCCCCGGGTGAGATGAGGCTGTCTCCGGAGGAAGACGCGATCCTCGGCGGAAAGCTGGGGGGCGGGGCCGCGAAGGCCATGGAGATCCTCGCCGCCTTGCGCGAAATCAACGGCGCCCCCGATATGGTGGAGATCGGGTCCGTCCAGGTCTCCGGGGTCAGCTACAAGAACATCGGCGAGCACGGGCTCGCGTTCCTCGAGGAGTGGGCCGCGCAGGGCTCGAAAGCCGTCGTGCCGGCCTACATGAACCCCGGAGGCTCCGACAGGAAGCTCTGGAAAAGTCTCGGGTTCCCCGCCGATTTCGTCGAGAAGCAGGAGAGGGTGATCTCCGCTTTGGAGCGGCTCGGGATCCAGCCGACGCTGACCTGCACTCCCTATCATGCCGGCCTGACCCCCGGGTTCGGGGAGCACGTGGCCTGGGCGGAGTCCTCCGCGGTCTGCTTCGCGAACTCGGTGCTGGGAGCGAGGACCAACCGGGAGGGAGGGCCCTCCGCGATCGCCGCGGCCCTTACGGGCAGGACCCCCAGACACACGCTGCACTTAGACGAGGGCAGGCTGCCCACCAGGATCGTCAAGGTCGAGTGTCCGGTGGAGGCCGGCGCGGACGCGGGCGCTTTGGGATACATGATCGGCCGCATCCTCGCCGCCGACAAGAAGGGCGGCGTGCCCTATATCACGGGCGCCAGACCGCCGGAAGGCCCGGCCCGGCTGAGCTGGCTCAAAGCGCTCGGCGCGGCCATGGCGGCGTCCGGCTCGGTGGGACTCTATCATCTCGACGGGGTCACGCCCGAGGCCGTTCAGGAGGGCGCCGCGCTGGCCTCGGCGGCGGGAAGCGAGACCGTTATCGACAGCATCGAGGAAGGGCGCAAGGCGCTTGGGTCAGGGCACGGCGGGATCGACATGGTGGCGCTAGGGTGTCCGCACGCGTCCTCCGAGGACCTGGCGCGCATCGCGCGCATGCTCGGGGGCCGCAAAACGAAGGTGCCGCTCTGGGTCTTCGCGTCGGATGAGGTCCGGCGGAGGGCCGAGCGGGACGGCACGGCCGCGGCGCTCAAGGGGTCGGGCGCGGCCTTGGTGGCCGACACCTGCATGGTGGTGGCTCCCCTCAAGGAAATGGGAATACGGAGCGTGGCCACGGACTCCGGGAAGGCCGCGTTCTACCTCCCCTCCCACCAGGGGGTCGGGGTCTATTTCGGGACCACGGAAGAGAACGTCGAGGCCGCGGTGAGAGGCGCTTGGAGCGCCGCATAGGATGGGTAAAGCGCGGATCCAAGGCAGGACCATATTTCGAGGAACGGCCTCGGGCCCGGTGCTGAGGTCCGACGAGCCCGTCGGGTTCTTCGGACACTTGGACCCCGAGACCGGCGTATACCGGGAGGCCGGGCATCCCCTGGACGGCAAGTCCGTGAAAGGCAGCATCCTCGCGTTCCCGCGCGCCAAGGGCAGCACCGTGGGGTCCTACGTCATCTACGCCCTCAAGAAGACCGGCCGAGCCCCGGCGGCCCTGGTCATCGGGGAATGCGACACCATCGTGGCCGTGGGCGCGATCATCGCCGAGGTCCCGGCCGTGGACGGGATCGACATATCGAGGCTGAAGGACGGAGCGGCGGCGCGGGTGGCGGACGGGGAGGTCATCGTTGAAGAAAGCTAACGTCTTCGTGAAGCTGGGCGGATCGTTCATCACGGACAAGGCGGTGGCCTACAGGATGCTCGGCTCGCGCATCGTGTCGGCGGCCCGCATGATCCGCAAGGCCCTGGACCGCGCGGCCAAGCGGAAGGGCGGGCTCTCCCTCGTGCTCGGGCACGGGGCCGGCTCCTTCGGGCATGTCGAGGGCGTGAAGTACGGCGCCGTGAAGGGGGTCCATCCCGACTACGGATGGGAAGGGATGGTCAGGATCCGCCAGACCATGGCTAAGATGAATTCCCTCTTCCTGCGGCATTGCGGCGAGGGGGGGCTTTCCCCCGTGACCGTCTCGCCGTTCGCCGTGGCCACGGCGAAGGGGGGCGCCGTCACCCGCATCGACGTCAAGAACATCTCGGAGCTTTTGAGGATGGGGCAGATCCCCTTGGTCCACGGGGACATCGTTCCGGATACGAAGCGGGGCTTCACCATAGCCTCCACCGAGGACCTCCTGGCGGCCCTGAGCCGGCATCTGCGCTTCGACAGGGTCGTGATGGTGTCCAACACCGGCGGCGTGCTGGACGCGAAGGGCTCCGTCATCAAGCTCATCAACCGCCGCAACATGGACCGGATCGCCGGCCTTCTGGGCGGATCGGATTCGCCCGACGTCACGGGCGGCATGCGGCGGAAAGTGGAGAGGCTGTTCGCGCTCGTCGTCTCCGGCCGCGCCGGCGAGGCCCGCATCATCGGCTGCGTCCGGAAACCGGAAGACCTTTGCCGGGCGATCCTCGGAACGGGCGGCGGCGGGACGCTTATCAAGCCGTAAGGCGAGCGTTCGAGCCGCGCCGGCCTTCATCTATTAGGTGGTCATCCCGTATCCTTGAAAAGTCCGGAGAGGCGGCCTACACTATCCCGATTCCGGGGACAACAGCTCAACGCGGAGGCGACATGAATATAAAATCCATCCTATATCTGGACAAGCCCGGCAAGGCCGGATGCCCCGCGTGCCTGGCCGCCGCGGCCGCAAGGGCCGTCGAGCTCAAGCTCGAGCACGCGGTCGTGGCCAGCAGCAGCGGGCGGACGGCGCTGGACCTCGCCGCCGCGCTGAAGAAGGCGGGGAGCAAGGCCCGCGTCATCGCCGTAAGCTACGCGGCGAACTACGCGGCCAAATGGGTCCGGTTGGATCCGCGCATCAAGGCCCGGGCCGGGAAGCTCGGCGTGACGTTCATGACCGCCGGCCACGCCATGAGCGGCATCAATACGGCCATCCAAGAGGAGTTCGGCGGATGGACGCCCAATAAGATCGTCGCGGGCGCCTACTACACCATCGGCCACGGCTTTAAGGTCGCCTTGGAGGTGTCGGTGATGGCCGCGGACCAGGGCCTGGTCCCGACGAACAAGGAGATCCTGGCTCTGGGCGGGTCGGGCAAGGGCGCCGACACCGCGCTGGTCCTCACCCCGGCCTGCTCATCGGAGTTCTTCGGCCTGCACGTGCACGAGATCGCCTGCATGCCGCGCATAGCAAAGAGCTAGCCGCGCGCGAAGAGTATCCGCCGCTCACTCCGCGATCGTCACGAACACCCGGTGCGTGGCGCTGACCGGCGTCCCGATCGGAAGGCTCAGCTGCACCACGAACACGACCTTCTTGCCTCCCAGCTCCTTCGGGGGGGTGAGGATCAGGCGGATGTCCTTCACGCGGCCCCCCTTCACCCGGACCTTTTCGGGCTTGAACCTGATCCAGCTAAGGTCTTCGACCACCTCGTACCCGGCGGGAGGGGTGGATACGGGCCACTGGATGGCCTTGACCGTCAGCTCCAACGCTTCATCGTCGCGGTTAGTGAGCTTGAGGACCTTCTTCTCCTTGCGCTCGACGTCATAGCGCTTGCCCGCCTTGGCCTTCACGACGTGCAGAGCGTGGGGCCAGAGATCGAAGTTCAGCGTGGCCATCGCCTTGCGGGTCCGCTCTCTCTCGAGGGCCTCGGGGCCCGGGCCGATGGAGAACCGCAGGCGGCTCTTGACCCCGGCGGCCAGGAACCCTGTCCCCACCGTATGCGCCCAAAGCATCGCCTGGAAGTGGCGCCCCGCGAGTCCGGGCTCGTCCGGGATCGCGATGACGATGTCGGCGAAGCCCATGGATTCCGGCTCGATTAGCATGCGGGTGGGGTTGAGGGTTATCCAGGATGGATCGGGAATGGCCTCGTACGACGGCACGATCTTCTGCGGCGCCGGGACGACCGCTTCCACGACCACATCCACCGGCGCGTCCCCGCGGTTCTTGACCGTGTACGGGACGCCCTTGAGCTCCCGGATGTTGTAGGTCCTCCCGAGCTCCAGGTTCTGGAAGGCGACGTCCACGAACTGGGAGGAGATCCCCACCCTGCCCCAGGCCGCCTGCGCCCCCAAGAGCCCCGCAAGCCACAAACCCAAGAAAAGCCGAATCACCCGCATGCCCGCCCCCCCGCGCCTCGGCCCGCGCCTTCGGGCCTCCCAGTAGCATAACCGCATCGGCCGGTTTTTGCCAGACTCCGCGCCGGGACAACGCGTGCGCGCGTCGCTTGCGTCGGCCGATTCAATAGGGGCTCATTTTTGCCTCCCGAAAAGGCATTTCCCTTATTGACCGGCTTTCATGTAAAGACCTACTATATAATTAGAAAATCCTATCTGGCACCTTCGATTAGGCATTTCTCCGAAGGCGCGAACATGAGCCGATATTGACCACAGGGACACGGAAACCGGACAATTCGGACGCCGAGTCGTATTTATGCATTCCTGACGTGCAATCGCAAAGGAGGGCCGTATGATGAAAGCGAGGGATATTCTTTTTGCCGTGATATTGGCGATGCTTGGCTTGAGCCTGGCTTTGCCGGCAAGCGTCTTGGCCGCGGATGCCGACGACGACGGGATCGAGGACGAGGTCGACAACTGCCCGGCCATATACAATCCGGATCAGGCCGACAGCGAGTACGCCTGCATGGCCGGCGCGGAGCAGGGAGACGATTTCTGTATGGACGCGCACGAGCATGGCGGGGACGCGAGCTGGTTCGAGGCCACCGACTATTGCGCCGGCCAGAGCAAGAGGTTGTGCTCCAAGGAAGAATACATCTACGCCTGCGATCACGGCCTGGATATTTACTGGAACGAGCAGGGCCAGAACGAGGAATGGCGGGTCGATGACGGAAGCTGCAAGACGGGCGACAAGCCGAGAGTGGACTATATCGGATGCGATAATCCCAACTTTGACTGCTATAAGGAAACCGCCGCCAGGTCCTTCAGATGCTGCTCGGAGCCCATGTTCCCCGATGGCGTGGGCGACGCGTGCGACAACTGCCCGGCCATCCCGAACCCGGGCCAATCGGACGCGGACGGCGACGGGCTCGGCGACGCCTGCGACAACTGTCCCAGCGTGACTAATCCGGAGCAAATAGACGCGGATGAGGACGGGATGGGAGATCTTTGCGATGTCTGCCCGGACGATCCGATGAACGATCCTGACGGCGACGGCGTGTGCAACGGCGGGGACAATTGCCCCGGCGCGCATAATCCCGATCAGTCGGACATCGACGGCGACGGGGTGGGCGACGCCTGCGACAACTGCCCCGAGGAGCCCAACCTCTCGCAGAAAGACCGCGACGCTTTCGTCTTCGAGGACCGCTTCGCCGACAACAACATGTCGGGCCTTTGGAGCACGCACGCTTCCGCCGAGGCGTATTTCGCGGAGAAGGACGGGGCGATGCGGATAAGCGCCAACGGCGTCGATATCTGGACCGATAACGACGAGTACGGCGCGGTGTACACTTCCGTCACGGGGGACTTCGACGCGATCGTCAAGGTCGAGAGCCAGCAGAACACGGACGCGTGGGCGAAGGCCGGCATCATGGTCAGAAACGACATGGCCGCGGCCGGGGGCTCTTCGGGCTATGTTGTGCTCGTCGTCACCCCCGGCAACGGATACGCGATGCATTGGGATTCCGACGGCAACGGCTTCCTGGAGAGCAACGTCAATATGGGCGCGTCGGTGTATCCCAGCTGGCTGAGGCTCGAGAAGCGAGGAACGACGTTCAAGGGCCTCTACGGTACGGAGGGCCCGGAGGGCCCATGGGTCAAGGTCGGCAAGTTCGACGTGGGGACCGCCGCCCCGACTCAGCATGTGGGGATGGCCGTCACGTCCCATAGCGGGGGCTCCATCAGCAAGGTCGTATTCGACGACTTTATGCTGTTCGGCCAGAACATGGGGGACGGGCTGGGAGACGCCTGCGATAACTGCCCGTTCTATCCGAATCTCGAGCAGGGGGACTCCGACTCCGACGGGGCCGGGGACGCCTGCGACAACTGCCCGGAGGGCGAGAACCCGGGTCAGGAAGACGGGGACGGGGACGGGGCCGGGGACGCGTGCGACGCCTGCCCCAATGACCCGGATAACGACGCGGATAAGGACGGGCTGTGCGTGGAGTCCGATAACTGCCCCGTCACGTCCAACCCGGCGCAGACGGATTCGGACGGCGACGGCCTGGGGGACGCGTGCGACAACTGCCCCTATCACCACAACCCCGACCAAGCGGACACCGACGGCGACGGCATCGCGGACGCGTGCGACGCGTATCCCTACGACAGGGACAATGACGGCGTCGAGGACGATCCCGACAATTGCCCGGACGCTCACAACCCCGATCAAGGCGACGGGGATGCCGACGGTCTGGGAGACGCCTGCGACAACTGCCCCGCCGACCACAACCCGGACCAGGCGGACACCGACGGCGCGCCGGGCAAGGTGTCTTATTGGAAGCTTGATGAGGCTTCCGGGACGACCGCGGACGATTCCGCCGATGATAATCCGGGGACCCTCGTCGGCGGGCCCGTATGGACATCCGGTCAGATCGGCGGCGCGCTGGAATTCGACGGCAAGGATGATTACGTCGATGTCGGGGATGACGCGAGCCTGCATGTTCTCGACGATGTCTCCAGGGAGTTTACGGTCGCGGCGTGGGCGAAATATGACGCGATAGCCGGCAACGACATCATCGCCGGAACGAGCGTGGTGGGACATGACCAGTGGAGCTTCACGTCCTGGTATCTGGGCTGGTGGACGACCGGGACGACCGAGATAGCCTTCCATATCTTCCGAGACCCTGATAACGCGGGGCTCACCGCCAATTCTCATGTCGTCCCGGAGGTCGGGAAGTGGTACCACGTGGTCGGCACCAGGGAGGGCGGCGAGCACAAGATCTACATCAACGGCGAGTTGAAGGACCAGGTGCCGACCGCGAAGGCGTGGGACATCACCCACACCTATATCGGAAGGACCTCGCAGGGCTACTTCCACAACGGCCTCGTCGACGAGGTCGCGATCTATGACCGGGCCTTGAGCGCCGAAGAGGTCCAGGCGGCCTATCAGGCGGGATCAGCGGGCCATGGCTATATGGGCGACGGCCTGGGCGACGCTTGCGACAACTGCCCGGCGGTCGGGAATCCCGATCAGGCGGATCCCGACTCCGATGGGCTCGGAAGCGCGTGCGACAACTGCCCCGATGCGTCGAACTCCGACCAGGCGGACGCGGACGGCGACGGCGCCGGGGACGCGTGCGACGCCTGCCCCCATGACGCGGACAATGACGCGGACGACGACGGGGTATGCGGGGGCGTCGACAATTGCCCCGATACGCCTAACCCGGAACAGGCCGATCCGGACGGCGACGGCCTGGGGAACGAGTGCGACAATTGTCCCGATGACCACAACCCGGATCAGGCGGACACGGACGGCGACGGCATCGGTGACGCGTGCGACGAATACCCTTACGACAGGGATAACGACGGAGTGGATGACGGTTCCGACAATTGCCCGGACGCGCACAACACCGATCAAAGCGATTCGGACGCCGATGGATTGGGGGACGTCTGCGACAACTGTCCCACCGACCACAATCCCGACCAGGCGGACACCGACGACGCGCCCGGAAAGGTGTCGTACTGGAGGTTCGACGAGGGCTCCGGCACGACGGCCGGCGATTCCGTCGGCGACAACCTGGGGACTCTCGTCAACGGGCCCGCATGGGCGCCCGGCAAGGTCGGCGGCGCGCTGAGCTTCGACGGCGTGGATGATTATGTCGATTTCGGGGACGTGCTGGAAAGCGATACGGGCACGATCTCGATGTGGATCCAGCCGAATATCAACGCCGACGACAGGACACAGAATGAGTATCTGTGGTCCAATGGGAAAGGAGAGGGTTCCACCGGGGCGTGGTTCTTGAAGGCCAGGAACGCCTACGGGAATCCTCACGACCTGATCTTGTATATCTACGAAGTCGGCCAGAACTCCTACCCCGGCAGGGGCACGGAGTGGGACGACAACCATTGGCTCTCCGGGCAGTGGTATCACGTGGCCGTGACGTGGGATACGGGGCCCGGGGGATTCTTCCGGATATATAATGACGGCGCTCTTGTGTCGTCGTCCGTCTGCGATTCTCCCGGCAAGCCCGAGAGGCCGACGAGATTCGTGGCGGGGAGCATATGGGGGTATGAGAGTTTCAACGGCCTCATCGACGAGGTCTCCGTCTACGACCGGCCGCTGAGCGCGGAAGAGATTCAAGCGGGCTATCAGGCGGGATCGGGCGGCCAGGGCTATATGGCCGACGGCGTCGGCGATGTCTGCGACAACTGCCCCGCGGTCGCCAACCCCGATCAGGCCGATAGCGACGGCGACGGCTCGGGCGACGTCTGCGACACGGATGCGGACAACGACGGCATCGACGACGACCTCGACAACTGCCCGTCGGTCCCGAATCCGGGCCAGGAGATGACCGACGAGAGCGCGGAGTACGTGTGCTTCAACTTGAACGAGAACAACGCGGGAGCCCCGCTTGCCGTGACCAGCTTCGCGGACAACAACACGATCTCCGTGAGCGGCGTGGGCCCCGTGCTGACCCTCGACCGGGGGCAGACGGGGACGGTCGCCGCGCCCCGGGGCGCGCCCATCGTGGGCGCGGGATTGTTCTACGCGGACACCACGGCCGATGGCGGCGCCCCGTGCGCCCCGCCGGGGTTCGCCGGGACCGAATTCATCTATAGGAGCGACCGGCACGCCGACGCGTTCTCCGTGTACGCGTTCACGGGCGCGCAGGTCGGCATCTACGACGGCGGCAAGCTGGTCGGAAGCGAGTCCGTCCGGCGGGGGGGCGTGAAGGTGGTCGCCCAGGACATTCCCAACGGGAACACGGTGAGGATCGTCTCCGACGCGCCCGTGCTCGTCTCCCGCTCGTCGAGCGAGGACGGCGACGGCTACAACTTCTATCCCGCGGGCACCGACTGGTACGGGGTCCCCTCCCAGAACCTGGAGATCGGGGCCGGGCCCGACGGGGCTAACGTGACCATCTACTACAGCGACGGGACGAGCCGCAACGAGTCGATTGGGCCTGACGGCGCCTTAAAGCTCGGCGGCCACGGCAACCATGGAGGGAGCTTCGCCGCCCACGTGGTCTCGGACAACCCGATCGGCGTCCATCAGCTGGCGGACGGCGACGGGAGCGATGCGACGACCTTCCTTCCGGCCAAGGAGATGAGCTCCGAGTACTTCGTCCCTCAGGCGCTGCAGTATGTCGCCGTGGCTGCGCCGGCCGCGGGGACGACATGCACGCTCTACAGCCGCGACGGCAGCGCCTTGGAGACGCGGACGGGCGGAGCCCTATCCGACCCCTACCCGAACTTCATCCTGTTCGGGGGATCGTCGCTGTACGCGGCGCGGGGCGCGCGGATGGAATGCGACCACCCCGTGTTCGCGTACTACGAGCAGGAGCTCAACGGCCAGGAGACGAACCTGTTCGGCGCGGCGCAGATGGGCGCCGCCACGGTCTTCTCCAACGGCTTGGGCGACGCGTGCGACGTCCAATGCGGGGACGGCGTGGTGATGGCCTGGGAGATGTGCGACGACGGGAACGTCGCGGACCATGACGGATGCGATTCGCTGTGCCGGACCGAGGTCTGCGGAAACGGCGTCACGCAGCCGCATCTCGGGGAGCAGTGCGACGACGGCAACGAGACGGCGTGGGACGGATGCAACGCCGCGTGCCAGTCCCAGTGCGCGACTCCCCCTCCGGACATGATCAGCTGGTGGGACGGGGACGCCGCCGACGCGACGACCGTGTACGACATCCGGGACGGGAACCACGGAAGCCCGGCCAACGGCGCGGCGACCGCGCCCGGCAAGGTCGGGAATGCGTTGAGCTTGGACGGCGTCTCCCAATACGTCGAGGTGCCGGACAGCGAGAGCTTGGATATCTCCTCCGCGATCACGATCGAGGCATGGATCAACGTGAGAGAGTTCCCGGTCTCGGGCGTGGACAGGATCGCGCATAAGCACCAGGCATATACTTTGGGGATCCAAGACGACCATCTGTACGCCGGTTTTTGGAAGACGACGGAACCCGATACGATCGCTTCGGCGGCCACGCTGGAACCCGACAGGTGGCATCACGTGGCGGTGGTCCGCGGCGCCGTGGGCGATGTCGCCAGGTTGTACGTCGACGGCGTCGCAGCCCCGTTCACTTCCACGGCGGTGTCCGATATGCCTGTCTCTGAGAACGCTCTTTTCATCGGGATCGACGAAGACCTCGCTACCCGCGTCTTCAACGGTCTTATCGACGAGCTCGCCGTCTACAACCGAGTCCTGAGCGCGGAGGAGATACGAGGCGTCTACTTCGCGGGGGGCAACGGCAAGTGCAAGAACCGGCCACCCACGGCGGTCTGCCGGGATATCTCCGTGGCGCTCGACGCCTCGGGCCATGCCGCCATCGCCGCGGCCGACGTGGACGGCGGGTCCAGCGATCCCGACGGGGACGCGCTCGATATCAGCGTGACGCCCGCGGCCTTCGCTTGCGGTGACATCGGGGCGAACACCGTGACGCTGACGGTCGCCGACCCGATGGGCGAGTCGGATTCCTGCGTGGCGACGGTCACGGTGGCCGACGACGCGCCGCCCGTCATCGCGGGCGTGAGCGCCGATCCGGCCGCGCTCTGGCCGCCGAACCACAAGATGGCGCCTGTGTCGGTGTCCGTGGCGGCGACCGACAACTGCTCGGCCGCGCCCGCGTGCTCGATCGCGGGGATAGCGAGCGACGAGCCGGTCGACGGCTTGGGCGACGGCGACACCTCGCCCGACTGGGAAATCACCGGCGGCCTGTCGGCGGACATCCGGGCCGAGCGCTCGGGCGAGGGCGACGGCCGGGAGTACACGGTCCAGGTGAGCTGCGAGGACGCCTCGGGCAACAGCTCGTCGGGGACGGCGACCGTCGCCGTGCCGCACGACCAAGGCAAAGGCGGCAAGAAATAGCCGTCGAGCATCCGCCGGGGCCGCTGATCGGGCGCGCGGGAGGCTTGAGCCGCAACGGGCGGCGGCCGCAAGGCGCGGCGCGGCCATGAGGCGAGCGGAGCCCCCCTCCTTATCGCGGTCCGAGGGCTGCCTCCTCGGGCTCATGGCGGGAGACTGCCTGGGACTTCCGCGCGAGGGCCTCACGCCCCGCAGGGCGGACCGTCTATTCGGGGACGAGATCCGCCACCGCCTGATTCTTGGCCGCGGGATGGCGAGCGACGACACCGAGCTCGCGAGCTTCACGGCCCAGTCCTACTTGAGGTCCCCGGACGATCCGTCCGGTTTCGAGCGGGCCCTGGCCTGGAAGCTGAGGCTTTGGCTCCTGAGCCTGCCCGCCGGCATCGGCCTGGCCACCCTGCGCTCCATCCTCAAGCTCTGGGCGGGGTTTCCCCCGTCCAGGAGCGGCATCCGCTCCGCGGGGAACGGCCCCGTCATCCGGAGCCCGGTCCTCGGCGTCGCGTGCTGGGACGATCCGGCTAAGCTCCAAAAGCTCGTCCAAGCCTCTACCCGGCTCACCCATATCGACCCGCGGACGGAGAGAGGGGCGCTCGCCGTGGCGATGGCCGCTCAATACGCGGTCACGCGCCACTCGGGGAACTTCTTCGTCAAAGACCTCCTGCGCCATCTGGCCGCCGTTTTCCCGGAGGACGACGCCGAGGCGCGGCGGTGGCTGGAGGTCCTCGACCACGCGCTCGAGAAGGGGCAGAGCGGCGACGCCTTCTCGCGGGCGATGGGATTCAGGAGGGGCGTCTCCGGATACGTGTATCAGACCGTGCCCGCGGTCCTATGGGCGTGGCTGGCGGATCCGTTCGATTTCAGCGGCGGCATGCGGCGCGTCCTGAGCCTGGGTGGAGACGCCGACACCACCGGGGCGATTTACGGCGCCCTCGCCGGGGCCTCGGCCGGGGTCGAGGCCATCCCGGCGGACTGGCTGGAAGGGATAGTGGAGTTCCCCAGGACCGTGTCCTGGATGCGCGCCTTGGCCCGGCGCCTGCATTCGGCCGCCGTGGAGAAGCGCGCCTCTGAGCCGCTCGGCCTCGTCTGGCCGCTCTTGGCGGTGAGAAATCCCTTGTTCTTGGCCGTCGTCCTGGCGCACGGCTTTAGGCGCCTGTTGCCGCCCTACTGAGTCGGGGCCCAGCAGCCCGTGGCAAAAGTCTTCCGGGGCCTGCAATCGCCTGGAAGCGGCCTGCGCCTGCGTTGCTCCTCGGTCACATCCCGTCGAGGGATGCTCCC